>DASRSH010000001.1:0-9300 GCA_035656575.1 Opitutaceae bacterium
CGCCTGATAGTTCAGCCCGAAAATGCGGGTGAAATCGGTCTCGTCCAAAGGGCCATTCGCCGCCGCCCGGCTGAAATGGAGAAAGGACTCCCGCATGTGCGGGTCGCCGCCCAATAGACAATAGTACGCGAATTCGTACGACTCATCGACGAACGGGCCAAAAGGTGCCAGTGACCACCACGGGAGATGAGTGCCGTCCAACCGCACAATGCGAAATGGCTTTACACCCGGGCCTGGCATCGTGTCGCCGGGATATAGATTCAGATTTCCTCCGGTTCCATCGTGGTTAAAACGGCGGATGCGGGGATTCTCTTCGGTGAATAGCTCCCTGAAAGTTAGGAACGTCCCCGCCCGCAACGCCGCTGCCAACGTACCGGCCCCGCCGCGCTCCCGGACGCCGATGGTTGCGTCCGTGGACAGTGGCGGGATGAAGGCGCCCTTTGGTCCGCAGCACAGCGCTTGGATCATCTTCTTATAACCCCACACCAACCAGCTTGGCGCCCGTTCGCCGAGCAGGAGAGTGCCGCATGCGCCATAGAAGAGAGGAATCTTGAAGTAGAGTTGGTCGCTCCGGGCAATGCGCCCATTCAACATCAGCATCGGGGGACGACCGTTCCCGCTGTGGAGATCCTCCGCCGCCCAATGACTTCGCCGGTTGGTTTCCGGGCGGTCAATTTGCGGATTGAATCTCAAGTACTCGCGGTGACTTACAAACAGGATGACAGGATGCGGAGTGCTGCCAGAGGGAGGCAGCGGCCAAATGCGCGTCGCCGCCTCGTGCAATTGCTGCAGCGCCAATAGGCTCTGCTCAAAGTCGCCCGGAGTCTCGTCGGAATATATTTCGAAAGGGCCGACGCGGGCATCCAACCACTCGGACCCTGACGCCGGCCGTACGGTGACGCCAAGCGCGAGGAAAAGGAGACACGAAAGGACGGCGCGCATCAGCTTCGAGTGGAGGGTTTCGCCTGTTCGGCAGCGTGCCACTGCCGCAGCAGGCTCTCGATTTCGGAAGGCCCCGCGGCCCGGAAAACCGGCGCCGGCGGGTCGTCGGCGGGATTCCACCGGATGACCTGGCCCTGGCCCGCGCCGGTATAGTGCCACAACCGCTCGAGCATGGCGGCGTAGCTCAGGCCAAACTGCTCGGTGAAGTCGGCTTCGTCCACCGGCCCATTGGCGGCCGCGCGCCCAAAGCGCCAGAGTGCTTCCCGAAACCGACCTTGGTCGCCGAACAGGCAATAATGAATGAATTCATATGACTCATCGACGAATGGGCCGAAATAGGTTGTTGGCCAAAAGGGAAGGTGCGTTCCGTCAAGCGGGATGACGCGCCGCCAGCCTCTCTGCTCGAGAACGAGCCGGTTCTCATTGACAACGTACCAGTCAAGTCGGCTGGGCTGAGGACCATCGTTGGCAAAGAGATCGGGCAGCGTGTAAAAGCGCCCGGCCCTGATCAAAGGCGCCAGTGGCGCGTCCGAGTCTTCCGATCTGGTCACCAGCGTTCCGTCGGTGGTCAGCGCGGGAATCTCAACGTCGTTCGGCATCACACAGGCTCCATTCAGCAGCTTGCGCAGCCCCTGGGTCAGCCACGCAGGCGTCCGCTCACCCACGCTCGCGCAGTATTGCTGCGTTAGGAATGCCTGCAGGCGCCAATACAGAACGGGAGAGAAGTCATACTCTCTCCCTGAACTCGGGTCGCGGCGGCGCCAATGGGTGGATACCTGCCGCGCGGGATTGCACACGAGGACTGGCACCCCGCTGAGCCGGCGTTCTTGAGCCCAAACGGCCTCATGGAGGCGTTCCAAGTCCGGATTGAGTTCCGCGAACTCTTCGGGGCTGCGGACGAAAATGAGCACCGGAGGCCGCGGCTGGGCGTTCGACAGTGGGATTGGCCACAAATGATGAAAGGCGGTGAAAAGCTCGTTCAGATAGATGGCAGTGGGCAGAATTTCCGCGACCGGACTATCCGAATAGATCGTGCAGCCAGCGGCCGTCGCGGAAATCCAGGGCTGCTCCGGCGCGGCGCGCAGGGTCGGCCGGCCCATGATTGTCAGGAAGAATGCGACGAGGAAAGCGGCGCGGGTCATTTGCCGGAGCGGAGTTGGGGGTCGACCGCAGCGCGCCAGGTCTGCAGCAGGGTTGTGATTTCGGGGGACGAGGCCGGCTGAATTGAAACTTCGGGCGGCCTGTCGCCCGGTTCCCAGCGAATGAATCGCTCGCGCCCCGGCTCCGTGTCGCGCCACAGCTGGAGCAGCATCGCCGCGTAATCCATGCCGAAGTCGCCTGCGAAGTCCGATTCGTCCACCGGACCGTTCGCGGCGGCTCGGCCAAACCGCCAAAGGCCTGGCCGGTAGCGACCGTGCTCACCGAGGAGGCAAAGGTGGATGAACTCATACGCTTCGTCCACGAATGAGCCGAACGGGGCCAGGGCCCAGGCGGGCCGCTGCGTTCCGTCGAGGGGGATGGTGCGCAATATCAGATGCTCATTCCAAGGCCTCCCGTCGCCACCCTTGTAGAGAGCAAGCGTGTTGGCGTTGATGCAATAGCCTTGGAACTGCTCCACCTCAGGTTTCTCCATGGAGAACAGATCCGGCAGCGGGAAAAAGTGTCGCAACCGGACGTTGTCGGCCAGCGCGGCCGCGGAGGCGCGAGTGGACTCCGTCAGCGTGGGATCGGTCGTCAGCGCGGGGATCTCCACGGCGTTGGGTAGCAGGCACACGCCCCAAAGCAGCTTTTGCAGTCCGTATTTGAGCCATGCCGGCGTGCGTTCGCCGATGCGCATCAGGTATCGGTCGACGCAAGATTCCTGCAGGTATGAGTACATGATCGGTGAAAACGCGTACGCTTTTCCCGTTTCCGGATTGATGCGCTTCCAGTGGGTGACGACGGGCTTGCCGGGGTTATACATCTCGATCGGCAGGCGACTGCGGGCGCTTCGTGACCAGATGCTGGACTTGGGGCCGGCGAGGTCGGGGTTGAGGGCAAGAAACTCCTGGTTGCTCCCGACGAAAATGAGCAGAGCCTCGGTCTTGAGGGGATCGGGCGGAACCGGCCACAGGTGCTCGAACGTGAAAAGGAGACGATTGATATGGCCGATCGTGTGGCCGAATTCTTCCGCCGTGCAGTCGGAATAGATCCTGAGCCCGCCGATCGTGGCGACTCTCCAGGCGGGCGGAGCGTCCGCGCAAAGCGGAAGCAGACAGGCGGACAGGGACAACGCCGCGAGGAGCGTGAAAGAGCGGATCCGGTTCATGGCGACACGCTTTCGCGCGACAAGGACTCGAAGTACTTGTCGATGGCCCGGCGGTATTTGGGATCGATGTCATCGGGTGCGACGCCGCGCAGCCATTCGTTGCGGGCGCCGGCGGGCCTTTCGGCTTCGAGGATCTGGGCCAGCTGCCGAGCATCAGTGGCCAGAAGCCGGACCTGCGCGGCGGCGATGGCAGGCGAGCGGTAATCGGCGCTCTGCAGGCGGTTGAGGATTTTCCGGGCCAGGGCGCGGGCACGATCGTCGGGGGTCAGGTAGGTGACCTGACGGGCGGCGCCTTCGAGCATGACGATGTAGCGGGGGCCCGCCCGCCAGGTGAGGGCGTCGATGTTGGAGGGAAATCCCGGGGATGCCTCGCCATCACCCCATTGCGCGAAGTTTTGCAGCGTGCGCACGGTGCGCTGATTGGCTTCGGCGGGATCGAATTGGACCTGCGTTTGCGCGATGGATTCCGCGGCGGCGGCCGCGGCGTTGGGCGGAGGAGCGGGATTTGCTTGGGAAGGGGATCCGTCGCGGGCGAAGCTGGCGCCCGCGGAGCCTCCGAATGCACCCGACTTGAAGGTTTGGCCGGACGGTGTCTTCGAAGCAGACGACGTTCCCTGGGAAGCGCCCCCGGCCGATCCATTCGACAATTTTCCACCTTTCGCGGAAGGGTGATTTCCAGACTGGCCGGCGCCCGATGGCGGCGTGCCCTTTGCTCCCGGGGCTGAAGACGATGAGGATGCTCCCGACGATCCCTGGCTTGATTGCCGGGACGCCGTGCTGGATTCGGCAGAACGGGATTGTCCAGAGTTGCCGGAACCTGATGAGCCGGGTGTTCCTGGAGAGGAACTCGCGGACTGGCGGGAGGATGGGGAAGAGCCCAGGATTCCGCCTTGGCCGGAGGTGGACGATGAGGTCGAGCCACTCGAAGTGGAGGACTGCGATCCGGCGGGTGCTGCACCGCTGGACCCGGCTGAGCCGGACCCCGAGGCGCTGTCCGGAGATCCGGAATTGGAGGATCCGGATGCCCCTCCTGAAGCCTGCCCAGCCTGGCTTGGCAGCTGGGAAGAGCCCTGAGATCCGGTTGCGGAAGAGGGAGAGGGCGCGGAGGACCCGCCCGAGGAAGAGGACGGGGAGGAGGATACGGGGGGCTGCGATCCCCCGGAAGCGCTGCTGGATCCGGCGGAGTGGGATTGCTCCGAACTGCCCGAACTCGGGGAGCCGGACGCCTTTTGGGACGATGTCCCTTGTGCGTTCGGCGGTTCGCGGGACGCGGATGATTGACCCGATTCTTGCGTCCCGCCTTGAGCCGTTTCGCCGCCGGACTGGGGGCTGCCGGTAGAGCCCTGCGATTCACCCGATGACTGCCGCGTCGAGGCCGAACCTCGGGACGGAGAGCTCGAAGCGGCAGATGGCTGCGTGGCGTCGGCAGATTGGGTTGAAGATAAGGAGCCTGGGGAAGAGTCAGCTGAAGGAGACGAGGCCTCTTGCGCCGAGCCTGACCCGCTGGCGGCGGCGGTTCCGTCCGACCAGGGAGGAGCCCCCGAAAGTGAGGGCGAAGACCCCGGCTTGGGCCGTGAATGACCGGCAGCGACATTCTGGCCGCTGGTTTGCGGCCGGGAGTTCTTCGGATTTCCACCGGTCGCTCCCAGGCCGTATTTGGCGTCCGGATCGGAGGCCGTGCCGGCGCCGTCATTGCCGCTGCCCGCGTCGAACGAGGTAATGGAGTCCGGTGAAGGGGCGGAGTCCGCCTCGGAAGCGAGTTGGTGGGCCAGTTTGGCCAGCATTTGGGCGGTTCCGGCCGAACCCTCTTCGGCCTGACGGTCGCTTTCGTAGCGCAGCGCCTGTTGGGCTTGGGCAATCTGGGCCGCCGCATCGGCCGGCGACGGGTCCACGCTCGCTGCGACCAAATCCTGGCGTGTCTGCTGAAGCACCGCGTCGGCTTCACGCTTCGCGTCCTCGTCGAGGATTCGCTGGGCATCGGCCAGCGCGGCGAGCGACTGCGCCGCGGCGGACTGAGCGGCCGCCTGGTCGCCAAGTTCGGCTTGCCGGGCGGCGTCGCTTGCGGCGCCCCGAGCGTCGGCCACGCGCGCGCGCGCGGCATCGGAAAGCCGGTGGTCATCGGCCAAGGCGTGGGCGGCTGCGGCTACGGCACGCTCTTCCCGCTCGAAACTCGCTTCCGCGTTCGCGCCCATCTTTTCCGGCTGGCGGAAGTCGTCCAACGCGCTGCTCAGTGTGGCCAACGCAGACCGCGGCGACGGCCGGCGCGCGGATGTCGAGGACCGGCCGGCTGAGGCGTAAGCCGGCGCGGCTGCCGATTCGCGGGCGGCGAGGGCGCCGTAGACGGCGCGCTCGGCGTCCGCCATCTGAGCGAGCGCGTGGCTTTCGGCTTCCGGAGTGGCGCCGGCACCGACGCCGCCCAGCTCGGAGGCCGCCCGGGCGACGTCCGCGTTGGCCACATCCAGCTTTCTGAGCACGCCGGCCGGCAGCCGCATGCCGGCGGCCACGGCCCGGATTTCACGTCCGCGCCGCAACAGATCCGCTCCTGCCGCCACGAGTGCAGGGTCTGTCCGCCCGGCCTGGTCTGCCGTTCGATCGATCAGATCCTGCTGCCCTTGGCGCAGGCCATCCAGCCGCCGCAGCAGGCTCCGCCCCAAGACGGCGCTGGCGGACAAGGGCAATGCGCCCGCCGGGCGCACGTCGACTCGTTGCCGGGGCGAGACGAGGCTGCGACCCCCGCGCTCGTCGGGCAGCTGCGCTTGCAGCCAGTACGAAACCAAGTCGAAGGGCTTGCTCCCGATGTCGGCCAGGTGCAGCACGCTGGAAATGTCCGCTTCCCCGCCGGCGAAGGAGGGGCCGAGGGCGATGGCGATCGTCGCTGCAGGCGAGCCATCGAGCGTCTCCGTCAGCGTGACGGACTTCAAGGGCCGGTTCGCCGCGAGGCGGGCGCGGAGCGGAACGTCTTCGAGGGAGCTGACCTGAAGGAATGCGGCGGGAGCGATCCAGACGATGCTGCCCGCCGCCGGGACTTCGCCTCGCGCATGGGCTGCCGCCGCGTGCGCCCGATACGTGACGCGCTCGTAGGCCGCGAGCGCCAAAGCCGCCGCCGCCAGGGTTATCCCCGCTGTCCAGAATAAGGTGCCCTCGGGTCGCAGGCTGCGGATGCGTTCGGCGGCTTCGGCGCGCTGCGCCCGGGCCAGCGCGGATCCGTCTGCGCGCAATTCCACGACCGTTTCCAGGCGGCCTTGAAGGGACCAGCGGCGGTCGCATTGGCACGCGATCGCCCGCTCGTCCAGTCGCGCCCGGAACAGCAGCCACAGGAGCAGGAGGCCGGCGCCGCCCCCCGCGAGGGCCAGCGTCAGCCCGGAGCGCAGCGCGGAGCCGAGCAGCGGGTCCGCCGCGCAGGCGGCGGCGCCGCCGAGCAAGGCGACCGCCCAGGCGGCCCAGGTGCCGCGCATGCGGAGTCGCTGGCGGCGCACGAATTCTTCGGGGGAAAGGCCGGGTTTCATCGCGCGGTGCGGTTCGCGAGAACCATTTCTCCGAGAAGGCAAAGCAGCGCGGCCACCACCGGCCACCACCACAACGGGATTTGCTGGCGGGGGAGGGCTGCGAAGTTGGGCGGCGCGGCGTGGACAGGCGCAGGGGAAATCAGGGCGGTCCAGGGCTGGCCTGCGGTCCAGGGCCGCGTGTCGCTGCCTTCCGGCGAGAGATTCGCCGCGACCCACACGCGATCCGGGCCGGCGCCGTATTGGTAAACTCCGGGAGCTGCGGGCATCGCCGATCCCGAGGCGTGTGAGGGCAGCGAGTCTTGGGCCGGCCCGGCAAGCCCGACCCACTCTCCGCTCGGCCCGGGAAGGGATACCTGATGACCGACCGTGCCCGTCTGGTCGGCCATCCGCTGGCTACGAAGCAGGTAGCCGGCCGCTTCGCGCAGGAACGGAAGAAACGATGGGGTGACAGGCCAATCGCCGGCGCTGCGGTCGGGCGGAAAGCCGCAGATCAAGGCCCGCCCCCGGCCGATGCGCACTTCGCCCATGGCGAGAGATCCCGGCCGCCAATAGGCGAGTGGCGTCGCCTCACCGGCGCCCAGCGCCCATCCGCCCGAGAAATTCCAGCCGAGCAGGGTTCCGACGCTGCCGCGGCTCAAGGCATGGGCGAAGGGCTGGTCCAGATCCCAGCGGCCGACGCTCCAACCCTCCTGGCGGTCCGGCAGCGGGGACAAACGGATGCCTTGGCGCGCCATCCACGCCGCCTGCGCGGGGCCCGAGGTCGCAAAGATCAATGCGGCGCCGCCGGCGGCAAGGAATTGGTCCAGCCGCCCGGCCATCGCGCCCGAGAAGGAGGCATCGTTGCGCAGGATTGCCGCCGCTCCGATAGGCCATGGCCCCGGGGCGATGCGCGCGATGTGCATCGGCGGGGCCACGTCGGCCGCCGATTGCATCGCGGTCCAGACGAAATCGGCGGTGTCGCCGGCCGGCGGCGGGTCGACGACAACGGAGTAATCAGGCCCGGGCTGCCATACCGCATAGACGGCGTCGTCCGCAGCCAAATCGTCGCCGTCGAGGGCAAAGCGGAAATAGGCGGGCTCGCGCGGAGAAACCGGCAGCGTGAAGCGAATCCGCAACCGGGCGTCCGGATCCAGATCCACCGATTGATCGTGGAGGGGAAGGGGAGAGTTCCCGGCGTAGACCCGCAGCCGCCGCGTCTGCCGGCTGGTAAAATTGGACGCGGTCACGCTGGCATCCAGTTCGGTTCCGTTGGCAGCCAGCACTGGATGCGACAGCGCCGCCTGTCGACTCGGCGGAGAAAGCGGGGGAGAAAACGCGACTCTGACCTTGGCCGGGAGCGGGCGGCTGAAATCTGTTCCCGCCCAGGCGGCACGCTGATAATCCGTCAGCACGATAAGTTCGCGCCGCGGGGCGGAACTTGCCGACAGTAGCTCGCCGGCCATGCGCAAGGCGGGCTCGACCGGCGCGGTGCTCCAGCCGGGTTCCAACTGCCCCAGCCGTTGCAGGGGTACGGCGGTGTCCGCGGTCAGCGGCGCCAGCCAGCGGGGCCGCGGCGCCGTGACCATTAGCCCAAGTTCATCCCCCGGTTTCAGCGTGCCGATCTGCTGCAGGGCCCAATGGCGAATCTGCTCCCATTGCCCGCGTGCGCGCTCACTGAAGGCATTGTCCGCCACCACCACGACGGCGCGACGCGTCTGCGCGCGCGCCCCGATCCGATACGGCCAGGCGAAGGCGGCGGCGAGCAGGATGAGCGCGGCGCAGCGCAGGGCCAGGACCAGCCAGCGGCGCACTTGCCGCAACCGCGTGTCGCCCCCTGCCGTGGCCTGCACGAAGCGCAGGCTTGGAAATCGTTCCGGTCGCCGCCGCCGGCGGCGAAACAGATGGAGCGCGACAGGTAATGCGACGGCTCCAGCGGCGGCAAAATAGGCGGGGACTAGCCAGTTCATTCGATGCGAGAGAGCGGATCCTCCGTTTGCGCGCGTGTCCCGGGGAAGCCAATGCGGTCCCGCCACTCCTGCTCCAGCCGCTCCGCCGCGCGGGCGTCCACGGGGACAAACTTCAGCCTCTGCGGAAGCGGCCGATTCGACTGCCACCGGAACGATTGCGGCTGGGCGGTCGCCGTGTCCGCCCACAGAAGCCGGAGAGCCTGTGCATAGTTCATGCCGAAGCACTGTTGGAAGTCCGCGGCGTCCTGCGGCCCATTTGCCGCTGCGCTGGCGAAGCGCGTAAAGGCCGTTCGAAACCGGCCTCCGCCGCCTAGCAGGCCCCACTCGACGAATTCGTAGCTCTCGTCAGCAAAGGTGCCGAAGGGCAGCGTCGCCCAAAAGGGCGCGACGGTTCCATCCATGGGGATCGACCGGATCACATGGTCGCGGGTGATGGGAAAGATCGTGCCGGAATAAAGAGCGAGCGTCTGCGCCGAGCATTTGAACGGATAGCGGCGCAGCTCCCGCGGCTTGCCGTCGAACAGGGCATCGAGAGGCAGAAATGCGCCCGACCGGATTGAGCTGCCGGGATCAGAGCGCGGATTTGCTGTCCGCTTGA
>DASRSH010000002.1:0-11159 GCA_035656575.1 Opitutaceae bacterium
TCCATGGCCATTCCGATCTCCCAAATGTGGACCGTCGCCACCTACGTGGTGAAGAACCGCCTCACCGGCAGGAAGCGCTACCCGCTGGTCCTCATGCTCGAGCCGCTTTTCCGCTGCAACCTGGCCTGCGCCGGCTGCGGCAAGGTGCAGTACCCGCCCCACGTCCTCAAGCGGCGCCTGACGCCGGAGCAGTGCTTCGCCGCCGTCGAGGAGTGCGGGGCGCCCATGGTGTCGATTCCCGGCGGCGAGCCGCTGCTGCATCCCGAGATCGTGGAGATCGTCAACGGGCTGGTGGCGCGCAAGAAATACATCTACCTATGCACGAACGCGCTGGTCCTGAAGAAGCGGCTGCCGGAGTTCACGCCGTCCAAGTACCTGACCTTTTCCGTCCACCTGGACGGGCAGCGCGAGCATCACGACTTTTCCGTCTGCCGCGAGGGCGGCTACGACATCGCGGTCGAAGGGATCAAGGAGGCGGTCGCCCGGGGCTTCCGCGTCACGACGAACGCGACCTTTTTCGACGGCGCCAACCCGGTGTCGATTCGCGCCTTTTTCGACGAGGTCATGGGCCTGGGGGTTGAGGGCATCGTCCTGTCGCCGGGCTACAGCTACGAAAAGGCGCCGGACCAGACTCATTTCATGGGCCGGGCCCGCTCCCGCCGGCTGTTCCAGCAGGTGCTGTCGAACCGCAAGCGGAGCTGGAAGTTCAACATGTCGCCCCTCTTCCTCGAGTTCCTGATGGGCCTGCGCAAGTACGAGTGCACGCCGTGGGGCTCGCCCGCCTACAATATCTTCGGCTGGCAGCGGCCCTGCTACCTGCTCCAGGACGGCTACGCCGACAGCTGGCAGGAGCTGCTCGAGACCACCCGGTGGGAGGAGTACGGCGCCGCCAGCGGCAATCCCAAGTGCGCCAATTGCATGGTGAGCTGCGGCTACGAGCCCACCGCCGTGATCGACGGGTTCACCACGATGAAGGGCTTCGCCGGCATGGTCGCCGGCGCCTTCCGCAGCTACAAGACTCCGCCGGCCTCCACGCCGCCCGCGGCGCCGGCGGCGCATCCCTCTCCGGAGGCCGTCTCATGAGCCAGGAGCCGCCGCGGCTCACGCACGAGCAGGTGGAGACGATGGAACTGGCGCCCGGCGCCCGGGCCGAGCGGCTGCAGGGCTGGGTACCGGCGCTGGCCGGCGAGTCCGAGCTGCGCGACGCCCTGGAAAAGGCCTTCGACTACCGCGGAGATGTGACCCTGACCCTCAAGAGCGGGGAGACGTTCGAGGCCTACATCTTCGACCGGCACACGGGCGCGACGCTGGCCGACTCCTTCGTGCGCTTCTTCCGCGCCGACTCGGAGCACAAGCACAAGGCCCCGTACGCCGACATTGCCGCCCTGTCCTTCAGCGGGAAGGACTGCGCCGCGGGCAAGCATTGGGAGGATTGGGTGCGCAAGTACAATGAGCGCAAGGCCGCGGGCGAGACCGGCATCGCGCTCCATCCGGAGAATCTGGATTAGAGTATTCGTCACAGGCGCGACCGGTTTCGTCGGGCGCCACGTGGCCGAGGCGCTGGCCGCCGGGGGCGCGCAGCTTCGGCTGCTCGTGCGGCCGGGCAGCGACCCGGCGCGGGTGGCGGCGCTGCGGGGCGATACGGTGGTGGGGGACCTGGCGGCGCCGGAGGCGCTGCGCGCGGCGGTGGCCGGATGCGAGGCGGTGGTGCATGTCGCGGCGGATTATCGGCTGTGGATTCCCGATCCTCCCGCCATGTACCGCGCGAACGTCGACGGCACCCGCGCCTTGCTGCGGCTGGCGCGCGAGAACGGCGTGCGGCGGTTCGTGTACACCTCGAGCGTGGCGACCATGGGATTTCGTTCGGACGGCACGGTGGTCGACGAGGAGACCCCGGTCGGAATCGAGGACATGGTGGGGCATTACAAGCGCTCGAAGTTCCTGGCCGAGCGCGAGGCGCTTGCCGCCGCCGCGGCGGGGCAGGACGTCGTGATCCTCAATCCCACCACGCCGGTGGGTCCGGGGGATGCGAAGCCCACGCCGACGGGGCGGATCATCGTCGACTTCCTGAACCGGAAATTTCCGGCTTATCTGGACACGGGCTTGAATCTCGTCGACGTGGAGAGCGTCGCGCGCGTGCACGCGGCGGCGCTGACGCGGGGGGCGCCGGGAAGGCGGTACATCCTCGGCGGGGAGAACCTGACCTTGAAGCAGATCCTGGACCGGCTGGGCGAGTTGTCGGGCCTGCCCGCGCCGACGACGAAAATCCCCTATGGGGTCGCGGCGGCGTATGCGGCGTTCGCGGAGATCGGCGCCCGGATCACCGGAAAGGCGCCGCGCGCCACCCGCGAGGAGGTGCGGATGAGCCGCAAGAAGATGTGGGCCTCCAGCGCCCGCGCGGAGCGCGAACTCGGGCACGTTCCCGGGTCGGTCACTCCGGCGTTGCGCGCGGCAGTCGCTTGGTTCCGCGCGCACGGGTACGCTCCGGCGGCATGAAGCGGGGCGTGATCATCGCCGCCCTGCCCGCCGAACTGCGTCCGCTCGTGCGCGGCTGGCGGCGGCGGGCGCGCGGGAGCGCCGAGGTGTGGGAGCGGCCGGAAGCAGCGGGAGGATGGCGGTGGACGGCGGCGTGCGCGGGCATCGGACGGGCGGCGGCGCTGCGCGCGCTGGCGGCGGCGGAGGCGGCCGCGGGGCCGGCGGACCGGATTGTCTCGGCCGGTTTCGCGGGCGCGCTGACGAGCGACTGCGTCCCGGGCAGGGTGTATGCTCCCGATGTGATTCTTGACGGCGGGGACGAGGGTGGAAGCGGCGTCCCCGCCGCTTTGGAGGGCCGGGGCACGGCGGGGACGCCGCGTCCACTGACTCTTGTCACGGCCGACCGCGTTCTCAGCGTGGAAGACAAGGTTGCGTTCCGCCGGCAGTTCGGCGCCCACTTGGTCGACATGGAAGCCGCCGCCCTCGCCGAAGCCGCCCGTTCCCGGGGCGTGGCTTTTGCCTGTCTCAAGGGAGTCAGCGACGGCCCCGGGGACCGGGTCCCCGGCGATCCCTCCTTCATCGGGCCCGAAGGCCGGCTGCGGTACGGCCCTTTGATTCTCCATGCGCTGTCGCGGCCCCGCGATTGGGCCGCGTTTCTTCGCGTGGGCCAAAACAGCGCGGCGGCCGCTCGCGGCTTGAAGACTGCCCTGCTGGCGGTAATGGATGACACGGCATGAGCTTGGGGCCGAGCGCGGATTCGGAAGCGTGGGTCGAGAAGGGCTGGGCGGCCCTTCCGCCTTCCTACCGCATTCCGGAAAAGCCCCCGTCGCTGGCCGAGGCCCGGGCGTATTGCGCGCGGCTGGCGCGGTCCCATTACGAGAACTTCCATGTCGCCACGTGGCTGCTCCCCCGGCGGCTCCGGCCCCATTTTTGCGCGCTCTACGCCTATTGCCGCATCTCCGACGACTTGGGCGACGAGGTCAAGGACCCCCAGGCTGCGCTGGCGCTGCTCGATGTCTGGGAAGGCGAACTGAACGCGTGCTACGCGGGTTCGGCGCGCCACCCGGTCTTCGTGGCGCTGGCCGAGACCATCCGCGCCTGCTCCATCCCGCGGGAGCCGTTCGCCGACCTGCTGACGGCGTTCCGCCGGGACCAATCGGTGCATCGCTACGCCTCGATCCAGGAGGTGCTGGGCTACTGCCGCTATTCGGCCAATCCGGTCGGGCGGCTGGTGCTGCATGCCTGCGGCCTGGCCGACGAGCAGCGCTTCCGCTGGTCGGACGCCACGTGCTCGGCGCTCCAGATCGCGAACTTCCTGCAGGATGTCGGGCGGGACTACGCTCTGGGCCGAATCTACCTGCCCCAGGACGACATGCGCCGCGCGGGCGCGACGGAGGCGATGATCGCCGACCGGCGCGCCACGCCGGAATTCCGCGCGCTGATGCGCCAGCAGGTCAGCTTCACGCGCGCCCTCTTCACCGTGGGGCGGCAGCTTATTCGCACCGTGCCGTTCACGCTGGCCGTGGACGTGGACCTGTTCACCCGGGGCGGCGAGGCGATCCTGGCGGCGATCGAAGGCCAGGACTATGACGTCCTGACGCGCCGCCCGGAAATCGGCGGGCGAAAAAAGGCGCTGCTCCTGCTGCAGGCCATCGGGGCCCGCTTCGTGCCATGAGCGAACTTGAGCGGGCCTACGCCGAATGCCGGGCGATCGCCAAGCGCGAGGCGAAGAACTTCTATTATGCGTTCCTCGCGCTGCCGCCGGCCCGCCGCAACGCGATCTGCGCGGTTTATGCCTTCATGCGCCGGGCCGACGACATCGCCGATGACGAGAGCCTGCCGCGGGAGGAGCGGCGGCGCCGGCTGGAGGCGTTTGTGGGCGAATGGAAAAAGGTGGACGCGGCGTCCCCGTCGCTTCCGGGCGCGGAAATGCGGCGGGAGCCCGGGGCGAGGGTGTATCTGGCGCTCCGCGACGCCACGCGCCGCTTCAATATCCCGGATGAACTGCTCGACCAGCTCGTGGCCGGCGTCGCCATGGATCTGGACGAAGGAGCGGCCACGCAGACCTACGCCACGTTCGCCGACCTTTACCGCTACTGCTATCTGGTCGCATCGGTGGTCGGGCTGATCTGCATCCGGATCTTCGGCTACCGGGATCCGACCGCGGAAAAGCTGGCGGAGGAAACCGGCGTCGCGCTCCAGCTCACCAATATCCTGCGCGACGTTCTGGAGGACGCCGGGCGCAACCGCCTTTACCTGCCGCTCGATCTCGCGGCCGCCCACGGCGTCGCCCCCGCCGCCGTGCTGCGGCACCCCGCGGGGCAGCCGCCCGCGCCCAACGAGCGCGCCCTGCTCGAGGAGATCGCCGCGCGCGCGGAGAACTATTACGACTCGGCCCGGCGGCTGCTGCCGCTGATCGACCAGGAGAGCCGGCCCGCGCTCTGGGTATTGGTGACCATCTATCATCGCCTGCTCGGGCGGATCCGGGCCGCGGACTACGACGTGTTTTCCCGGCGGGCCAGCGTGCCGCGCGCGCAGAAGCTGGGCATTCTTCTGGTCGGCCAGGTTCGGACGCTGCTGGCCCGGGGATTCGCGGGGGGCTGACCCATCATGGCGGATATCACCGTGGTCGGCGGCGGGGTGGCGGGGCTGAGCGCCGCCTGCGCGCTCGCCGAGGCGGGACTGCGGGTGCAGCTCGTCGAGCGGCGGCCCTATCTGGGCGGCCGGGCGTCCTCCTTCCGCCACCCGGGCGTGGGCGAGGTCATCGACAACTGCCAGCACGTCGTGTTCGGGTGCTGCACCCATATGCGCGCGTTCTATCGGCGGATCGGCGTCGAGCGCCTGATCCGCTGGTCGGACGCGATGACTTTCGTGGAGCCCGGCGGACGCCAATCCGTGCTGGGATCGGCCCCGCTGCCGGCGCCGCTGCACGGGCTGCCGGGGCTGTGGGCCGCCCGCGCGTTCGATCGGCGGGACAAGCTCGCACTGGCCCGGGCCTTCGCCGCGCTGCTTCGGCCGGTGCCGGCCGATTCCACGGAGACGCTGGCGGACTGGCTCGGGCGCCACGGCCAGACCCCGGGCGCGATCGAGCGGTTTTGGAAGCTGGTCATCGCGAGCGCGCTCAACGCCGATTTGGGCAGCATCAGTTTGCCGTACGCAAGCATGGTGATCCGCGAACTCTTTCTGAATTCGCGCGAAGGAGGTCGCATGGGGGTGAGCACCGTCCCGCTGGGCGAACTTTACGCCGCGGCGGGCCGCTTCCTGGAAGCGCGCGGGGGCGCGATCCGCCTGGACTGCGCGGTGACGGGCGCCCAATGGGACGAAGGCCGCCGCAAGTGGCGCGCCGATGCGGGGGCAGGCGAAGCCATTGAATCCGACGCCCTCATTCTGGCGCTGCCGTTTGAGGCGCTGGGCAAGCTGCTGCCGGGCCTGCCCGAGGCTCCGGCGGCCCCACGGCTCGCCGGCCAGGCCGCCCACCATGAGCATTGGCCGATCCTCAGCGTGCATTTGTGGTTCGACCGGCCGATCACGGCCTTGGATCACGCGGTGCTCCTGGATGGGGATTTTCACTGGCTCTACAACAAGAGCCGGATCCAGCCTGGACGGGACGGCTCCCTGGCTTACGTCGAACTCGTGGTGAGCGCGGCCCGGGAGCTTGCGGCTGTGCCCGGGCCCGAGATCATTGCCCGCACGCAGGCCAGCCTGCCGCGGTATTTTTCGGAAGCGGGCCGCGCGGTGCTGGTCAAGGCGGCGGTCGTCAAGGAGCAGCGCGCGACCTTCGCGGTGCCGCCGGGAGTCGACGCCTACCGGCCCGAGGCCCGCTCCCCGTGGCCGCGGTGCTACCTGGCGGGGGACTGGACCCGAACCGGATGGCCGTCGACCATGGAAAGCGCGGCGCGTTCGGGGCACGCGGCCGCCGCGGCGGCCGCGCGCGACGGGGGGGCGGCGCCGCCGGCGGAAGTGCGCGATCTGCGGCCCTCGTTGGTTGCGCGGGTCCTCTCAGGCCGGCTCCGCTAGGGCGTGATCATCCCCTCAATCTTGGGGAAAGCCGCCGCCCACGCGGCGCTTCGCCGATCTTGAGGCGCCTTCAAGCCCTTTGGGGCTGGTCGGGAAACCCGCGCCGCGGCTCTTGATTTTTCCCCCAGCGCGTTAAACTAAACGTTCCCTATGTCCGAAACCCAGACGCCACAAACCTTCGAATTCCAGGCCGAGATCAAGCAGCTGCTGGATATCGTCATCCATTCGCTCTACACGGAAAAGGAGATCTTTGTCCGGGAGCTGGTTTCGAACGCCTCCGACGCGCTGGAAAAGCTGCGCCACCTGCAGCTCACGCAAAAGGAGATCTTCGACGACCGGCTGGAGCTGGAGATCAATCTGACCACCGACGACAAGGCCAAGACCTTGACCATCCAGGACTTCGGCGTGGGCATGAGGCGCGCCGAATTGGTGGAGAACCTGGGCACGATCGCGCATTCCGGCTCCAAGGCCTTCCTCAAGGCGCTGGGCGAAAACGAGCAGAAGAACGCCGGACTGATCGGGCAGTTCGGCGTGGGCTTTTACGCCGCCTTCATGGTCGCCAAGCAGGTGCGCGTTTACAGCCGCTCGTGGCGCAAGGACGAGCCCGGCCAGCTCTGGACCAGCGACGGCTCCGGCAGCTACTCGATCGAGCCTTCCGAGGGCGAGCGGCGCGGCACCAAGATCGTCATCGAGCTCAAGGACGACTGCAGCGAGTTCAGCCAGGAGTGGCGGATCAAGGAGGTGCTCGAGCGGTACAGCGCCTTCGTCTCCTTTCCGATCAATCTCAACGGCAAGCGCATCAATACCGTCCAGGCCCTGTGGCTGCGGGGCAAGAACGAGATCAAGGACGAGGAGTACACCGAATTCTACAAGTTCCAGGCCCATGCGCACGACGAGCCCCGGCTGCGGCTGCACTTCAGCGCGGACGCGCCGCTGGCCATCAACGCCCTGCTGTTCGTCCCCAAGGAGAACACCGAAAAGCTCGGGCTGGCGCGCCTGGAGCCGGCGGTCGCCCTCTATTGCCGCAAGGTGCTGATCGACGCCAAGCCCAAGGATCTGCTGCCGGAGTGGTTGCGGTTCCTCAAGGGGGTGGTGGACAGCGAAGACCTGCCCCTCAACATCTCGCGCGAGACGATGCAGGACCGCTCGCTGATCGAGAAACTGAACAAGGTCATCACGAAGCGGTTTCTCAAGTTCCTGGAGGAGGAGGCCAAGAACCGGCCCGAGGGCTACGACGAGTTCTACAAGGAGTTTGGCGTGTTCCTCAAGGAGGGCGCGGCCTTGGACTTCACCCACAAGGAGCAGCTGGTGAAGCTGCTGCGCTTCGAGTCGTCGCTGACCGAAAAGGGCAAGACCACCTCGCTCGCCGACTACGTGGGGCGCATCACGGGCGACCAGAAGGAGATCTATTATCTCATCGGCCCCAGCCGCGCCGCGATCGAGGCGGGCCCCTATCTGGAGGGCTTCAAGGCGCGCAACCTGGAAGTCCTGTTCTGCTACGAGGCGGTGGACGAGTACGTGATGAACCACGTGCGCGAGTACGACGGCAAAAAGCTGACCGCGGCCGATCACGCCGACGTCAAGCTGTCCGACCTGCCCCAGACCGGCGAGGCGCTCAGCGCCGAGGAGACGAAGGCGCTGGTCGGCTTTCTCAAGGACAATCTGGGCGAGCGCGTGGCCGAGGTGAAGGCGAGCAACCGGCTGGTGGATTCGCCGGCCCTGGCGCTCAATGCCGACAAGTTCATGTCGCCCCATTTGCGGCGCATGATGAAGGCCATGCACCGGGAAGGGGCGGACGCGCCGCTGCGGGTCAACCTCGAGATCAACCCGCGCCACGCCGTGATCCGGCGGCTGGCCGCGACCGCCCAGTCCGATCCGGAAAAGGCCAAATTGATCGGCGCCCAGATCCTGGACAACGCGCTCATCTCCGCCGGGCTGCTCGACGACGCGACCCAGATGGTGCAGCGCCTTTACAAGCTGCTCGAGACGGTCTAGCCCCAAGGGCGTGGCGACCGCAACGCAGATCGGGGAGGAGCTGCGCAATGTCTGCGAGAATTCGCGGCTGGCGGTCGCTTTCGTGGACGCAGGGCTGCGCCTGCGCGCCTTTTCCCCCGAATTCGCGAGGGTGTTCGACCTGCGCGATCGCGACCGCTGGCGCCCGCTCTGGGACGCCGTCTCGGAGCTGATCCCGGAGCAGGGCTGGTCCGAGCGCCTGGACGCGGCGATCCGGACGGGCATCCGCTGCGAGGGCCCGCTCGAGGTCCCCCGCCTGGGCCAGACCTTCCTTCTCACCGTCACCGGCTATCGCACCGGCGCGGGGGCGCTGGACGGCGCGGTGCTGGCCCTGAGCGATGTCACCGAGCTGCGGCGGGCGCGGCGCGACCGCAGCCAGCTGACCGCGGTCGTCGCGACCTCCCCCGACGCCATCGTCGGGCTGGATCCGGACGGCCTGGTGCTGAGCTGGAACCCGGCGGCCGAGCGGCTGTTCGGCTGGACGGGCGAGGAGGTCCTGGGCCGCGACATATCCGTCCTGGTTCCGGAGGAGCGCAAGGCCGAGAGCGACGAGGCGCTGCTGCGGCTGCGCCGCGGCGAACGGCCGGAATCCGCCCGGACCCAGCGGCGGCACAAGGATGGCCGAATCGTGTCCGTCGCGGTGGAGTTTGCGCCGGCGAACGGCGTGGGCGGGAAGATCGAGGGGTCCACGATGATCGCCCGCGAGACCGCCGAGGGCCTGGAGGCCCGGCTGTACGGCACGGCCCACGACCTGCGCGGGCCGGTGCGCTCGATCGGCTCGTTTGCCGAGTTGCTGCTGTTCGAATTCGGGGCCACGCTGGATCCGGTGGCAAAAGACTACGTGGAGCGCATCGCGCGCGCGGCGCAAAAAATGGACCAGCTCGTGACCGGGCTGGCCCGGCCCTGAGATGCCTTCCTCCCTCCTGCTCGTCGAGGACAGCGACGACGACGTGTTCCTCATGCAGCGGGCCTTTGCCAAGGCCCAGCTCACTCATCCCCTGACGATCGCGCGCGACGGGACCGAGGCGATGGCGCTGCTGGCGGACGAGAACCGGCCGCTGCCCGCCCTGATCCTGCTCGACCTGAACCTGCCGGTGCAGAGCGGGCTCGATGTGCTCCGCTGGATACGCGAGCAGCCGCGGCTGCAGGGCCTGCCGGTCTACGTCTACAGCGCGTCCATCCGGGCGCAGGACGCGGAGCGGGCCAAGGCGGCGGGCGCGACCGAATACCTGGTCAAGCCGGCCGGGACCGACGAGCTGGTCCGGATGGCCGGGCGGCTGCGGACCTTGCTGGACGGCTAGCCGACACGACCGCCGCCAAACGGCGGCGCAGGACGGGGGCGACGGAGCGCAGCTCGGCCGAGTGGGCGCGCGAGAGCCGCGCGATGACGGCATGGCCGGCCGGCGTCAGGCGCAGGGCGACGCGGCGGTGGTCGGCGGGGTCCGGCTCCCGCCGCAGCAGGCGGCGGCGGCACAGCCGGTCGACCAGGCCCACCGCGCTGTTGTGGCGCATCTGCAGCCGCTCGGCCAGGAGCGTGATCGTCATGTCCGCGCCCGGCACCCCGGCCTTGACCGCGAGCAGCGCCTGGTGCTGCCGGGGCTCGAGGCCGACCGCGCGCGCGGCGCGCGCGCTGAAGGCGAGGAACCGGGCGATGGCATAGCGGAATTCGGCCAGGGCGGAGTAGTGCGCGGCGGTCATGAAAAGAGATTTGTCGTATTACGATATATTGGTTTGGTTTGGGCGGATGAACAAGAGCGAAACGCCGCCGCCGTCCCGGGAGGTCGCCTCCCGGCTGGCCCTGCTCTCCGCCGTCAGCGGGGTGCTGGGAGCGGCGGTGGGCGTGGTGGCGTACCTGCTGTTCCGGCTGATCGGACTGATCACGAACCTGGCGTTCTACGGGCACTGGTCCTGCGCCGAGTCGGTTCCCACCACCGAACACGTCGGGCTGTGGGTGATCGTCATCCCCGCCCTCGGCGGGCTGCTGGTGGGGCTTCTGGCCCGGTTCGGGTCGCCGAAGATTCGAGGCCACGGCATCGACGCGGTCATCGAGGCGGTGCTCTACCACCGCAGCCGGGTCGATCCCGAGATCGCGCTCCTCAAGCCCGCGTCCTCCGCGATCGTGATCGGCACCGGCGGCCCGTTTGGCGTCGAGGGCCCCATCATCCAGACCGGCGGGGCGGTCGGCTCCATCATCGGCCAGGCCATGCATCTGACGGCGTCGGAGCGCAAGACGCTCCTGGCGGCGGGCGCCGCCGCCGGCCTGGCGGCCACCTTCAGCACGCCGATCGCCGCGGTGATTTTGGCGATCGAGCTGATCCTGTTCGAATACAAGCCGCGCTCCTTCATTCCGCTGGTGATCGCGACCACGCTGGCGACGACGGTGCGGTTTCTGCTCCTGGGCCGGGCGCCGATCGTCGCCCTGGCAGGGGTGGACTTCGGCCGGGTCGCGCAGGTGCCCTGGTACCTGGCTCTAGGTGTCATTGCCGGATTGGCGGCGGCCGGATTCGTGCGCGCGCTGGCGTGGTTCGAGGACGCGTTCGAGCACCTCGGCGCGGCGATCGGCCTGGACGACTTCTGGTGGCCGGCCGCGGGGGGGCTGATCCTCGGCCTGGTAGGATATTTCGTCCCGCGCACGCTCGGATCGGGCTACGGCA
>DASRSH010000003.1:0-2874 GCA_035656575.1 Opitutaceae bacterium
GTCTGCGCGGCGCTCGAGGCCGGACTGCGGCTGGCGGGCTACGGCCATCCGTCCGGGTTTCTCATTCCCGATCCGGACGCTCCGGGATACCTCCGCACCAATCCCGCGTTCGCCAGCCTCTTCCTGCCCGACACGTTCGACCTGCGTCCCCTGAACTTCCGCGTGGCCGCGGCGAAGCCGCCTGGCGCCCTGCGCGTCGTGGTTCTCGGCGAATCCGCCGCACAGGGCGTGCCGGTGCCGAGCTTCGGCTTCGCCCCGCAACTGCGCGCGCAGTTGCGGGCGCTTTATCCCGGCCGGACGATCGAAGTGCTCGACACGGGCATCGTCGCCGTCAACTCGCACGTGCTTTACCGGATCGCGCGCGACATGACGGCGTGCCACCCGGATCTGTACGTCGTGTATGCGGGCAACAATGAGGTCGTCGGGCCGTACGGCCCCGGCTGCGCCTATCTGAACCGGATGCCTCCGCTTTGGGTGATCCGCCTCAGCGTCGCGCTGCGGGGAACTCGGACCGGCCAATGGCTGGGCCGGCTGATCGGGCGGTTTCGCGGCTCGGGCGCCCGCAAGCCGGAGTGGGGAGGGATGAGCATGTTCGTCCACGACGGGGTGCGGGGGGACGACCCCCGCCTGCAGGCGGTGTACGCCAATTTTCGCGCGAACCTGCAGGGCATATCCGACCTCGCGCGCCGGGCGGGCGTGCCGGTCCTGTTTTGCACGGTGGTGGCCAATTGGAAGGACTGCGCGCCTTTCCTCTCGCTGCATCGCGCGGACCTGCCGCCCGGCGAACGGTCGGAGTGGGAAAAGGTCTTTCGTCCCGGGGTTCTGGCCTGGCGGCTCGGCCGGCGCGAACGCGCCCGGATCCTGCTGACGCAGGCCCTCCGGCTTGACGACCAGTATGCTGACACGTGGTACCTTCTGGGCCGGATCGACCTGGACGAGGGCCGGGTGAGCGCCGCGCGCAGCGAACTGGGCGCGGCGCTGCATTGGGACGGCCTGCGCTTCCGGCCGGACGGGCCGATCAACGCGGCGATCCGCGACGTGGCCCATGGGCGGCTCGTCGACTTGGCCCTCCTGATGGGCGCCGATCCGGCGTCGACCCAACCGATCGCCGGCCGCCCGTGGCTGTTCGAGCACGTGCATTTCGACTGGCCGGGCAACGCCTTCATCGCCCGCACGCTGGCCGCCCGCATCGCGGGCCGCCCGGCGCCCCTGGACGATGCGGCGTGCGCCGCGGCGGTCGGCTACACCGCGCACGAGCGCCTGGGCGTCCTGCAGGAGGACGACACGATCGTGCGCAAGCCGCCCTTCACGCAGCAGCTCACCTACCGGCAGGACCAGGCGCGCCTGGCCCGCGAAATGGCCGCGGCCCGGCGCGTGGCCGAGGATCCGGCCGAGTTGCGGCGGGCCGAGGACAGCGTCGACACGGCGCGGGCGCGCGACCCCGGCAATTCCGACCTGGTGGGCATCGCCGAGGGCATCGAGGACGACCGCGGGGAATTGCCGGCGGCGCTGGCCGACGCGCGCCGGCTGGAGACCCTGCTGCCGAGCGAGGTGGGGCTCGTGGCGGACGAAGTGGGGCTGCTGGTGCGCCTGCAGCGGCTGGCGGACGCGCGGGAGCGTTTGGTGGGAACCGCCGACCCCGAGGCCGAACTGGCGCCGGCCTGGGCGGATTATTTCATCGCGTCGCGGCAATGGGACGATGCGGGCGCCTACTTCTCCCGGCAGACTCGGCTTCATCCGGATCTGGCTCCCGTGCGCGTGCTGTGGGCGGACGTGCTGGCCCAGGACCCCGACGGCCGCCGGGAGGCCGTCCGGCAATATGAACAGGCGCTGCAGGTGGAACCGGGCAATACGGCGGCCTTGGACGGATGGGTGGCGCTGCTCGCCGGCGACCACCGCGAGTCGGAAGCGGCGACCCTTTCGCTCGCCCGCGCTCCCGACCAGCCCCAGAACCAGGCCAACGATCTGCGGGCCGTGAAGGCGTGCGAGTCCGCCGGAGATCAGGCGGGCGCTGCGCGGTGGATGGAAGCGGCCGAGACGTGCGGGCCGGTCAATGCCACCTTCGAGCTCACCCTGGCGCTCAAGCTGTTCCGACTCGGGCGCCACGACGAGATGCTCGAGCGGCTGGCGGTGGCGCACCGCCTCTCGCTCGATGAGGGCAATCCGGCCGTGACCGCCGCAATCGCCCGGCTCATCGCCCGCTTCGGGGGATGAGAGGATTCCCGGAGCCTCCGCTCAGGAGTTCACGGAGGACTTCATCTTGGCGAATGCGGCCTGCAGGTTCGTCCAGGCCTGTGCGGTCTTCTCCTTGGCGTCGGTCCAGGTGTCGGCGGTGGCGCCATTGAGGTCGGAGAGCCTGGCGTTCAGATCGGCGCGGGCGGCGTCGTACTCCCGGGTGGCGCTCGCCCAATCCTTGGAGGCGGTCGTGGGCGAGGCGGCGACCCGCGTTCGCAGGTCGTGCGAGCGGTCGTCCAACCGCCCGGCCATCCGGTCGACGCCGGCGGAGAATTCGGAGCGTTTTTCATAGCCGTAGTTCCGGACGGCGTCCCAGGAGTTGGTCAGGCCGACCTGGGCATCGGCCGCGACGGTCTTGCCCTCGGCGATCGTCTTATCGGCGAAGGTCGGCGAATCGCCGGCTTTCGAGCAGCCGGGCAGGAAAAGGGCCGCGGGGCACAGCGCCGCGGCGAGGAGAAGGGTGAGGTGAGTGGATTTCATAAATGCAAAGGTTTCTGCGGTGATTAACGGTGACTGTTGCCGGCTGGATGGACGTAGGCGGCGCTGCCGTGGGCGCCATACCAGGCGCGGCCTCCGCCATCCACCCAGTGGCCGTCCCCGAACCAGGGATGGCCGCCATAGACGACGACGCTTCCTCCG
>DASRSH010000004.1:0-7138 GCA_035656575.1 Opitutaceae bacterium
CGAGGCCCCGCACCAGCAGGGCCGACGGCCAGCCCGGCGGCCCGACGACCAGGTTCAGCATCTCGTGGACGCCATAGCAGAGGTAAACGTACCACATCCCGGGGGGACCATAGAGGGTTTCGGTCCGCCGCGTCCGGCCGCGGGCCGCATGGCAGGCCAGGTCGCGCTCCCCGTCATAGGCTTCGACCTCGGTGATCAGGCGGGCCTCGGTGCCGCCCCCGGGCAGCCGGCGGACCAGATGGCGCCCGAGCAGAGCCCGGGCGTGGGCGGCCGCCCCGCGCCTCGCCCACGTCGCTGCTGGAAGGATTTGCATCGGATATTTGACCATTTGACGCTTGCGTTCGCGAACCGCCAAATGCTTTGATCTTCCTTTTATTTATGAGAGCGACCATCAAAACCCAAGGCCAGCAGTTCACTGTCACGGAAGGTGACATTCTCGTGGTGAACCGCTACCCGAACACGGAGGCGGGAGCGACCGTCGAAATCACCGACGTGCTCGCCGCGGGCGAAGGCGACGGTTTCAAGGTCGGCCGGCCCCTGCTGGGCGGCGCGTCGGTCTCGGCCAAGATCCTGGAGAACAAGCGCGGAGACAAGATCGTGGTCTTCAAGAAGAAGAAGCGCAAGGGCTACGAGCGCAAGCAGGGCCACCGCCAGGAACTTTCGGTCATCAAGATCGAGTCCATCAACGTCTGAATTTCAACGCACCCTCCTCGTCATGGCGCACAAAAAAGGTCAGGGAACATCCACCAACGGGCGCGAGAGCCACTCGCAGCGGCTCGGCGTGAAGGTCTTCGGCGGGCAGACGATCCAGGCCGGCGGCATCATCGTCCGCCAGCGCGGCACCAAGCTGCATCCGGGCAAGAACGTCGGCGTGGGACGCGACTGGACGCTGTTCGCCCTCAAGGACGGCGTCGTCAGCTACGACAAGGCCCACCGCCGCGTCTCGGTCGAGTGACTTAGCGCTTCCCGCGCACCACCAGCACGGGAATCCGCGTGTTGTGGCGCACCCGGTCTATGGTGCTGCCCAGAATCAGGTCGCCGATGAGCTTGTGGCCGTGCCCGGCCAGGGCGATCAGATCGCAGCCGTTCGACTCGGCCGCCCGCACGATCTCCGTGGGCGGGTTGCCCAGCGCCAGCTCGGTGTCCACTTCCAATCCCCCGCCGCGCAGCCGGTCCGCAATGCCCTCCAGGTAGGCGCGGTCGCCCTTCATTTCCTCGGATTCCGCCAGCTTGAGGTCGTCGAAGTGCCGGGCGGCAAACCCGTCCGCCACGTGAACCAGGAGCAGGCGCGAATGGAATTGCCGCGCCAGTTCCGCGACATGCGGCACCACCGCCTCGTCGGCGGGGCCGTTCTCCAGGGCGATCAGGATCCGTGCGTACATGTGTCCCAGAGCAGCTTGACGTTGAGGACGACGATAAGGGCGGTCGTGGCCCAAGCCAAGACCTTCAGCCACCCGGGGCTGACGAAGCGGCCCATCTTGCGGCGGTCGCTCGTGAACAGGACCAGGGGCACCACGGCGAACGGCAGCTGCAGGCTGAGGACGACCTGGCTGAAGACCAGCAGCCGGGCCGTGCCGTGCGCGCCGGAGATGCCGGCCACGATGGCCGCCGGGACGATGGCGATCAGCCGCGTCACCAGCCGGCGCAGCCACGGCCGCATGCGAAAATCGAGGAATCCCTCCATGACGATCTGCCCCGCCAGCGTGCCGGTCAGGGTGGAGTTCTGTCCGGAGGCCAGCAGGGCCAGGGCAAAGATCGCGCTGGCGGCCGTCACCCCCAGCATGGGCGAGAGCAGGCGATAGGCGTCCTCGATCTCGGCCACGTCGCTGCGGCCCTTCACGTGAAAGGTGGCGGCCGCGACGATCAGGATGGCGGCGTTCACGAGCAGGGCGAACATCAGGGCGAGAAACGAGTCCAGCGAGGCGAAGCGCACCGCCTCGTCCTGGCCGGAGCCGTCCCGCTCATACTTGCGCGTCTGAACGATGGACGAATGCAGGTACAGGTTGTGCGGCATCACCGTCGCGCCGATGATGCCGATCGCCATGTAAAGCATCGACGGGTTCGTCACGATTGCCGCCTGCGGAATGAAGCCCGCGAAGAGGGGGCCGGCCGCCGGATGCGCGAAGGCGATTTCCAGGCCGAAGCACACCCCGATCATGACGACGAGCGACACGACGAGCGTTTCCAGCCAGCGGAACCCGTGCTTGCTCAGCCACAGGACGATCAGCACGTCCAGGGAGGTGACCAGGACGCCCGCCACCAGCGGCAGGTGAAACAGCAGGTAGAGGGCGATCGCCGTGCCGATCACCTCGGCGAGGTCCGTCGCGCAGATCGCCAGCTCCGTCAGCACCCACAGGACGAGGGAGACCGGCCGGGAATAGTGCTCGCGGCACGCCTGCGCCAGATCCCGGCCGGTCGCGATGCCCAGCCGGGCCGAAAGCGCCTGCAGCAGGATGGCCATGATGTTCGAGAGCATCACGACCGAAAGCAGCGTGTAGCCGAAGGCCGATCCGCCGCCGATGTCCGTCGCCCAGTTGCCCGGATCCATGTAGCCGACCGCGACCAGGTATCCCGGGCCGGAAAACGCCAGAAGCTTGCGCCAGAATCCGGCGCCGGGCGGGACGGCGATCGAACGGTGTGATTCGGATAGGCTCGGCGCCGGCGTCGCCGACCCTTCGTTCATGCCGCGTGGATACGCCAGCCGGCGCTTGAGGTCAACCCGGCCGGGGGCCAATGTCCCGCCGATGACCCGGACGTTCGCGCGGTCGGTCTTTGCCCTGACCCTCCTCTTTTTCGCCGCGTTCTTCCTGTGGCCGCTGGGGCAGATCCTGTCCGGCGGGTTCATCGATGCGAACGGCCACCCGACCTTCGCGTTCCTCCGGGCGCTGCTCGCGAATCCCACTTATCTCGCCGGACTGGAAAACGCGCTCGGGCTCGCCTGCGCCACCACCGCGCTCGCCCTGGCCATCGCGGTGCCCCTCGCCTTCATCGCCGACCGCTTCGTCTTTCCGGGCAAGGGGCTGTTCGCGGCCCTCGTGCTCGTGCCGATGATCCTGCCGCCGTTCGTCGGCGCCATCGGCATCCGGCAGATCTTCGGCCAGTACGGAGCCCTGAACGCGCTGATCGTCGCGCTGCACCTGCGCCCGGCGGGCTGGACCTTCGACTGGCTCGCGGCCCGCCAGTTTTGGGGCGTGGTCGCAGTGGACGGCTTTTCCCTCTATCCCCTCATTTACCTCAACGCGGTGGCGGCCTTGGCGAACATCGACCCGGCGATGGATGAGGCCGCGCAAAATCTCGGCTGCGTCGGGTGGCGGCGCTTCCGCCGCGTGACGCTGCCCCTGGTCAAGCCGGGCCTGTTCGCCGGGAGCACCCTCGTGTTCATCTGGGCGTTCACGGACCTGGGCACGCCGCTCATCTTCGACTACGAGCGCGTCGCCAGCGTGCAGATCTATTACGGCCTGAAGGATATCGGCGGAAACCCGTTCCCGTATGCGCTCGTCGCGATCATGCTCGCCGCGTCCGTCGCTCTCTATGCGCTGGGCAAGGGGCTGTTCGGCGCGGCCGATCGCGCCGCCGGCGGCAAGGCGACGGGGCGGGACGCGGCCGTTCATCCCGGGCGGGCCAAGGCGTGGCTGTGCACCGCGGCCTTCGCCGCCGTGACGGCCCTGGCCGTGCTGCCCCACGTGGGGGTCATCCTGGTCGCGTTTTCGCGCGATTGGTACGGGACCGTCCTTCCGCACTCCTGGACCCTCGAGAATTTCCACCTGGCGCTCGGAAACGAGCTCACGGTTCCCGCCATCGCCAACAGCCTCAAGTTTGCCGGCGCTTCCACGCTGATCGATCTGCTGCTGGGAGTCGCGATCGCGTACGTGGTCGTGCGGACGCCCCTGCGCGGCCGCCACGTTCTGGACTTTCTCGCCATGCTCCCGCTCGCCGTTCCCGGCCTGGTGCTGGCCTTTGGCTACCTGGCCATGGCGCAGGACGGGCGCCTCTTCGCCTTCATCAACCCGGTGCGCAATCCCACCGTCCTGCTCATCGTGGCGTATTCGGTCCGCCGCCTCTCCTACGTCGTGCGGTCCGCCGTCAGCGGGCTGCAGCAAACGCCCGAGGCCTTTCAGGAAGCCGCCGAAAACCTCGGCGCCTCGCCGGCGCGGGCCCTACGGCGCATCACCCTGCCCCTCATTTCCGCCAACCTGATCGCCGGAGCCTTGCTGGCGTTCGCCTTCGCCATGCTCGAAGTGAGCGACTCGCTGATCCTGGCCCAGAAACAGGCATTCTATCCCATCACCAAGGCCATCATGGAGCTCTTCCAGCTGCTCGGAGACGGCAAGTTCATCGCGAGCGCCCTCGGCGTGTGGGCGATGGCCTTTCTCGGCGTGACGCTGGTCGGCATGACCGTGCTGCTCGGCAAGCGCCTCGGCGCCATCTTCCGGTTCTGAGCGCGCGGACCGGGCTGTCGGACCCCGCCTGACAGCAAGCTGGGCGGGCACCCGGCAGACGGCGCGCGGCCCATGCGCTACCTTCGGGGATGCTCGATCACGGCGCCCCCTTGCATTCCCGGCGGGACATCCTGCGGCTGGGGCTGAGCGCGGCTGCCCTGGCCGCGATGGGGACCCGCCTGCGCGGGGCGGCCGCGCCCGCCGCGCCGCGGCGGCGGCCGCCCAACATTCTCATGCTGGTCGCCGACGACATGCGGCACGACGCGATTCGCGCCCTCGGCGACCAGGTCGTGCAGACGCCGCACCTGGACCGCCTGGCCGCCGGCGGCATGGCGTTCACCGGCGCCCATCACATGGGCGGAAAGTTCTCCGCCGTATGCGTGCCGACGCGGGGCAGCCTCCTCACCGGCTGCAACGTCTTTCGCGCGATGGTCGATCCGGCGGACAACATCATGGCTCCGGCGCGGGTCACGCTCGGGCAGCACCTGCGCAGCCGAGGCTACCGCACCCATTGCGTGGGCAAATGGCACAACGATTTCGCCTCGCTCAACCGCACCTTCGAGAGCGGCGAGGCCATCTTCCTGCGCGGGCTGAACCAGGATCAGTACCGGATGCGCGTGCACCATTACGATCCCACCGGCCGGTATGGCCGGCGCACGGCCTACCACGCCCGGAAGTTCTCCACGGACTTTCTCGCCGACCACGCGGTGGACTTCCTGGGCCGGCATTCGGGCGAGCAGCCGTTCTTTCTCTACACCGCCTTCACGGCGCCCCACGATCCGCGCACGCCGCCCAAGGCGTTTGCCGATCTTTACCGGCCCGCGGACATGCCCCTGCCGCCGAACTTTCTTCCCCAGCACCCGTTCGACAATGGCGAAATGCACGTGCGCGACGAGGAACTGGCGCCGCATCCGCGCACGCCGGAGCGGATCCGCGCGGAGATCGCGGCCTATTATGGGATGATCTCCAGCCTCGACGCGGGAATCGGGCGCATTCTGGCCGCCCTGGACGCTTCCGGCCATGCCGACAACACGATCGTCGTGTTCACGGCCGACCACGGCCTGGCCGTCGGCCAGCACGGCCTGCTCGGCAAGCAGAATCTCTACGACCACACGTTGCGCGTGCCGCTGATGCTGCGCGGGCCGGGCATACCCGCCGGCGCGCGCAGCGGCGCGCTCGCCTACTCCTGGGACCTCTTCCCCACCCTGTGCGGGCTCGCCGGCCAGCCGGTGCCCGCGGGGCTCGACGCGCTCAACCTTGAGCCCCTGCTGCGCTCGCCCCGCGCGGCCCACCGCTCCGGCGTGCATGGGCTGTACCGGGATTTCCAAAGGTCGGCCAAGGATGCGCGCTGGAAGCTGATCGAGTATGCGGTGAACGGCCAGCGCCACACCCAGCTCTTCGACCTGGCGAACGACCCGTGGGAGCGCGAGAATCTGGCCGGCCAGGCGGCCGCGGCCGGCGAGCGGGACCGGCTGCGGGCGCAATTGATCGCTTGAGCCGGGCGGCGGGGGTGTTACGCTTTCCCCGCCTTAAGCATCAGGCAAGCGAACCGCCCGTTCAACCCCCAACGAAAGGATCGCGTCATGCAACGCTGGCAACATTGGGCCGCGTGGGCTGAAGCCCATCGGGACCTCTGGCTGGATCTCGTCCGCATCTACCTCGGCCTGGGCCTGCTCGCCCGCGGCCTGCTGTTCATTTCCAACACCTCTTCGCCCTTCGTCGTCAATCTCATGGAACGCACGAACGAGCCCTGGATCATGACCGGGCTGGCTCTGCACTACCTCATCGCCGCGCACCTCATTGGCGGGGCGCTGCTGACCGTGGGGCTCTTCACCCGGCTCGCCGCGCTGTTTCAGATTCCCGTGCTCGCCGGCGCCGTCTTCATCGTCCACGCGCGCGACGGGCTGTTCGCGATGGGCCAGTCGCTGGAACTCTCGGCGCTCGTGCTTTTCCTGCTGTGCATTTTCCTGGTCAGCGGCGCGGGCAGGCTGTCGCTCGACCAGGTGGTGTTCCGCGGCGCGGAAATGAACGCCAAGCCGGCCGAACCCTCGCTTCCGTAGCAGCCGGTCCGGACGGCGGCGTCTTGACGCGCGGGCCCGGCCCGCAACGCTGGAGGCCATGAGACGACTTGTTCTTGGTCTTTCCGCCGCCCTTGCAATTGCGCCCCTGGCCCGGCCCTGGGGCGCCGAAGGCCATGCCGCCATCGGGCTGGTGGCCGAGCAGAATCTGTCGCCGGAAGCGCGCCGGCATGTGGAGCAGATTCTCGGCAACGCCGACTTGGCCGCCATCGCCAGTTGGATGGACGAGCTCAGGGCCGCGTCCGGCGGCTTCGGCCCCCTGGCGGGAAACGTCGTCGCGCGGCAATTCGCCAAGCGCTTTCCGCATTCCGACCGGTGGCACTACGACGACCTTCCCCTGGGTGAAGCCGAATATCGCGACGACGACCCCTTTGCGCGCAAGGACGACGTCGTGCACGAACTCAACCGGTCGATCGACGTGCTGGAGGGGCGGGAGACGGATATCAGCCCGCGGATCGCGCTTTACATGCTGGTCCATTTCGTCGGCGACCTGCACCAGCCCTTGCACGTGGCCTGCGGCTTTTATGACGTCAGCGACCCCGCCCACCCCCGGCTGCTGACCGATCCCGCGGAATGCGCGGGGCATCCGGACGACAAGGGCGGCAATGTGCTGCGCTTCGG
>DASRSH010000005.1:0-20259 GCA_035656575.1 Opitutaceae bacterium
CGCGAACTGGCCACCGGCGCCTATGACGCCATCACCCTGATCCACAACGAGACCTCGTGCGGCTGCATGAGCGACCTGCCCGCCCTGATGGCGGTCATCCGCGAATACCCCGAGGTGATCTCCATCGTCGACACGGTCAGCTCCTTCAGCGCCCTGCCGATCCCCAAGGACCAGCTCGGCATCGACGTGCTCATCACCGGCTCGCAGAAGGCGCTGGCGCTGCCGCCCGGCCTTTCGCTCCTGTCGGTCTCGCCGCGCGCGCTCGCCCGCGCCGCCCAGACCGGCGGCCGCGGCTATTACTTCGACTTTGCCGAATTCCAGAAGAACCATGAGGCCGGCATGACCCCCAGCACCCCCGTCATCCCCCTCATCTACGCGCTGCGCTCCAAGCTCGAGGACATCCGGGCGGAGGGCGTCGAGGCCCGCCACGCGCGGCACCGCCGCCTGAACCAGCAAGTCCGCGCCTGGGGCGCAAAGGCCGGCTTCAAGCTCTTTCCGCCGGAAGGCTTCGGCTCGGTGACGCTCAACTGCTTCGCCAACACCCTCAACGTCGATCTGGCGGCCCTGAACAAGACGCTCAAGTCGAAGCACAAGCTCGTGATCGACGGCGGGTACGGCAAGCTCAAGGGCAAGACCTTCCGCATCTCGAACATGGGGGACGAGACCGACGAGACGATCGCCGCCCTGCTCGCCGCGCTCGACAGCGCCCTGGCGGAAACGCCGCGCGTGCTATAGTTGCGGCGATGAAGTCCCTGATCATTGCCGAGAAGCCTTCCGTCGCCGCCGACCTGGCCCGCGCGCTGGGGAAGGTGCCCAAGAAGGGCGACCACTTCGAGAACGACGAATACGTGATCTCGTCCGCGGTCGGCCATCTCGTGGAGCTGCTGATGCCGGAGGACATCGACAAGAAGAAGTACGGCTTCTGGCGGCTGGAAATGCTGCCGATCATCCCCGAGCGCTTTGAACTCAAGCCGATCGAGGACTCCAAGGAACGCTTCGACCACCTGAAAAAGCTGCTCGCGCGCAAGGACATCGACCTGGTCATCAACGCCTGCGACGCCGGCCGCGAGGGCGAGCTGATCTTCACCTATATTTACCAGCTCACCAAGTCGAAGCTGCCGGTGAAGCGCGCCTGGATGCAGACCATGACGGCCGAAGGCATCCGCGAGGCGTTTCGCTCCCTGCGCGACGGCGCGCAGATGGCCGGCCTCGCCGACGCGGCCCGCTGCCGCAGCGAAAGCGACTGGCTGGTGGGCATCAACGGGACCCGCGCCCTCACCAAGCGCATGTTCGGCTCGCGCGCCGGCAACGTGGCCTCGGTCGGACGCGTGCAGACGCCGACCCTGGCCATGATCTACGCCCGCGAGCTCGAGATCCGCCAGTTCAAGCCGCGGGCCTTCTGGCGCGTCACCGCGGGCTTCGAGCTCGAAGGCGGCGCCGGCTACGACGGCACCTATCAGCGGCCCAATTTCAAGAAGTCGGAGGACGATGAGCACGATCGCATCGACCGGATCTGGGACGAAGCCCAGGCCCGGGCGGTGCTCGCCGCCTGCCAGGGCCGCCCGCCCGCCGCGGTCAGCGACGAGCGGAAGGCGAGCACGCAGGCGCCGCCGCGGCTTTACGACCTCACCACGCTGCAGCGCGAGGCCAACAACCGCTTCAGCCTGCCCGCCCGCCGCACGCTGCAGATCGCGCAGGCCCTATACGAGCGGCACAAGATGATCACCTATCCGCGCACCGACTCGCGCGCCCTGCCGGAAGACTACATTCCGACCGTGCGGCAGACGCTGGGCAATCTGGGCGCCCCGTACGCCGTGCACGCGCAAAAGGTGCTGGAAGCCGGCTGGATCACCCCGAACAAGCGGATTTTCAACAACGCGCAGATTTCCGACCACTTCGCCATCATTCCGACCTTTTCCGAGGCCAAGCCCCTGGAGGACATCGAGGCCAAGATCTTCGACATGATCGCCCGGCGCTTCATCGCGGTGTTCTTTCCCTCCGCCGAGTTCGACATCACGGTGCGGCGCAGCGTCGTGGCCGGCCATACCTTCCGCAGCGAGGGCAAGGTGCTGACCCTCCCCGGCTGGCTCGAGGTCTACGGCCGCACGACGGTGGACGAAGGCGACGAGCGCAATACGTCGCTGCCTCCCCTGCCCGGCAACGCGGACGCGGCGTCGGCGACGACCGTGAGCGCGGAGCTGCACGGCGAGGCCACCCGCCCGCCGCCGCGCTACACCGAAGCCACGCTGCTCTCCGCGATGGAGGGCGCCGGCAAGCTGGTCGAGGACGAGGAGCTGGCCGAGGCGATGAAGGAGCGCGGCCTGGGCACGCCCGCGACCCGCGCCGACACGATCGACGGCCTGATCAACCAGAAGTACGTCGAGCGCGCCCAGCGCGAGCTGATCCCCACCGCCAAGGCCGAGCAGCTCCTGCAATTCCTCGCCGCCGTGCGCGCCGAGCAGCTCACCAGCCCGGCCATGACGGGCGAATGGGAGTTCAAGCTGCGGCAGATGGAGCACGGGAAGTTTACCCGGCCGAAGTTCATGGAGGAGGTCGCCGCGCAGACGCGCGGCATCGTCGAGCGGGTCAAGGGCTTCGAGGAGGACGAGACGAATTCTCCGCTCACCGACCTGATCTCACCCACCGACGGCAAACCGATGCGCGAAACCCTCCGCGGCTACAAGTCGCAGGACGGCGAGCTCATCGTCTACAAGGTGATCGGCGGCCGCAAAATGGAGCTGGAGGAGGCGCGCAAGATTTTGACCGAGGGCCAAATCGGACCGCTCGACGGCTTCCGTTCGGCCAAGAGCGGCAAGCCCTACAGTGCCGTGCTCCGCTACAACAAGGAGGAGAAGAAGGTGGAGTTCGTCTTCGACGGCCAGCGCGACGCCACGGGCGCCCTGCGGATCGACTTCACCGGGCTGCAGCCCTTCGCCCCGGCGCCGGCCAAGTACGGCGACGCCCAGCTTTACGAGACCCCGCAAAGTTATGTCGTGCGCAAGATCGAGAACGGCGAGGACAAGATCCTGGCGCGCTGCTCCAAGCGGATCCTCTCGCGGGACATCCCGCGCGAACAGTTCCTGAAGCTGCTGGAGACGGGCAAGACCGACCTCCTCGACAAGTTCTGGAGTCAGCGCACGCGCCGGCCCTTCAGCGCCTTTCTCGTGCTGAAAGAGGATGGCAATACCGCTTTCGAGTTTGCCCCCCGGCCGCCGAAGGATCCTAACGCTCCGGCGCGGAAGGGCTTGCGGAGAAAGAAGGTCGCGGCTCCCGAGGCCCCCGCCCAGTAACCTTCGCGGCCGCCTTGCGTCTGCTATCAGAGTGAAATCGACACCCAGCTTCCTGGCCGGACTTTTTTTCCTGACCACGATCGCCCTGGCGATCGTTGCCTACCAGGAATACACCGCGAACCTGCGGCTCAGAGCCGAGATGTTCGACCCGAGCACGGGGCTGAAGCGCGAGCTGGCCGATGCGCAAAAGACGACCCGGGACCTGCGCGATCAGCTCGCCGCGATGCGGGCCAACCTCGCGCGGCGCATGGCGGAGCGCGGGGATGAAGGCCGTGGCCCCGGCGCGGGCGGTCCGGGCAACCGCAGCGCCCGGCGGGCGCAATTCGAGGCGCTGATGGATTCGCCCCAGTTCCAGGCGCTGATGTCGCTGCAGGCCAAATCCCGCCTGGACGGGCAATACGCCGATCTGTTCAAGGAGCTGACGCAGCAATACAATCTCTCGCCGCAGCAGCTCGACCAATTCAAAAACCTGCTGGTGCAGCGCCAGGAGGCGCAGCGCGACGCCGTTCAGGCGGCTCGCCAGAACGGCATCTCGCCGCAGACCGATCCCCAGGCGTGGAAGGAGGCGATGACGGCGGCCACCGGCGACATCGACAGCCAGATCCAATCCGACTTGGGCAGCGGCGCCTATTCCGCCTATCAAACCTACCAGCAGACCGCTTCCCAGCGCGCCACCGTCACCCAGCTCCAGCAGTCCCTCAGCTACACCTCCGCTCCCCTGACCGATGCGCAATCGCAGCAGCTCGTCACCTTATTGCAGCAGAGCGGCGGCAGCTCCACCGGCCGCAATTTTGCCTATGGCGGCCCCTTTGGCGGCGGCGCCGGCGGCCCGCAGGCGCAGATCACGCCCGACGTCATCTCCCAGGCGTCGTCCTTCCTGAATCCCAGCCAGGTGGCGGCGCTGCAGCAGCTCCAGCAGGCCCAACAGGCGCAGCAGCAGATGGGCCAGCTCATCCGCGCCCAATTTCAGAATCGGACGAACGGCAACTGAGCGCCGCCCGAGGGACGGAGCCGCCCGCCGGGGTGAAAGCGGCGGGACGACGCTTCCACAAAGGCAAGCGCCGCCCCTGAAGGATTCAGTTGTGCTCCGCGGAGAATGCGGGCTACGATGACGGTTCCTCATGATCGTCACCACCGCTCAACTCTTCCGCCACGCGTACGGCAAATACGCGGTCGGAGCCTACAACATCAACAACGCCGAGCAGGCCATGGGCCTGTTCCGCGGGTGCATCGATTCCCAGGCGCCCTTCATCATCCAGATCTCGAAGGGAGCCCGGAAGTACACCGACAAGCGGATGCTCGAAGCCATCATCCGCACCGCGGAGGACATCTTCCCGGATTCGATCTTCGCGGTCCACCTGGACCACGGCGACGAGGAGACCTGCTACGACTGCATCAAGTCCGGCTTCTACAGCTCGGTCATGATCGACGCCTCGCACGAGGCGTTCGCCCAGAACGTGGAGATCACCAAGCGGGTGGTCGCCGCCGCCCACGCCAAGGGCATCTCCGTCGAGGCCGAACTGGGCATGCTCGGCGGCGTCGAGGAGGACATCCAGGTCGACGAGGGGCACGCCTCGCTCACCAACCCGGAGGAGGCGAAGGACTTCGTCGCCCAGGCCGGCTGCGACTCCCTCGCCTGCGCCATCGGCACGAGCCACGGCGCGTACAAGTTCAAGGGCCGCCAGTCGCTGCACTTCAATGTCCTCGAGGGCATCAAGCAGCTGCTGCCCGGTTATCCGCTCGTGATGCACGGCTCCTCCTCGGTGCCCCAGGACGAGGTCAAGCGCATCAACGCCGCCGGCGGCAAACTCAGCGACGCGGTCGGCGTCGACGAGAACGAGTACCTGCCCGCGGCCAAACTCGGCGTCACCAAGATCAACATCGACACCGATGGCCGCCTGGTCTGGACCCGCGTCCACCGCGAGTTCTTCCGCGACAAGCCGTCCGAATTCGACTTCCGCCCCCCGGGCAAGATCTTCATGGACGAGTACGCGAAGTTCATCGCGCACAAGAACGGCAAGCTCGGCTCCGCCGGCCAGCTCGCCGACCTCCGCAAGAGCCTGAAGTGACGTGGAAGCGGCGTCCCGCCGCCTCAGGGTAACCAAGGAAATTGCTCCGCGGCGGGCGGGCGCTTTTCGCGCTGCGCCCGGTGGAATTCCTTCGCTTCGGCGCTCATGTAGTAAAGCAGCGTCGCGTTGCCGGCCAGTTCCTGGATGCCGGACTGGCCGTCCAACTCCGCGTTGAAGGCGCTCTTCAGGGTGCGGATCGCCAGCGGGCTCTTCTGCAGGATCTCCTCGGCCCACTTGATCCCTTCGTTCTCCAGCTCAGCCAGGGGCACGACGGCGTTGACCAGGCCCATGTCCAGCGCCTGGGCGGCGCTGTATTGGCGGCAGAGAAACCAGATCTCGCGGGCTTTTTTCTGGCCGACAATCCGGGCCAGGTAGCTGGAGCCGAAGCCGCCGTCGAAGCTGCCCATCTTCGGGCCCACCTGCCCGAAGATGGCGTTGTCCGCCGCGATGGTCAGGTCGCAGACCACGTGCAGCACATGCCCGCCGCCGATCGCGTAGCCGGCGACCAGGGCGATCACGACTTTGGGCATCGACCGGATGAGTTTCTGCAAATCGAGCACGTTGAGCCGGGGCACGCCGTCGGAACCGACATAGCCCGCCGGGCCGCGCACGCTTTGGTCCCCGCCGGCGCAGAAGGCGTACTTCCCGTCGGTGTGGGGGCCGGCTCCGGTCAGCAGCACCACGCCGATGCGGCCGTCGTCCCGCGCGTCGGCGAAGGCGTGCAGCATCTGCTCCACCGTTTCCGGCCGGAACGCGTTGCGCTTCTCCGGACGGTTGATCGTGACCTTGGCGATCCCGCCCCGCTTCTCATACCGGATGTCGGAATAGGTTTTGGCCGTTTTCCACGCGCTCATGGCATAAACAGCTTGGATACCCCTGAGCGATTGGTCGAGACTGCTCCACGCATGAGTCAGGTCCCGGCCCATGAGATGCCCCACCGCCAGCCCCCCGCAACCCTCGCCCTATCCATCGGTGCCCTGGGTGTGGTGTTCGGCGATATCGGCACAAGCCCCCTCTACACGCTGCACACCTGCCTGCAGCACATCCCCCACGGGGATCCGCGCGGCGGCGTGCTCGGCGTGCTTTCGCTGATCTTCTGGTCGCTGATCCTGGTGGTGAGCGTCAAGTACCTGGGCTTCGTCATGCAGGCGGACAACCAGGGCGAGGGCGGGATCTTCGCCCTGCTCGCCCTGATCCATGGGCGCACGGATATGGCGGCGAAGCCGCCCCGCCGCATCGGCCTGGGGCCCGCCGTGGTCATGATTCTGATCGGCGCGGCGCTCCTGTACGGCGACGGCATCATCACGCCGGCCATCTCCGTCCTCGGCGCGGCGGAAGGCTTCGAGGCCATCAGCCCCGCCTTCACCCCCTGGGTTCCGTGGATGGCGTGCGCCATCCTGGCCGTGCTGTTTGCCGTCCAGCGGAGCGGCACCAAGGCAATCGGCGGGGTGTTCGGCCCCGTCATGCTGACCTGGTTCATCGTGCTCGGCCTGCTCGGCGCGTGGCACATCGCCCACAACGCTGATGTCCTTGAGGCGTTGAATCCCGTTTACGGCCTGCGCCTGCTGCGGCAGGCCCCGGCCGAGGTCACGGGCCTGCTCGGCGCCGTGGTGCTGGCCATCACCGGCGCGGAAGCGCTGTACGCCGACATGGGGCATTTCGGGCGGGGATCGATTTCCTGGGCCTGGTACGGCGCGGCGCTTCCCGGCCTGGCCCTGAACTATTTTGGCCAGGGCGCGTGGATGCTCCGCCATCCGGGCAGCGCCGACAACCCGTTCTTCGCCCTGGCGCCGCACGGGGTGGCCGAGGCCGCGCTCACCGGCCTGTCGATCATTGCCGCGATCATCGCCAGCCAGGCGCTGATCAGCGGCGCGTACTCGCTCACGCGCCAGGCGATCCAGCTGGGGTACTTTCCCCGGCTGATGATCAACTACACGAACGCGCAGCAGGCCGGGCAGATCTATGTCCCCTTCGTCAACCAGGTGCTCGCGATCGGCTGCATCCTCACCACCCTGCTCTTTCGCTCCAGCGACGCGCTGGCCTCGGCCTACGGCATCGCCGTGACCGGCACGATGGCGATCACCACCGGCGCGTATTTTGTCGTCGCCCACCACAACTGGAAATGGCCGCTGTGGCGGGCCGGCATCGTCTGCGGCGTGTTTCTGGTCATCGACGTGGCCTTTTTTGGCTCGAACGCGCGCAAGCTGACCGAAGGGGGCTGGTTCCCCCTGACGATCGCGGCGGCGGTTCTGGCGGTCATGCACACCTGGAAGCTGGGCCGCCAGGCCATCTTCAAGCGGGTCTACGGCGAAAACGTCACCGAGGACGAGCTGACGGCCATCGCCCGCAGCAAGTACGTCGTGCGGGTGAACGGGACCGGGGTCTTCATGGTCGGCTCGCCGCAAGGCACGCCCATCGCCTTGCTCCACCACGTCAAGGCCAACCGCTGCCTGCACAAGACGATCATCCTGCTCAGCATCGTGACCGAGCATCTGCCGCTGGTCTCGCCGGATGACCGGCTCAAACTGCGCGAAATCGGCGAGGGCATCTGGCGCGCCGTCGGCCGCTACGGCTACATGGAGTCGCCGAACGTCGCCGACCTGATGAACCTCATCAAGCACTCCGGTCCCGCGATCAATCCGAACGCCGCCATCTATTTCTTCAACCGCGAAATGATCATGACCGGGGGCGACAGCGGGATGTGGGAGTGGGAGAAGCGCCTTTACGCCTTCCTGACCCGCAATGCCCGGCCCGCGAAGGACTACTACCAGATCACCCCGTCGCAGATCATCGAGATCGGCCTGCCGCTGCAGCTCTGAACCGCCCGGGGCTTCGTCACGCCGGCCCGGCGTCCACCGCGGCCGCGAGCGCATGGAACAGATCCTGCCGCTGGCGCGCGTCGTTTTCCCGGTTGGTGGACAGTTCCAGGACGCGAATGCCGGCCGGGGGCAGCGCCGAAATCAGCTCCACGAAGTGCGCCCAGTCGCGGACCAGGACGTGCTCGGCGCCGTAGGCGGCGGCGAGCTGGCCAAAGTCCGCCTGCTGCGGCGTCGCGAAGAACTCCTCGAACGGCGGATTGAACTGCGCGATCGGCAGGTGCTGGAAGATCCCCCCGCCATGATTGTTGATCAGGACGATCGTCAGCGATCCGCGCAGCCGCGGGCGAAGCAGGAAGCCGTTGGAGTCGTGCAGCAGCGCTAGGTCGCCGGTCAATAGGACCGCCGGCGGCCCGCCATGAGCCACCCCGAGGGCGGTGGACAAGGTGCCGTCGATCCCGTTGGCGCCGCGGTTGAAGTACAGCCGCGCGCCGCGGCCGTTGGGCGGCCAGACATACTCGATGTCCCGGACGGGCATGCTGCTCGCGACGAAGACGGGGGTCTGTTCCGGCAGATGCCGGGCGAGCAGCCACGCCGCCTTGGGTTCAAAAAAGCCGCGCTCCTCGTCCAGGCGGCGGTCGAGTTCGCGGCGGACCGGCGCCTCGTGGTTTTCCCAGATCTGCCGGTAAGGGTTCGCCGCGGCGGCGGGATCCTCCGGGAGCGACGCGGCCAGCGCGCGCAGCGAAATCGCAACCTGGCGGGTGGCGCCGTGCAGGGCGTCGCGGTTGTCGGGCCGGTTGCTGACCAGCCAGACAGCCGGCCGCTGCGTCTCCAGCCATTGCCGCAGGACCTTGCTCGTGGGCCACCCCCCCAGGCACAGCACCGTGTCCGGCTGGAGCCGGCTGGCCGCCGCGGCGTCGCGCAGGATGGCGTCGTACGTGGTGATGAGGGCCGGTATCCGGCCGCTGCAGTTGCGGGCCGGACTCAGCCCGTCCCCCAGCACCGGCCAGCCAAGCTTGCGCGCGATCTCCGCCACCACCGCGGTGAACGCCGAAGGATCGCGGGGCTGCGCCGGCCCGACCACGATGAGCCCCCGCGCCGCCGGGGACAGCGCGGGCATTCGCGAGAGCGGCTCCGCCGCCGCCGGCGGCGAGACATGCAGGAAAAACCGGCCCCAATCGACCGCATCGGCAAACCCCTCGGTCTGCCCGTCATTCAGGGGCGGGAGCGGGTCGCGGAAGGGGACATTGAGGTGCGCGGGCCCCGCGAAAGGCGCCACGGTGCGGGCTAGGGCGTGCGCCGCCGTCTGGCGCAGGTAGCGCAGCAAGGCCTCGCTGCGCTCGGGCACCGCCAGCTCGTGGAAGAAGACCGGATAGTCCCCGTAAAGCTTGAGCTGATCGATGGCCTGCCCGGCGGCGCACGCGCGCAGCTCCGGCGGGCGGTCGGCGGTGAGGATCAGCAGGGGCACCGCGCTCTCCCGCGCCTCGATGACGGCGGGAAGATAATTGGCGGCGGCGGTGCCGCTCGTGCAGATCAGCAGGACGGGCTGCAGGCGCTGCCGGGCCAGGCCGAGCGCAAAAAACGCCGCCGAGCGCTCATCGAGGACCGGGATCGCCTCGATCTGGGGATGGTTCGCGGCGGCGATCGCCAGCGGCGTCGAGCGCGAGCCGGGCGAGACGACAGCCTGCCGGAGCCCGCCGCGCGCCAATGTCTCCACCAGCACGCTGCTCCACAGCGTGTTGACGTTCCGCGAATCGATGTTGGGCCAGGCCGGCATCAGCCCAAGGCATCCCGAACGGCCCGGAATTTCAATTCGGTTTCAGCCAGTTCGCGCCGGGGATCGGAACCGGCCACGATCCCCGCCCCGGCGAAGAGCCGGGCCCGCCCTCCGTCGATCAGGGCCGAGCGCAGGCCCACGAGCAGTTCGCCGTCGCCGCGCGCGTCGATCCATCCGAGCGCGCCGGCGTACAGCCCGCGCGGGCTCCGCTCCAGCTGGGCGATGCGCCCGAGGGCCGCCGCCCGCGGGGCGCCGCCCACGGCCGGCGTGGGATGAAGCCGGGCCGCCACGTCGAGCAGCCGCACGCTCTCGGGCAGCTTCGCCCCGATCGCGGTATGCAGATGCTGGACGTTGGCAAAGCGCCGCAGGCCCGGTTTCGCCGGATATTCCGGCGTCAGCCCGAGAGCCCGCAATTCGGTCACGATCGACTCCACCACCAGGCGATGCTCGTGCAGTTCCTTTTCGTCCCGCGCCAGCCCGGCCGCCATCGCCGCGTCTTCGCTCGCGCCCAATCCGCGCCGGGCCGATCCGGCCAGGGCCTCGGTGCGCAGCCGGCCCTGCCGCACTTCGAGCAGCCGCTCGGGACTCGCGCCGATGAAGCTCTGGCCCTTGCCGTTCGCGACGGAGAACGCGAAGCAGTCCGCGAAGCGCTGCCGCAGGGCATTGAGCACGTTCAAGGGTTGGAAGGTGGCCGCCGACCCCTGTCCGCCCCAGCCCGGCGCCGGCGGGTTCCGCGGCTTGTCCTTCCCCTCAAGCGGCGGGACGCCGCTGCCCCGATCGCACCGCACCAGGTCTCTCGTGCGGGAAAGAACGATCTTTTCGTAGCGGCCCGCGCGGATGTCGGCCAAGGCTGCGGACACCGCGTCCATATAGGCCTCGCCCTCGCCGTCGGACGGCGCTTCCGCGACCGGCGCCGCCCCGGCGCCCTCCGGCGCTTCCACCGCGATCGATCCATAATCGAACGACGTGAACTTCGCATGCGCGCGCCAGACCCGGTCCGCCACCTCCTCGACGCGGGTGCCCGCGCCAATCGCCAGGTTGGCGACGGCCACGGTGCGGCCGGCGCGCGTGCCCACCTGCCAGCGCGGGACGAAAACGGAGGCGGAGGGAAACGGGGCCCCCGCCTCCGCCTCGGGTTCGAAGGTGAAGGCCGCGAAAAAATGCGGCCCGCCGAACGGCTCGTCCACGGCGCCCACGGCGACCGCATGCGCCAGGGTGTCGTCGATGAAGCGCTGGCAGGCGGCGAAGCGCCCGGGACCCTCCGCGGCAAAATGCGTCACGGCGTCGGCGCCGGCCAGCGCCGCAGCCTCGTCCGGACGCTCGACGTAAAAATGGCGCTCGTTCGGTTCGAAGATCGACTCCAGGACCGCCAGGGGGTCCAGGGCGTCGACCGCGACCGAAATGCTCACCAGCCAGTCATGCCGGTCCGCTTCGGCGCGCCGCCGGGTCTGGTCGAGGAATTCCCGCAGCGCGGCGGGGTCGCGCGCCTCCGCCAGATCGAGCGGCAGCGCGATCATGCCCCGGCCGGACGCGGGGGTTGCGGCCGCGGAAACAGGACCAGGGCCGGAGCGACCGCGCTGCCGGTCAGGGCCGTCCCCCACCCCAGCCGCTCGCTCCAGGTGCCCGCCGCCTTGCGGCCCAGGACCTCGTGAATCTTTTCCGCCGCGGCCGGCATGATCGGCTCCAGTGCGGTCGCCGCCAGGCGCAGGGATTCGGCCATCACGGCCAGGGCGGTGCGCAACCGGGCCTGATCGGCCGGGTCGGACGACTTGCCCAGCTTCCACGGCGCGCGCTTTTCGATGTAGCCGTTGATGGCGCGGACGAAAGCGAGCAGCCGTTCCAGCCCCTGGTGAAACTGGAAGCCTTCGCACAGGACGATGTATTCCGAGCCGGTGCGCTCCCACAGGGAGCGCAATTCCTTTTCCTCCTCGACGAAGGCCGCTTCCTCCGCGGCCGGGATCGTGCCGGCTGCGAACCGGCCGGTCATGTTGAGCGTGCGGTTGACCAGGTTGCCGAGGTTGTCGGCCAGATCGGCGTTGTACCGGGCCAGGAACTGCTCGCGGGTGAAGTCGCTGTCGTGCCCCACGTGCATTTCGCGCATGAGAAAGTAACGGAAGGCGTCGGCGCCAAATTCGTCCACCAGCGCGAGCGGGTTGACGACGTTGCCGGCGCTCTTCGACATCTTGGCTCCGCTTTGCAGCCACCAGCCGTGGGCCAGGATGCCGCCGGGCAGGGGCAGCTTCGCCGCCTTCAGCATGATCGGCCAGTAAACGGCATGAGGCGGCACCAGGATGTCCTTGCCGATGACATGCCAGGCGGCCGGCCAAATCCCGGGGCGGTCGGCCACCGCCGAGTAATAGTTGATCAGGGCGTCGAACCAGACGTAGGTGACGTACGTTTCGTCAAAGGGCAGCGGGATGCCCCATTCCAGCCGATCGCGCGGCCGGGATATGCACAGGTCGTTGAGGGGCTCCTTGAGGAACTCCAGCACCTGCTTCTGGCGGAAATGCGGAAAGACGAAGTTCTCGTTGCGGGCGAGGAAGTCGACCAGCCAGGGCTGGTAGGCCTTGAGCCGGAAAAAGTAATTCGGTTCGACGATTTCGGTCACCTCCCCGAAGCTCTCCGGCCAGCTGCCGTCGGGATTGCGGTCCTTCTCCTGCAGAAACTGCTCCTGGAGGGTGCTGTAGAAGCCGCGGTACTCGCCGCGGTAGATCTCGCCGCGGTCGAACAGATCCTGCAGCACCGCCCGGACCACCCGCTTGTGCCGCTCCTCGGTCGTGCGGATGAAATCGTCGTTGGAGATGTTCAGGCGCTGCAGCAGCGCGCGGAACTCGCCGCTGACGGCGTCGGCCAGCGCCTGGGGCGGTATCCCCTGCTTGCGCGCGCTCATCTGCACCTTCTGGCCGTGCTCGTCGGTCCCGGTCAGAAAATGCACCTCGTCGCCGCGCAGGCGCCGAAAGCGGGCGATCACGTCCGTCAGCACCTTCTCGTAGGCGTGCCCGATATGGGGCGAACCGTTCACATAGTCGATCGCCGTGGTGATGTAAAAGACGCTCATGCGCTCAGAACCGTGCATCTTGGCACCATTGGGCGGGCGTTGTCACGCCTGCAGCCAAGCGGCCAGCTTCGCCCAGGCCCGCGCGCGGTGGCTGACCGCGTTCTTCTCCGCGGGCGCCATTTCCGCGAGCGTCACGCCGGCCCCGTCGGGGACGAACAGGGGATCGTAGCCGAAGCCGCCCGCGCCGCGTTCGCTGTCCAGCAGCCGGCCATCGCAGCGGCCGTCGAACACGTGCTCGGTTCCTTGCCGGTCCAGGAGCAGCAGCAGGCAATAGAAATGCGCCTGGCGCCGCCCTTCCGGCACCGACCGCATCGCCTGCAGCAGCTTGCGGCGATTGGCCGCGGCGTCGCCACCGGGCCCGGCGTAATACGCGGACTCGACTCCCGGCTCGCCGCCGAGCGCGTCGACGCACAGGCCGCTGTCGTCGGCGAGGACATAGGCGGACGCCGTCAGCCGCCCGCGGAGCGCGCGCGCCTTCTTGCGGGCATTGCCCAGAAACGTGCCCGCATCCTCCGTGACGGGCGGCATGCCGCCGAAGTCGGCCGCCGTCGCGATGCGAGCGGCCAGGCCGCTTGCAGCCGCCAGAGCCCGGAATTCCTCCGCCTTGTGCGCGTTGCCCGAGGCGAGAACGAGCACGGGTCCGCCGGCGTCGGATCCGCCGGGCCTGCCTCCACCGACGCTGGGCTCGGCCCCTGCCATCATGAACGGCGGGCCGCGCCCGCCTCAGCGCCGGAGAACGCCCTCCCTTTCCCGCCATGTTGGGGGCATCCCGGCCGCATCATGCCAGCTTGACGGTTTCGTCGATCTGCAGCTTCGGCGGATAAACGACCCTCCCCCGGCTGAGGACGTCATCGCCCAAAAGCTCGTGCCGCACGCCGGTCAGTCGCAGCGCGCTGCCCAGCCGCTCCGTGCGCAGGCCCGTCAGCATCGCCTTGGCCTTGTCGTCGGCGAACAGCAGCGGCGCGGAGTAGCTGAACAGATAATCCATCTGCTCCTCCTGCATGAGCTGGCTCACCAGCGTCGGGCCGCCTTCGAAATACACCCCGTTGATGCCCTGCTCGGCGCAGCGGTGGCGAAAATCCGCAAACCCCACCCGCTGGGTCGGAGACGGGCAGACCCAGACCTGCACGCCGGCCTGGCGCAGCTTGCGCACATAGCCGTCGCCCGCGTGCGCCGTGGTGACGACGACCGTGCGCTCGCGGAACTCGTCCTTGTAGAGCTGCGGCCAGGTCGGCTCCGCCACCGTCCGCAGCAGCCCGTCGAAGACAAACCGCCAGGGCGCGAACTCCTCGCCGTTGAGGCGGGCCGTCAGCCGCGGATTGTCCTTCATCACCGTCTGCGCCCCGACCGCGATGCCGGGGAAAAGCCTCCGCCAGCGGTGCACGTCGCTCCGGGCCGCTTCGCCGGTGATCCAGCGCGAGTCTCCGGTCCGCGAGGCCATGCGTCCGTCCAGGGACACGGCAACCTTGGCCGCGAGCAGCGGCGTCCGCTGCACGACCCAGTGATTGAACAGCAGGTTCAGATCCGCGCATTCCCCTTCCAAAACTCCCGTCTCCACCGCCACCCCGCGTTCCCGCAGGATCTGGAAGCCGCGGCCCTCATGGGAGGGAAACGGATCGGTCGCCCCGGCGACCACCCGGCCGATTCCGCTCGCCAGGATGGCGTCCGTGCAGGCGCCCGTCCTCCCCGCCGTGGAGCACGGCTCCAGCGTCACGTACAAGGTCGCATCCGGCTTGGGATCGCGGCCGAGCGCCGCCAGCGCGACGCGTTCGGCATGCGGCCCGCCGTCGCGCGCGCAGTAGCCTTCGGCGACGATCTGGCCGCCTTCGACAATGACCGCACCGACCATCGGATTGGGGTGGGTCTGGCCCCACGCGCGCCGGGCGAGCTGGAGCGCGTGGCGCATGAAGAATTCGTCGATGGAGGCGCTCATGCGGCGCGGACGAAAGGATTGCCGGTGCGCTCGGCGTCCACCGTGGTCGCCGGCCCGTGCCCCGGATACACCGCCGTGGCGCCCGGCAGCGAGTAGATCCGGGACCGGATCGATTCGGTCAGCTCCGCCGCGTTTCCTCCCGGCAGGTCGGTGCGGCCGACCGAGCCCCGGAACAGCGCGTCGCCGACAAACGCCGCCTGCAGGCCCGGGAAGTGGAACAGCACATTGCCCGGGCAGTGCCCCGGCACGTGGCGCACCTCGTACGCCTGACCCAGCGCCTCGCCCCGCTCACCGTCCGCCAGCCAGTGATCGATGCGCACGGGCTCCATCGCCTCGATACCGGGCGGCAGCAGCGACGGATCCACCCCGGGCTGGCGGAGCAGTTCGCGCGACTGCTCGAAAAGCCTCCGGTCGGCCGGATGTCCGCTCACCGTAACGCCGGTTTCCCGGACGACCTGGGGCACGCCCTGGATGTGATCCCAGTGGCCGTGGGTGAGCCACAGCGCGACCAGCCGGCTGCCGTCGGCCTGGAGCACGCGCTGCACCGCCGGCCAGACGGCCGCGGGCGCGTCGATCAGGATCGCCTCGCCCCGGACCGGATCGCTGAGCACATAGGCATTGGTTTGAATCAGGCCCGCAGGCAGGACGTGCAGTTTCACGAGGTAATATTAGGCTAGCAGCAGCCGGACGAAAGTGCCACGATGAACCTCTTTTCCATGCCGACGATCAAGTTCGCGGTTCTGCCGGGTGACTACATCGGCCCCGAGGTGATGGCCGAGGCCCTTCGGGTGCTCCAACGCGTGGCCGCACAGGACCATTTGACCCTGGAATTCGCCGAAGCCCCCGTGGGCGGAGCCGGCATCGACCGGCACGGCAAGGCGCTGCCGGACGAGACCCTCCGGCTGTGCGAGCAGAGCGACGCCATCCTCTTCGGCTCCGTCGGGGGCCCGAAATGGGAGAAGCTGCCCCCCAAGGAGCAGCCGGAGCGCGCGGCGCTGCTGCCCCTGCGCAAGCATTTCAGCCTGTTCGCCAACATCCGGCCGGGCCTGCTGTACCGCGAGCTGGCGGACGCCTCGCCGATCAAGTCCGAGCGCATTCCCGACGGCATCGACATCGTCTGCATCCGCGAGCTGACCGGCGGGGTGTACTTCGGGCAGCCCAAGGAGACCCGGACCCTGGCCGACGGGGACGTGCAGTCGGTGGACACGATGGTCTATCGGCGCAGCGAAATTGAGCGCATTCTCGCCACCGCGGTGGCCACCGCGCGGGCCCGCCGCCGCCGGCTGTGCTCGATCGACAAGGCGAACGTCCTCGAAACCTCCGTGCTGTGGCGCAAGACCGCGACCGAATACCTCGCGCGCGAGGCCCCCGACATCGAGCTCAGCCACATGTACGTCGACAACGCGGCCATGCAGCTGGTCCGCAATCCCAACCAATTCGACGTGTTTGTCACCGAGAACATGTTCGGGGACATCCTTTCCGACGAGATGGCGTGCATCTGCGGCTCGCTCGGCATGCTCTCCTCGGCCTCCCTCGGCGCCCGGTCGAACCGCCAGGGGCTGCCCTTCGGCCTGTATGAGCCGGCCGGCGGCACCGCCCCCGACATTGCCGGCAAGGGGCTCGCCAACCCTTGCGCCCAGATCCTGTCCGTGGCCCTGATGCTCCGCTACAGCTTCGGGCTCGAGGCGCCGGCGGCACGGATCGAACAGGCCGTGCGCCGGGCGGTCACCGGCGGCACGCGGACGGCCGACATCGCCTTTGGCGGCAAGTCGGTCGGCACCCGCGCGATGACGGACGCCATTCTCGCCCAATTATGACGTCGTCCGAAATCCGCCAGTCGTTCCTCGATTTCTTCGCGGAGCGCGGACATACGATCGTCCCCTCCTCGTCGCTCCTGCCGGACTCGCCCGGGCTGCTCTTCACCAACGCCGGCATGAACCAGTTCGTGCCGATCTTTCTGGGCAGCCGCCAGCCTGACGTCTCGAAGTGGGCCGGAGCCCGCCCGGCGCGCGACACCCGCGCCGCGGACACGCAGAAATGCATCCGCGCCGGCGGCAAGCACAATGACCTGGAGGATGTCGGCTTCGACACCTACCACCACACGCTCTTCGAGATGCTGGGCAACTGGTCCTTCGGCGACTACTTCAAGCGCGAATCGCTGCAGTGGGGCTGGGAGCTCATCACGCAGCGCTGGGGGATTCCCGCCCGCCGGCTCTTCGCGACGGTCTACGCCCCGGACAAGTCGAAAAACGATCCGTCGACCTTCGACCAGGAGGCTGCCGACATCTGGGCGGGCATCTTCCGCTCGGCCGGGCTGGACCCCGCCGTGCACATCGTCCACGGCAACAAGAAGGACAACTTCTGGATGATGGGCGACACCGGCCCGTGCGGGCCGTGTTCGGAAATCCACTTCAACCTTCTGCCCGAGGACGACGAGGCGGCGGGGCGCCGCTTGGTCAACGCCGGCTCGCCCCGGTGCATCGAGATCTGGAACCACGTCTTCATCCAATTCAACGCCAACGCGGACGGGACCTTTTCGCCGCTGGCGGCGAAGCACGTGGACACGGGCATGGGCTTCGAGCGGGTGGCGGGCATCTGCGCCTCGACCGGGGGCTTCAAGGACTTCCGGCCCGAGCCGTCGAACTACGCCGCCGACATCTTCACCCCCATCTTCGGGAAGATCGCGCAGCTCGCCGGCAAGAGCTACGGGGCCACCGTGCCGAAGGGCCGGGAGGGGCTGACCGCCCAGGAGCAGACCGACGTCGCTTTCCGCGTCCTCGCCGACCATGCCCGCTGCGTCTCCTGCGCGATCGCCGACGGCATCCTGCCCGGCAACGAGGGCCGCAATTACGTCATCCGCCGCATCCTCCGCCGCGGCATCCTCTACGGAAAGAAGCTCGGCCTTGCCCCCGATGCCTTCGGGGAGCTGGTCGCGCCCGTGGTCCAGTCGCTGGGCGGAGTCTTCCCCGAATTGCCGCAGCAGCAGGCGATCATCCGGCGGGTCATCCGCGCCGAGGAGGAGACCTTCGGGCGCACGCTCGACCGCGGCCTGCAGATCTTCAACGAACGCGTGGGCGCGGCGAAGCAGGTGCCCGGGGCCCTGGCCTTCGAACTGTACGACACCTACGGGTTTCCGCTCGACATGACCCAGCTCCTCGCCGCCGAGCGGGGCTTGCCGGTGGACACGGCGGAATTCGAGGCGCAGATGGAGCGCCAGCGCGAACGCGGGCGGGCGGCGCTGAAGAAGGAAGTCGTCGTGGCCGCGACCGAGGGCGAGGCAGCCGTGGCGCAGCCGCCCACACGCTTCACCGGCTATCACCTTGCCCCGGGGGCCGCCACCCATGCCCAGCTGATCGACGTCGTTTCCGCCGGTGAGGCCACCTATCTGGTCTTTGACCAGACTCCCTTCTACGCGGAAATGGGCGGGCAGGTCGGCGACCAAGGCACGGTCCTTTTGGGCGACGCCGCCTACGCCGTCGTCGACACGGTCAAGGACAAGGCGGGGCGCCATCTGCACCGGCTTTCCGCGGACAAGCCGTTCGCGCGGCCGGCCCATCCGGCGGCCGTCCTGTCCGTCGACCTCGTCCGCCGGCGCGCCGTGCAGCGCCACCACAGCGCCACGCATCTGCTGCATTGGGCGCTGCGCAAAGTCCTGGGCACCCACGTGCGCCAGGCCGGTTCCCTGAACGCGCCCGACCGGCTGCGCTTCGATTTCGCGCACTTCGAGGCCGTCACGCCCGCGCAGCTCCGCGAAATCGAGGAATTGGTCAACGACAAGGTCCTGGCCAACGACCCCGTGCAGAGCTCCGAAGTCGCCTATGACCAGCGCCCCGAAGGCACCCTTGCCTTCTTCGGCGAAAAATACGGCAAGGTGGTCCGGGTCGTGGACATTGGCGGCTACAGCCGTGAACTGTGCGGCGGGACCCATGTGGCCACCGCCGGTGAAATCGGCTTCGTGAAGGTGATCCACGAAAGCGCCATCGCCGCCGGCACCCGGCGCGTCGAGGCCCTGGCCGGCGAGGCCGCCTACCGCCATGCGGCCGGCGCGTTTGCCGCGCTGGAAGCGGCCGCCGCCCGCCTGGGCGCCGCGCCCGCCGCCTTGGAAAAGCGCCTGGAGGCCCTCCTTGCCGAAAAGGCCGAGGTGGAAAAGCGCCTGCGCAGCTTCCAGCAGAAGGCCGCCGCGGACGAAGCCGAAACCCTCGCCGCGGCCGGCAAGACGGACGGCGCGCTCCGCCTGGTCAGGGCTGCCGTGGCGACCGAGTCCAACGAAAGCCTCCGGGCGCTCGGAGCCCAGGTTCTGGCCAAGATCGGCGAGGGCGTGGTCGTCCTGGGCGCCGCCTTCGGCGACAAGGCCACCGTCGTGGCGTTCTGCTCGCCCGCCGCCATTCAGGCCGGGCACCAGGCGGGCAGGATCGTCAACGAGCTCAGCCAGCGCCTGGGCGGCAAGGGCGGGGGCAAGCCGGATTTCGCGATGGGCGGCGGCCGCGACGTCGCCAAGCTTGCGGAGGTGCTCGCCTGAAGCTAGTCTGACGGCCCACGCGGTGAACCTTCAGGCCATCATCAATCACATCGCCGACCAGGCCGACGAGTTTCTCGACGGGGTGGCCGACCGGGCCCAGGCCCGGGCGGGCATCGAGGAAGTGATCACCGCCGACTATCCTTCCCTGCCGCCCGAGGAGCGCGCCGCCGTCGTCGCCGGCGTGATGCGGATCCTGGACCAGGAGGGCTTTCTCGACGGCATGCGCGAACCGCGCGGAGAAGCGGACAAGGACGCGGACAATGAAGAGTAACGGCGGCGCGCTCGCGTGCATTCTCGCCTTCAACGGCAACTGCCAGCTCGCCGTCCGGCGCGCGGGCGGCCGGCTCGACCTGCCCTTCGCCGGGGCCGATCTGGCGGCGGCGCTCGCCGAGTTGGAAAAGGCCTTCCCGGAGCATACGAGTCCGGTGGAACGATTCGCGGCCGCGGGCGTCGGGAGCGCCTATCGCGTCTTTCTGGTCCAGGTCCGCGGCGCCGCGCCCGGGCCGGAGATCGCCTTCGAAGCCCTGGCGGAATTGGAGGGCCACGCGGCGGCGCTGTCGCCGGCGCTCGCCGCCGTCATCGCCGGCCTCGGGCCCCATCTGGTCGAGATCCCGTATCTCGCGCTGGGCGAAAACGACTACATCTACAAGTTCCGCCCGGAAAAGGAGCGCAACCACGCCATCTACAGCCAGGACCCGGATGCGGCCGAACTGTACCAATCCCGCCTTTTCACCGACATCAAGACCCTCGCCCGCCGCCATGAGCGGCTGGCGGCGGATCCGGTCACCCTCGACTTC
>DASRSH010000006.1:0-8731 GCA_035656575.1 Opitutaceae bacterium
CAGCAGGGCCTTCGCTTTGAGCCGATGATGGATTCCGACGGCGAACAATTCGCGAGTGGTCGCTTTCAGCGTCCGGGCCGCGTCAGCCGCCTCTCCAAACTCGCCCCGCGCGAGATGCGCGAGCACCGGCCGCACCGTGGCCGGCTCGTCCACGGCCAGACGCCGGAAGTCGAGGAGCTTTTGGATGGTGATGACGAGCGCCAGAATGCCCACCGCCACGATCGCGACGGTGACCGCGCCGCCCCGGCGGACCTGTTCAAGCAGCGAAACGGAAGCCCGGTTCAGCGCCAGCGCCTTGCCTCCGGAGGCGTCGAGCGCCACCAGTCCGCCGCCTTGGTGGAAGAGCGCGCCGGCGGCGGCGGGCGTCCAGCCGGGGACCGCGTGCACCACCGGCCATTCGCTGTGGGGACGAAAATTCACGACGCCGGTCGGGCTCCCCCCCTCCGCCTGGAAGTAAGTCGCCGGTCCGAGGAAAAGGAGGGTGCCGGCGAGCACGCGATCGTCGCCTTCCGCCACCGCGGGGCCCGCGACGGCAAAACCGCCGATTTCCCTCGCCGTGCGCTCCGCCGCGAAATCCGCCACCGCGAGAGCGGCGGCCACTCCCGTCCGCGGCACGGCGGCATCCAGATCGCGCCGCAGCAAGTCCACTCGTCCCGCCCACGCCGCACGTTCGCCGGGCTGCATCGCGTCCTCCATCAGCTTCATCGTCTCCTCCGCCTGGTTCAGCAAGTACCCGAAGGTCCGGGCCTCCTCGTCGTTCTCGCGCCGCAACTGCTGCCGCGTCGCGGCGCTGTCGCCCTGCGCCGTCTCCAGCTGCAGCAATTCCCCCTCCAGCGCGGCAATCCGGGCCTCCGCCGAGCGGGTCGCCTCGGCCAGCGGAGTCCGGGCGGCGGCGATGCCCGCCCGCGCGGCGAGCAGATCGTCCGTCGCGGTCTTGAGCCGCCCGGCGTAGTCGGCGGCCGCCTGGGCCGCGGCCGCCTCGACCGGATCGGCGGCCCGCGCCCCCGGGACCGCGAAAGCCGCAAGCGCCACCAGGATGAGTCTGCGGACAGGCATGGCGCGGGTTCAGGGTTGGGGATCGAGCGCCGCCGGGTGGCTGGCCTGCGCGGGAAGGACGACATATGCCGGCGTGGCCTTGTCCAGGCTCGCGTCGATCAGCCGGGCGACTTGCGGCGCCATGCCCGGGAGGGCGGTCCAGGCCCAGGACCTTTCGGCCGGAGTCCCCAGATAGGCCTGGTGGGCGCTGCGGTCCAGCGCGTACCCGTGGCTGAGCCCCCAATACACGACGTCCATCAGGCGCTTCTCCCCATTGGCCGCGGTGATCATCTCCTCATCCGCGTTCACCGTGTGGTTGAATTGGATACAACGGTTCAGGATCACCAGCGCATAGTGCATGCGCTCGCCGGCGTCCGCCTCCGGCCGGGCCAGGCTGCGGTAGGGCAGCTCCAGCGCGGCCGAAAGCCGCGGCGGCAGCCAAGGGCGCATCCGGGCGAGACGCTCCGCGAGCAGCCGCAGGTGGAGCTCCGCCTGCGCCTGCGCGTCCCGCAGCTCCCGCCGGCGCGCCATCAGATCGGCGGCGTCGCGCCGCTCGTCGGCGGTGCGGGCTTCGAGTTCGGCGCGCTTGGCCTCCAGTTCCCGTGTTCGTTCCTGCAGAGCGTCGAGCGTCGATTGCATCAGCGTCCGCTGCCAGGTCCAGTCGTCTTCGATCCGCGCGGTTTCCGCGCGCACCCGCACCCATTCCGCCACCGTTTTCTGGACCTCGTCCAGGGGAGCGCCCGGCGACGCCGGAGCCAGGGCGGCGCCCAGCAAAAGAGCGGCGAGAAATCGCGGGGACTGCGGATGTTTTTCAATGCTTCGTTTCATGGTTTGAGCCGGCGAGGGGTTGCGCGCCGGCACTTCGCCGCCGGCTGGCGCCGATTTTTTGGGGGAAACACGCCATGGGGCGATCACCATATTTGCAGGTGTCATGCCATCGCGAGGCTTTCGCGCCGGCCCCTTTGATGGGCAAAAGTTTCCGCGATTGGGCGGCTCCGCGGCGGTGGTGGGCGGCCCCGCGCCCGGTTGTTTGCAACCAAATGCCGCCTCCTTCCGCGCCGGCGCGGGTTATAGGCCACCGGCCGTCGCTTTCCGAAGCCTTTGGAAAAGAATTGAAGAGCCGGATGACTTCGCGCCCGATTGAATTCGATGAAGGTGCCGACCGCCCTGCCCCCCGGCTGTGAGATCCTCGTGGTGGAAGACGATCCGGCATTGCGGCGCCGGCTCGCGGCCCACTTGCGGGTCCTCGGCGCCCATCCCATCGAGGCGGGCACCCTCGCCGAAGCGCGCCGCCTCGCCGCCGACCGGCGTTTCGACTTCGCCCTGACCGATCTGCACCTGCCCGACGGCGAGGCGCTCGAGCTGCTGCGCGAGCGGGTGTTCTCGGAGAATACCGGCGTGGTCGTCATGACCGCCTTCGGCGCCATTGCGCAAGCCGTCGAAGCCATGCGGCTCGGTGCCGGCGACTATCTCACCAAGCCCTTCGAACCCGAACAGGTCGCGGTGGCGTTCATGCGCTGGCGCGCCCAGCAGGCGGCCGAACGGCGGGAGTCGCACCGCTCGAACCAGCCGGCGGCGCCCGAGTTCTTTTTCGGCAACAGCCTCGCCCCGCTGCGCGCGAATCTGGAACGGGTTTTGGAAGTCGAGCGTCGCCTGGCGCACAACCCGCCGCCGGTTCTGATCGAGGGTGAGACCGGCACGGGCAAGAGCCTGCTGGCGCGCTGGCTTCACCGCGCCGGCCCTCGGGCGGACCGCCCCTTCATCGCGATCAATTGCGGCGCCCTGCCGGACAACCTCGCCGAGTCCGACTTGTTCGGCCATGAGCGGGGGGCCTTCACCGATGCCAAGCAGGGGCGCATCGGCCTGTTCGAGGCGGCGGATGGCGGGACGCTCTTTCTCGATGAGATCGGCTCCCTCTCGCCCCCGGCTCAGGCCAAGCTGCTGAGCGCGGTGGAGGACGGGGTCATCCGCCGCCTCGGCGGCACGCGGGAGCTGCGCGTCGATGTGCGCCTGATCGCCGCGACCAACCGGCCGCTGGCCGAGCTCGTCGCCACCGGAGGATTTCGCGAAGATCTGTTCCACCGCCTCCATCTGCTTCAGGTCACGCTCCCGCCCCTGCGGGAGCGCCGGGGAGACATTCCGGCGCTGGCGGCCCATATTCTCGCCGGCATCGCCCGCCGGCACCGCCTGAAGAACATGACGATCACCGCGGAAGGCTCCGCGCGGCTGCAGGCGCAGCCCTGGCGGGGCAACGCGCGCGAGCTCGCCCACGAGCTCGAGCGCGCGATCATCTTCGGCGGCCCCAGTCTCGATTTTGCGCATCTTGCGGGGGCGCGCCCCGCCGCCGGCGCGGATGCGCCCAGCTGGCGCAATCCGGCGTGGGCAATGCCCGCCGAGGGGTTCTCCATCGACCTGGTCATCACCGAACTCGTGACCGAAGCACTGCGCCTGACCGGCGACAACGTCACGGCCGCCGCCCGCCGGCTCGGTGTCACCCGCGAGTTCCTGCGCTATCGGCTCGGCCACGGCGGCGTGCGCCGCGACGGTCCTCCCCCCGTCACCGCGTAGCGCGAAGCTGGCCGCCCGAGATCAAGCCATGTCGCCCTCACTTTGGGCCCGCCCCCTTCGCCGCTGCGCTGCGGTGGCGCTTGCGCTCTCCGGCTCGGTCTTCGTGGCCGCCCAGGATCGGCCGGGGCCGGCCGAACCGAATGCCGCCGGTCCGCTCGATCCCCTCAACGGCACCGGTCCGACCGACCCGGTTCACTTCACCTCGCCCGCCAGCTCGCACTATTTTTTCCATTCCCCGGCCGCCGCGGCGGTCCGACTGCTGTTTCTTCCCCCGGAACTGCCGGTATTGGAAAGCCCCATTCCGCTGCGCAGTCCGCTGGACGACGGAGTGCCGCCGCCGGCCGAGCTCGCCGCGCATGTCGGGGACTTGTTCTATCCCCAGCTCGCAGCGCGTCTGGCCGGCAATGAGCTTTCCCATCGCGCCCGCCTGCAGCTGGAGGCCTACCGGAAGCTGAAGGGATCGCTGCTCGACGAGCTTGAGTCCGCGATCGCCGCGGCCCGCAACCTGCAAGGCAAGCCGAGGCGCGCCCTGCTGGCCGATTGCGCCGCGCGCCAGGCGGTCCGGCTTCAGGCATTGGAGGCCGCCGCCGACCAGCTGCGGCTGGAGCTTGGACCTCACAACGATGGCCGTGCGAAGCCGCGTGAGCAGCCGGAGGCCTCGGGGCCGTCCGCGCAGCCGAACCCGCTGCTCCTGCGGATTGCCGCCTTTTATACGGAGGGGCTTTCCTCCAGCCAGCGCCGCCTCCTGTTGGCCCTGTCCGCCGAGCTGGAACAGCCCGGCGCTCAGGCGTCGCGGGAATCGGTCTTTTACTTTTCTCCGGAGGGGGCCGCCCTCGCGCTCCCCGCCGGACTTCCCCCCCGGCTGGCCCAGGCGATGGCATCCTATGCCGGGGCGCGTCGCGCACTCGCCGCCCAGCTTCTCGCCCAGTTCGAGCGGCCGGTTGAAGACCCGGCCCAATGGCGTGAGCTGGGCGCCCGCCAGGCTCCCGCCTTTGCCGCCCTCGAGGTCCAAGCGGAGGAAATTCGCATGGCGCTGCACGAAACCGCCGGCTTCGACGGCCTGCCGGCCGCCCCTGCCCTTCCCCCGGAACTGGCCGTTCGCCTCGCCGCCTATAATCGCCACAAGCAGGCCCTCCTGCTCGAAATCAGCGCCTCGCTTTCCAGCACGGTTCGGGCCGCGGCCGCGCCTGCCCCGGGCGGCGTCGCCGTGCCGATTTCCGCCTTTTCCCCCGCGCAGCAAGCCGCGCTCGCCGCGCTTAACCGCGAGCGGGACGCGATACGCGCCGCTCTCGTCGACCATCGCCGGGCCGCCGGCTCGGCGCCGGACCGCAAGTCCATCGACAATCTGCTCCAGGATTTCGAACGCGCGCGGCAGGCGCAGGAATTGCGCGAGGAATACGCCGGCTATCGCACCGCCGTGCTGGAGCCCGGCCTCTCCCCCGCCCAGCGCCGGCTCCTGCTCGACGGCGCCTTTCAGCACCTGGCGCTTCCGCTTCCGCCGGGCGTGCTGCTCCCCGTGCAGTGACCGGCCCGCAACGGCATCGCCGCTTTCCTCGCATCCTTGCGGCCGCCGCCTTGGCCGCCGGCGCCCTGCTGTTCGCCGTCTTTGCGGCCATGGTCCTGCGGGCGCGCGCCGCCCTGCGCGATGAGATCCACCGCACAATCATCGAGCGCGAAGCCGCCATCCTGCGCCCCTTTGCCCTCCAGCAGGTGGCCGAGGAGTCCGCCGCCGCCCGGCCGCCGCTCGCCGCTCTCCTGCGCGGCGCGCACCGCGAAGGCGTGCTCGCGGTCGCGATTTTCGACGCCAACGGCGGAACCCTCGCGGCCGTCCCCTCCGACCAGCTGCTCGTCGAGCTTCCGCTCGATGACTACGTTCATCTCCGATCTGCGGATACGGTTTCCCGCTACCATCCGCAATTTCCCCTCGACCAATACTTCGCCGGTGTCGCCCCCGATCGGACGCGCGCCCCCGTCCTGGAGGTTCTGCTAGCGGTGCGCACGCCGGGAATTGAGCTGCCGATCGGATTCGTGCGCTACTTCATCGATGCCCGGCCGCTGGCGCGCGAGCTGGAGGCCATTGACCGCCATCTCGCGCGCCAAACCCTGAACACTCTGGCCTTTGGCGGCGGAGCGGTCGTTCTCGTCGCCCTCGTCGCCGGCCTCGGCCTGCAGCGCGTCCAGCGTGCGATCGCCCAGAGCAACGACCGCCTCGACCGCGCCCATTTCGAACTTGCCCTGGCCGCCAAGGCCTCGGTGCTCGGCCAGATCACTTCCCATTTGATCCACGATCTGCAAGGTTCGGTCGCCGGCCTGCGCGCCGCCGTGGCGGCGCAGGGTGATGGCGACTGGGAGTCGGCCGCCAGCCACACGGAGCGGATGCAGGGGATGATCGAGGAGACGGTCGCCCTGCTGCGCGATATCGGTTCGAATGCCAGCTACGAGCTGAGCGCCGCGGAACTGGCTTCCACCATCCGCGAGCGCAACTCCGCTCCCGCCAGCCGGCGGGGCGTGACGCTCAGCGTCACCTCGCGCTTCGCCGGAATACTCGATGGTCACCGCGGCGGCTTGCTGTGTCTGATTGCATCCAACCTGGTGCAGAATGCGATCGCCGCTTCGCCCCCCGGCCGCCGGGTCGAGGTCACTCTGGAAAAGACGGGCGACCATCTCGTTCTGCATGTGATCGACCAAGGAGGCGGCATTCCGGACGCGCAGCGCGAGCTGCTTTTTGTTCCTGGCCGGAGCAGCCGCGCCGGCGGCTCGGGGCTGGGCCTGGCGATCAGCAGGCTGCTGGCCCGCCAGATCGATGCCACGCTCGAATTGGCCGCCACCGGTCCGGGCGGGACGACCTTCCGCCTGGTCCTCCCCTTGGAAGCAGCCGGAGGCTGAAGCAGACCCCGAGGAGGCGAAGCGGCCGGGGCCTTCGCCATCCGTCGGACCAGAGGCTCCAGTGCCTTCAGCGGCTCGCGACGAGTTGCTCGTACGCGTCGATCGGCGCCTGGCACGCCTTGATCGCTTCCGCCCAGAAAGATTGCTGACGGATATCCCAGCCCAGCGTTCGCCGCACGGCCTCTTCGCAGGTGGCGCTGCCGGTTTCGCGCAGAAAGGCCTCGTACTTCGGCAGGAAAGCCGCGCCGCTGCGCTGGAATTCCGCGAACAGCGCCTGGCTCAGGAGGAAGCCGAAGGTGTACGGGAAATTGTAGAATGAGACGCTGGAGATGGAAAAATGCAGCTTGGACGCCCAGAACGTGGGATCCACGCCGTCGGCCGCCAGCGTGTCGCCGTAAACTTCCCTCTGCGCCGCGGCCATCAGGGCATTCAGCTGCGTGGGGCCGACGAATCCTTCGCGGCGCAGCTCGTAAAAACGCTTTTCGAAGAGGAATCGGACCGGAATATTGAGGAGGTACGCCGGAGTGTGATTGGTGGCCGCATCGAGCAGGAAGGCGCGGCGGGCGGCGCTCACGCCGGGCGCCGAGAGCAGCCCTTCGATGTAGATCTTCTCGGCAAAGGTCGAAGCGGTCTCGGCCAGGGTCATCGGATACTCGCGCGCGCACGGCCGCTGGCCGTTGAGCAGATGCGTGTGCCAGGCATGGCCAGCCTCGTGGGAGAGCGTGATGACATCGTGCATGGCGCCGGAAAACGTCATGTAGATCCGTTCCTCGCGCAGGACCGGTGAAGCGGTTTGAAACGCCCCGCTGCGCTTATTGGCCCGTTTCTCCGACTCGATCCAGCGCCGTCTCACCATGGAGCGGAAGTACTCTCCGAAACGGGGGTACGCCGCGTCAAAGGCGGCCTGAACGCTGGAGACGGCCTCGTCCCAAGTCAGTTCCGGAACCGTCTCCAGGGGGGCCGGCGCCTCGAGGTCGTACCACGACAATGCCGGCGTGCCCTGCAACCGCGCAGCCAGGGCGGTCACCCGCCGCGCCAGGGCATAGTCGGCGGACACGGCCGCGAACATGGCGTCGAGCGTCTCGCGCGACAGCGCCGCATCGTGCAGGGGCGCATCCAGAAAGTGGCCGCGGCCGCGGCGCGCATACAAGGTATGGCGCGTTCCGGCCAGCGAGTTGACCACGGCCGCGCAGGTGTCGAGGTGGGCCTGCCAGGCGGGTCTGCTCCCTTCGAAAGCCGCCCGGCGGACCGCCCGATCCGGGTTCGCCATGAGGGCCCGGCATTGCGCCATCGGGGTGACTTCCCGGCGGCCGTCCGGATAGGTCATTTCGAATGACAATTTGCCCGTCAGGGTCTCATACAGGCGCCCCCAGGCCTTATACCCGTTGACTCCCAGATCGGCGGCGAGCGCCTCCAGGTCGGCTGGCATCTGGAAAGCGGCCTCGGCCCGCAGACGGACCAGCGTGTGCCCGGCTCCCGACAGGGCGGTGCGGGCGAGCAGGCGGCCAAACACCCCCTCGCCGGCCGCTCTCAATCCCCGGAGGAGTTGGCTCTGAAGCTTGGCCAATTCCGCGGCAATGAGTTCCAGGGAGGCCTCCTCCGCTTGGACCGCCTCATCGGCGGCGTTCGCGGCGCCGAGGCAGCCGATGTAGCAAAGGAGATGGGCGAAACGGGCGCCGAGATCCTCCCACTTGAGAAAGATCCGCTCCCACCCCGCGAGCGACGCATCGAGGTCTTCGGCGGCTTTTGCTTCCGCCGGCAGCGCCGCCAGCGACGAGGCGTCCGCGAGCGAGGCGGCGAGTTCGTCGGCCACCGCCGCCTTGAAGTCGCGGTATTCGCGTCCCTCCATGGCGGGAAAGAAAGAGGACAGATCCCAAGTGGAGGGGAGCGGCGCGGGAGCAGCGGCATTCATCCGCTCGAACAAGAACCAGGCTGCGCCCGGAGGCAAGGGATTGGCTTAGCTCGGTTTAAGGGACCGTGTTCTCGTACTTGTCCCAATGCGCCAGGATTTCCTTGAGCACCGGGGCCCCCGCCCGCTCGTTGTTGTCGAAGGCGACCCGCTGGCCGGGATACTCGTCGCCGATCGTCGCCGTCGCCGAAACGCCCGGGGGCGGCTCCGAGAAATTGCTCGCCGTGCGCAAGACCAGGATGCGGTTGGGGTCGATCAGGCCTTCGTCGCCGAACACGCGCATCACCTGCTGATGCGTCTGGCTCTCCATGTTGGTCATGACGAAGACGCCCT
>DASRSH010000007.1:0-23553 GCA_035656575.1 Opitutaceae bacterium
CGACGAACTCGGCGATGGCCGCAATCTCCTCGGGCCCGAGGACCGCCGGGGCGTCCACCATCCGCTGGGTGAACCATTTGGGATTCCATACGTCCCCCGGGCGCCGCTCGCCGCGGCCGCGGTTGTTGTCCACCCACCAGCCGGGCAGAGTCAGGATCGGCACGACTGACGGCGCGGAGCCGCGGGAGCGCTTGATCTCGTGATGCAGCCAGGAGGCGTTGTCCTCGACCTGATGCAAATCGGCGTTATCGATGCCCCAGGGCCACTGCAGGGCCCAGCCGTCAAAGCGCACCACCTGCTCGTGCTCCTCCTCGCCCCGCTTGCGGCGCGCCTTGGTTTCGATGACGAACACCCCGGCAGGCCCGACGGCGACGTGATCGACGTTCCCCAAGGGGCAGGGTACGTCGTGGACGATCCGCCAGCCTTTGGCGGTCAGCGGCGCCAGGATGTCGCCCACATAGCGCTCGCCCAGGTATCCCAGATAGCAATCGCTCGCCGCCAGCGCGTCGCGGCAGATGGCCATGATGACGAAAAGGCCCGCGACCCCCACCCCTATCCACAGGGAGCCCGGCAGACGCGGAAGCAGGCGGGCCGTCAGATAGCCCGCCAAGGGGGGAATGCCGGCCCCCACCAGAAACCGCGTCAGCAGGCCCTCGGTCATTTCCTCCCACCGGCGCAGCGCGCCCTGGCCCGCGCCGCGATGCAGCCGATCATCGCGCTGCCAGTTGCGGGCCAGCTTGATCGCCACCAGGACGGCAAGGCCGTAACCGACGAAGTAACCGATCGTGGCGAATTCGGAAGGGACGCGCATACCGCTGGTTCCCAATGTAACACGCCCCCGGCCCAAACCGATCCCTTCCCGCTAAGCATTTTTTCGCAACCCGAAAGGCACCTGCCGGTCGCACCGGAGCGTAGCATGAGCGTGCAAGTCGGTCTGAACTTCCGCATCCGGGCGGCGGCGCCGGGAGACGGCCGCCAGGTGCTGCGGTGCCTCCGGCGGGCCTATGGGCGCGCGCACCCGCTGCCCGTGTTCGCCGTGGAGCGCGGCTTCCTGGCCGACTGCGGCGGCGAGGTGCTCGGCGTGCTGGCCTTCAGCCAGGGGCCCGGGGGATTCCAGTTGGAGACCGTGGCGGTGGATCCGGCGCGCCAGGGCCGCGGCATCGGCTCGGCACTCATCCGTTTTGCGGAGGAGGAAGCGCTCCTGGCCGGCTTCGCCAGCGTGCAAGCCGCGGTGCCGGAGCGCAACGGGCCGGCCCTGGCCGTGTGCGAGAAACTCGGATACCGGCCGGTCGAGCGCCAGCCGGGCCCCGGGGGCGCCCTGATCTCACTGCGCAAGCCGCTGGCCTGACGCGTGCGGCGGGTGCCAGAGGGCGCTGCGCTTCACCCGGTGCAGATTGGCCGCCACGTCCTTGTCCGCCTGCGTTTCGGCGCCCGCGGGCCCGAAGTACCCCAGGTCCCGGAACCAGTCGAGGAAACGCTGCGGCCACGTGCCATAGGCGATGAAGCCCCGGTCGGTCATGCCCCCCGTGGACGGCGGCTCGCCCGGCGGCACCTTGTCGCCCGGGTGGTGGCCGCGGGCATAGAGATGCATCTCGATGTTGGGCACCCCGTCCTTGAGCAGCGCGGTGAAGAACTCCGTCGCCCAGATGGCATGGATCCAGTCGCCCCACGTGGCGCAGGCGAAGAAGACCGGCGGCATGTCGCGCGGAATCGGCACCGTGCGGCCGTTGGCGAAGGGCGAGGGGCCCGGATAGATGATCCCGACAAAGTCCGGGCGGGAGGACACCCCCGCCAGCGGATTGCCCGGCACGTCGTTCTTCCGGTCGAAATCGTGGCTGAAGAGCGACGCGGCGGCCGCCAGCTCGGCTCCGGCGGAGAAGCCCATGATCCCGATCTTGTGCGGATCCAGGTGCCACTCGCGCGCGTGCGCGCGCACCAGTTTGATCGCCTGCAGGGCATCGTTCACGCCGTCCACGGTCGGCTCATAGCCGTCGCTGCGCAGGCGGTTGCGCAGGATCACCGTGCTGATGCCGTAGTTGTAGAAGAATTCCGCGGGCTCGGCCCCTTCCGGGCCCACGTTCAGCGTCTTGTGGCCCCCGCCGGGCGCCAGGATGATGCAGGCGCCGGTGTTCAGCTGGGACTGCCCGGGATGGAATTCGATCGAGGGATTGTGGATGTGGATCACCGCGCCCACCTCGCCGGTCGGACCCCAGAAAATGTACTTTTCCGGCTCGCGAATCTTGTCCGCGCGCAAGTACGGCGAGTTGGGCGGATAGAGCGGCACCACCACGCCTCCGGGCATCAGCGCCTGGGGCGCGTAAGGCTGGTCGGTGGCGGGCGCCGGCGCCGGCACCTGCTGCGGCGCCGGCAAGGGCGGCAGGGACGTTTGAGCCGATGCGGCGGCGCCGCCGGCAGCCAGGGCGAGCAGGAGGCGGATCATACGTTGGAAAGCCGGCCCGTGGAATCGCCGAAACGGGTCAGGCTCTGCACGCCGGCCGTGTTGGCGAGGTGCACAAAGAGGTTCGCCAGGGGCCGCTCGCCGTAGCGCAGGTAGCGGCCTCCGGTCAAGCCCCCGCCCCCGCCGCCGGCGAGGAGGATCGGCAGGTCGACATGAGTGTGATGATTGCCGTCGGCATTGCCGCTCCCGTACAGGATGCGGGAGTTGTGCAGGAGGGTGTTGCCGTCCACGTCCTTGATCTGGTCCATCCGCGCGAGGAAGCGGGCGAACTGCTCGACGTACCAGCGATCGATCTGCGCCACCTTCGCGACCCGCTCGGGGATGTTCTGGTGATGGGAGAGGTCATGATGGCCCTCGCTGATGCCGATCTCGCTGAAGGACCGGTTGTCGCCATCGTGGCCCAGGACGAACGTCGCCACGCGGGTCGAGTCCGTCTGGAAGGCCAAAAGCAGGATGTCGTACATCAAGGTGACATATTCGCTCTCGCGCGCCGGAATTCCGGCCGGGGTGGGCGAATCGGGATCGACGCTGGGGCCGAAGCGCTCGGACTGCTGGATACGCTTTTCCACCTCGCGGATTCCGGTCAGGTACTGGTCGAGCTTGTCTTGATCGCGGCGCCCCAGCTGCTGCTGCATGAACTTGGCGTCGCCCATCACATAATCCAGAATGCTCTTGCGGGCCGCCATGCGGCGCTCGGCATTGCGGGTGCGCTCGCCGTGCGCGCCCGGCCCGAACAGGCGCTCGAACGCCAGTCGCGGATTGGACTCGGCTGGCATCGGCGTATTGGCCGAGCGCCAGGACAGGTTGTACTGATAGGCGCAGGAATAGCCGGCGTCGCAGTCCGCCGACTTGCGCGTCGCATCGCAGCACAGTTCGACCGAAGGAAAGCGCGTCAAATGCCCCACGTGATCGGCGATCACCTGGTCGATCGAAATGCCCGCGCGAATGTCGGTCGCGCTTTTGTTCAGCCGGACTGAGGTCAGGAAGACGCCGTTGCCGCGGGCGTGGTCGCCGCCGCCGTCGGCCCCGCCGATGGCGTTGTACTGCGCCAGGCCGTGCAGCACCTGCACATGCTTGCGCAGGGGCTCCAGCGGGGAAAGCGTCGGGCCGAAGGCGAAGTCGGCGGGGCTCAGGGCGCCCCCGGCCGGCCACCAGCTGGCGGGACTGGCGCCGTTGGGAAAGAAGACGAAGGCGGTCCGCAGCGGCGCGCCCGTCGGCGTTGTCGCCAGCTGCGCGTCCGCCAGTTCCGCTGCCGACATCTTCCGGGTCAGCAGCGAGCTGAACGCGGGCAGCGCGACGCAGGCGCCCATGCCGCGCAGAAAATGCCGCCGGCTCATCGCCGCGGCGCGCCGTTCGAGGGGAGTCTTGGGGAGGAACTTCATAAGAGGTTTAGTTGGCCAGCCGGCGCTCCTGGAAAGCCGCCGTGTTCACGATGCCGTTGAGCAGCGCGGAGGGGCGGCCGCCGGAGGCCTCCAGCGCGGCCACCAGCCGGTCCACCGTGTCGACGTCGTAATAATCCATCGTGCGCCCGAGGGCATAGGTCATCATCTTTTCGGTGAAACAGTAATAGAAATCGCGCCGCCGGCTGGTCGCCAGGATATGCTTCAGCTCGCGCACGTCGGTGAATTTCTCGCCGGTGATGAGCTGGCCGTGGGGATCGATGGTGCGGTTGTACTCCGTCGTGCGCCAGGCGCCCATGGCGTTGAAGTTCTCCAGCGCCAGTCCGAGGGGATCCATGCGGGCATGGCAGGCCGCGCACGACGGATTGGTCGCGTGCAGCTTCAGGTTCTCCCGCAGGGTCAGCGTGCGCAGCACTTCCGGGCTGGCGGCGTCCTCCAGGGCGGGCAGGTTCGGCGGCGGCGGCGGCGGACGCATCCCGAGCACGGCGTCGAGAACGAACACCCCGCGCTTCACCGGCGAGGTCCGCGTGGGATTCGAGGTCACGGCCAGCACCGTGCCCTCGGTCAGGATGCCGCCGCGGACGCTCCCCGGCGGCAGCACCACCCGGCGCATCTGATCGCCGACCACCCCGGGGATGCCGTAATGGCGCGCCAGCTCCGCGTTCAAGAAGGTGTAGTTGCAGTCGAGCAGCTCCGTCAGCGGCCGGTCCTGGCGAATGACGTAGGCGAAGTTCATTTCCGTCTCGCGCTGCATCGCCTCCCGCAGGCTGTCGGTGAGCTGCGGCTTCGGCGACTTGATCAGGCCGATGAACGTCTTTCGCGCCAGGGCAAAGGCGGCCTTGTCCTCCGGCGTGCGCTGGTCATCCGGGACCTGGCTGACCCGCTGAAAGACCGCGAAAGCCTTTTCAATGGCCGGATTGGGATGCTCCCGAAGATAGACCGCCAGCCCGTCGATCTGCACGGTGGGGATATCCCGCGCCTCGAGCCATTGGCCCGTGAAATTGCGGATGAATTCCCGCGACCGCGGATCGGCCAGCATCCGCGTCACCTGGGCCTGCAAGTTGGCCCGCAGGCGGTTTTCGGAGGCGAGACGGAAAAGCTCGTCGTCCGGCATGGACGACCAGAAAAAATACGAGAGGCGCGAGGCCAGCGCGTACTCATCGACCTTGGGATAGACCTCTCCGGGCGCCGCGGGCTCGACGTCCTCAACCCGAAAGATGAAACGCGGCGACGCCAGAACGGCCACCATCGCCTGGGCGACGCCGCCCTCGAAGGTTCCGCCGGGCTGCGCGGCGACCGAATCGGCCAGGTCCACCAGACGGTTCACGGTGTCGTCGTCGACCGGCCGGCGAAATGCGCGGCTTGCGAAGCGGCTCAGCAATTCGGCCGCGTAGCGCTCCCGGGCCGCCGGAGACGACGGCACGGGACGGGGAAAGAACCGCTCGTAATTGGGCGGCTGCACCCAGAACTGCCGGGCCTCCGGGCCGGCCACGCTCACGGACTTCACGCGGATGCGCAGCTGGCGGATGTGCGGCTGAGCCGGGCTGACCGGCTGGACCTCGAAGGTGAGGGTGTGGTCGCCGGCGGCCCAATGCCGCTCGAAGGTGAACTGGATCGGCTTGTCCGACTCGCGGACAAACTCCTGGGCGACCAGGGTGTCGCCATCGGCCTTGAATACGAGCCGGCAGCGATTGAGGTCAAATTCGTTATCCACGTAGTGCTCGACCGCCATCAGGCTGGCCGTCAGCCGGTACGTTCCAGCATGCTCGGCGGAGAAGTGCGCCGCCACAGTCGACGGGGTGTAATACGAAAGGTCCAAGGCGCCGTCCGCCGGCGCCGGCATGGGAGCGCCGGGCGGTGCGAAGGCGGTAAAATCCGCGCCCGGAATGGTCAGCACCGCCACTGCCCGCGGCTGCGTCGGCACCGCCTGGTCGATCACCGCCTGCGCGGCGTCGAGATAGTGCTCGAGCAGCATCGGGGAAATGGTCAGGACCGCGGCAATGTTGTCGAAGCCCTGCCCGGTATCGTCCGGCGGAAACTGGCTTTGCGTGTCGAAGTCGACGCCGGTCAGCGCACGGACCGTGTTGCGGTACTCTACGCGGTTGAGTCGGCGCAGGGTCACCCGCCCGGGATCGGGATGGACGGGATCCAGCTCAAATGCCTGGAACTTAATCCAGGTCATCAGCTTATGATATTCCTCCGGCAGCAGCCGCGGCTGGCTCGAAGGAGGCATCAGGCCGGCCCGAACGTTCTTGAAAACCCGCAGCCACAGCTTGCGATCATGCAGCGACGCATCCGTCGTGAATGCGTCCAGGTGAACGCCTCCCTTGCTTTCGCCGTCGCCGTGGCAGTCGTAGCAGTTGTCCTCCAGCACGGGCTCGATGTCGCGATCAAACGTCGTTTTCGAAGTGTCGACGGCTCCGCCCCACGACCGCGCCGCGGCGCAAATCCCGGCCAAAAACAGGGCCAGAAACCTGGGGCGAACCCTCGAAAGCATTTTGCAGGATGTACCTCGTGGTGAGAGGCCCTCAAACCCCCTTTTGCGCTTGCTAAAGAATGGCTTTCTCCGCACACCTCTCGCCCACCAGGCCATGACACGCCGAATCACGATGACGGACGTCGCCCGGGAGGGAAACGTTCACCAGACGACCGTCTCGCTGGCGCTGCGCAACGATCCGCGCCTGCCGGCGGCCACGCGGACGCGCATCCGCGACCTGGCCGAGCGGATGGGCTACCGGCCCGACCCCATGCTCTCGGCGCTCAATTTCTATCGCACGTCCCGGGCCGAGGCGAAGGCCCGGCCCTCGATGGCGCTGCTGGTCCGGGCCCGCGTCAAACGCAGCACCTTTTACTGCGACGACCAGATCCTGAAGGGCGCCCGGCGGGCCTGCGAGCGGCTCGGCTACCGGCTGGTCGTGTTCCCGGTGGCCAATGCCGACGGCGAAGGACCCCGGCTCAGCCGCATCCTGCGCTCGCGCGGCATCACCGGCCTGATTCTCGCGACCCTCGATGCCGGCCTGCATCGGCTGGATATGGAGTGGGAGCACTTCAGCGCGCTGTGCATCGAGTCGCAGCATCTCGGCCTGTCGCTCCACACCGTGGGGAACAATCAGATGGCCATCACCCGCACCGCCGTGCGCCGCATTCGCGAACTCGGCTACCGCCGCATCGGCCTGTGCGTCGGACAAAGCGAAGAGGCGGCGCTGCAGAAGCCGTTCACCGGGGGGTACCTCCTGGAGATGCACGAATTCCCCGACCTGGCTCCGATTCCGGCCCTGGTATTGGACAACGGCGAGGATCCGGACGTGCCCGGCCGAGTCGGCGACTGGGTGCGGGCCCACCGCATCGACGCCGTCTTGAGCAATTGGAGCAGCATTCCCGAGCTGCTCGCCGGCACCGGCTTGCGCGTGCCTGACGACGTGGGCGTGGCGACACTCGACTACAATCCCAACCGCGGCGCCTACGCCGGCGTCCGCCAGAGCCACCAGATCGTGGCCGAGCGGGCAGTCGAGGCCCTTTCGCTGCTGATGAAGACGAATCAGACCGGCCTCATCGCCTTCCCCAACGTCATTCTGGTCGACGGGGTGTGGGAGGATGGCCCGGAAATGCCGCCGCGCGCGCACGGATGAAAGCTTTTGCCGCGTGCGCGCTGCTCGGGGCCGCGGCCCTCAGCGCGCAGCCGCCTGGCCCGTCCTTTCCCGTGCGCATCGACGTCGACGCCGCCCGCCCCCAGGGCGGCCTCGCTCCCATCTGGAGGTTTTTCGGCGCCGACGAGCCCAACTACGCGACCATGCAGGACGGCCGGCGCCTGCTCGGGGAGCTGGGCGGCCTGCGCCCGGGGCAGGTGTATTTCCGGGCCCACAACCTCCTCACCACCGGCGACGGGACGCCGGCCTTCAAATGGGGCAGCACGAACGCCTACACCGAGGACGCGGCCGGCCGGCCGGTGTACGATTGGACGATCCTCGACCGGATCTTCGACGCCTACCGCGCCGCGGGCGTGCGGCCTTATGTGGAGATCGGCTTCATGCCCCAGGCGCTGTCGCTGCACCCCGTGCCCTACCGGCACCACTGGCCCCGGGGCGGGCTCGCCACGGGCTGGTCGTATCCGCCCACGGACTACCACCGGTGGGCCGAGCTGGTGTACCGCTGGACGGAGCACTGCGTCCGGCGCTACGGGGCGGACGAGGTCGCACGCTGGTATTGGGAAGTGTGGAACGAGCCCAACCTGCCGGCCTACTGGCACGGCTCCGCCGAGGATTTCTTCCGCCTGCATGACTACGCGGTCGAGGCGGTCCGGCGGGCGCTGCCCGCCGCGCGCATCGGGGGCCCGGACAGCGCGGGTGCCGGCGGCCCATTCCTGCGCCGTTTTCTTGCGCACTGCGCCCGCGGCGTGAACGCGGCGACGGGCGGGCGCGGCACCCCCGTGGACTTCCTCTCCTTTCATGCGAAGGGCCGCCCCGAGTACCGGGACGGCCACGTCCGCATGGGGCTTGACGTCCAGCTGCGGGCCGTCGACGAGGGATTCGCGCTGATCGCCTCCTACCCTGAATTCCGGGACAAGCCGATTGTGATCGGCGAATCCGACCCCGACGGGTGCGCCGCCTGCGTGGGACCGCAGCTGGCCTACCGGCCCGGCACCCTCTATGCGAGCTACACCGCCGACTGCCTCGCCCGCGAATGGGAGCTGGCCGGCGCTCGCGGCGTCCATCTGCAGGGGGCGCTGACCTGGGCCTTTGAGTTTGAAGGCCAGCCGTATTTTTCCGGCCAGCGGGTTCTGGCCACCAACGGCATCGATCTGCCCATTCTGAATGTCTTTCGCCTCTATTCCCGCCTCGGCACCGCCCGGGTGCAGGCCGCCAGCTCGGGCGAAATCCCCCTGGCCGAAGTGATGGCGCGCGGCGTGCGGGGCCGGCCGGACGTGGGAACCTTGGCGACCGCGGGCCCCGGACGCCTCGCCGTGCTGGTCTGGCACTATCACGATGACGCCGTCCCCGGGCCCGCGGCCGACGTGCGTTTGAATGTAACGGGACTGGCGGCGGCGGGCTCCACGGTCGCGCTGGAGCATTTCCGCATCGACGAGCGCCACTCCAACGCCTTTGCGGCCTGGAAGCGCATGGGGGCGCCGCCGAAGCCCACGCCGGCGCAGTACGACGCCCTGCGCGAGGCCGGGGCCCTTCAGACCCTCGGCGCGCCGCGCCGCCTGGCGGTGGCCGATGGCCAGGTCACCCTCCGCTTTGCGCTGCCCCGCCAGGCCGTTTCGCTGCTGGTCTTTCACTGGCCGGCGGCCGGGCGGTGACGCGCCGGATCACACCGCCGCCGGCTGGGCCGCGGGCCGCGGGGAGGCGCGCAGCAGGCTCGAGACCGCTTTCATCAGATCGCTGACCTGATAGGGCTTGGGGACGATCGCGCTGAACCCATACGCCGCGTAGTTGGCCATCACCGGATCGCTCGAATAGCCGCTGGAGGCGATGGCCTTCACCTGGGGATCAAGGCGCTGCATCTCGGCCATCGCCGCGGCGCCGCCCATTCCGCCCGGGACCGTGAGATCGAGGATGACGACATCGAACCGCTGCCCGGCGCGCAGCGCTTCCTCGTAGGCCTGAACGGCCGCCGCCCCGTCGGCGACGGCCATGACCTCCATGCCCATCTTCTTCAGCACCGTCGCGGCGATGGTGCGGATGGGCGCCTCGTCGTCCATGAACAGAACGCGCCCGGTCCGCGCCGCCGGGGCTTCAGCCGGCGTCGGCACCTCCGGCTGGGCCGCAGCCGCCGCCGGCAGCCAGATGCGAAACGTCGTGCCCCGACCCCGCTCGGAGTCCACCGCGATATGGCCCTTGTGCCGCTTGACGATGGAGTGGACGGTCGCGAGCCCGAGCCCGTTGCCCTGCGCCTTGGTCGTGAAATAGGGCTCAAAGATGCGCGAGAGCTGCTCCGCGGGTATCCCCGGACCGGTGTCCTCGATCGTCAGCTCGACATAACGTCCGGCCGGCAGGCCCGGCACCATGCCCGCGGCCACGACGCGGTTGCGCAAGGCGATGTGGATGCGCCCGCCTTCCGGCATGGCCTGATCGGCGTTGATGACAATGTTGTGGATCACCTGCCCAATTTGGGTGCGATCCACGTCCGCCGCCCACACCGCGGCGCCAAAATCGAAATCGCAGCCGGACTTCGAGCCGTGCAGGGCGAAGGCGGTCGACTCGCGCACCAATTCCGTCAGGGACTCGGAGCGCCGCACCGGCTCGCCGCCCTTGGCGAAGGTCAGCAGCTGCTGGGTCAGCCCGCGCGCCTGCTTGGCCGCCTCGACCCCCTGCTCAAGCAGCGATTGCGTTTCCGCGGTCAGGCGCGCATCCAGCTTCGCGAGCGACAGGTTGCCCATCACCACCGTCAGCAGGTTGTTGAAGTCGTGGGCGATGCCTCCAGCCAGCACCCCCAGCGATTCCAGCTTGGACGCGCGCGTCAGCGCTGCCTCCAGGCGGGCGGCCTTTTCCTTTGTCACCTGCTCGTGGATCACGGCCGTCTGCTGGCGCACCCGTCGGCGCAAAGCCACCACCCAGCCGATGCCGCTCAGCAGCGCCGCCGCGAGGATGCCCATCAGGGCCAGGATGCGCTGCTCCGTCCACCACGGCGCCCGGTGCAGGACACGCACGTCCGCGGGCGAGCGCATCACCACCTCCAGCGCGTCGGGGCGGCGATAATCGTCAAATTGGATGGTATAGACGCCCGTCACGGCCACGTCGCTGCCCCGGGCCCATTCCGCCGGGAGCGAAAGCCCCGGATCCTCCAGGGTCGCCTCCAGCCGTCCGCCCGCGGATTGCAGCAGCAGATGAATGCCGCGCTCCTGGGTGCTGCTGTCGAGCACCCGTCCCTCCAGCCGCACCAGCCGGCCGGCGTATTCCAGGTTGATCGGATTCGCGCCCTTGAGCGCAAGCGGCGCCGGATCCGGCCCATGGGCGATCAGCCGGCACACGGACTCGCGCAGCACGGGCCGGTTGTTCTGCCGCCCTGCGAAGCCCACCGCGTCGATCCGGTCGCCGGGCACGAAATGCAGCGGCAGGCGGCTGAGCACGCGGAGGGTCTCGGACCCGTCCTGGAGCTGGGCGACGCCGCCGCGGGGCCAATTGACCACGACGCCTGACACGTGCAGCCGGCGATTGAGCGACACCAGAGAATTGAACTGGCGCAAGGTGGCGATGGGGCGGTCGGGCAGGCGGAACGGATCCGCCGGCACCGGCTCGTCGACCTGCAGAAAGCGGCGCGACTGCACCCAAACCTGCACCCCGGTGAGCTGCCGGCGGTCGTTGACGGCGGCGTCGCACACGCCGTGCACGGTCACCACCGATCCGGCCAGCGCGGCATAGGACGGGCTGGCGGGCAGCCGGGCCGTGAATTCGCCGGCCGAGGTCGTGAGGTCGAACCGGCTCCACGGCCCCTCCGCCACGACCGCCCGGACAAAGCCCGTCATGCTGACCCATTGCGCCTCCTCCACCCCGGTCAAGGCCTGCTCCAGGGTGACCGGCCGCGGATCGGGAAGATCGACCACGCCGCCCCACGTCACCCGGTCGGCGAGGACGACCGGCGCGAAGCGGCCGCGCGCCGTGACGCCCTGCACCTGCACGCTCATTCCCGCCATGAGCTTCGGCCCATGCGGCGGCAAGTACACGCAGACACCGCCGCTCACGTCGCTGATGAAGAAGAAGTCCGCCGCGGGATTGGCCCAGGTGGTCACGCCGGTCAAAAGCACGGGGTAATTCCGGGCCGCATCTTCAGGCTGCAGGTCGCGCACCTGCTCGGCCACCCGCAAACGCGACTTGTCCGAAAAGACCACGGGGTGCGCGCTGCGGCGAAAAAGGGCGTCGTCGAGCGCCCAGGCCGACCCGCGGCGGGCCGGGATCCCGATGGCCTCGACCGTTTCCCCGATGGAAATCGGCTGGCTCTGCACGGTGTGCAAAACGATCTGCCCGGTCTCGTCGCGAAGGGTCAGGCTGAGGCCGGGCTCCTGGGCGCGCACCACCCCCCGCACGCGGATCAGCGCGCCCGGCGTGCTGGCCGGCACCCGCTCGATCGGGGTCACTGGCCGGTTGAAGCGCGCGTCGTGCGCGATCGAACCCGTGACCGCGACGCTGTCCGGACTCTGGATCCACAGCTCGATTCGCGCGACCCCGGTCGTGGGATTGGTGGTGGCGGAGTAAACGCCGCGGACCCGCACGTAGGCGCCATCCAGATCGGGAACGGTCGCTCCCGGCGGCAGAAACAACCGGCCGATCGCCGGCCGGCCTCCGATGTCCAGCTCCAGTTCGACGTGGCTCGCGTCCGTCATCGACTGCTGGTCGACATAGCCGTCCACCGCCACGAACTTCTTCGCGAACCGGTCGGTCGCCCCGAAGTCGCCGTCGGCGTCGATCGGCTGCAGGGCGCGCGGCGGCCCCAGCTCCGTGACGGTGGCATCGAAGACGGTGGAGCCGTCGGCCGGCCGCATCCGGCCTTCGACGGCAATGCGAGCGCCGGGCCGCAGCATCCTCCCCTTCAGGTCCAGGGACAGATACTGGTCGCGGTCTCCCGTCCGTCCCCACAAGGCGTGCCAGACCGGGTCGTAATCGTAAACCAGATACTCGAAGCGCACCCGGTACCATTCATTGCGCAGGCTGTCCGGCAGATCGTAGATGTCCTGCTGGGAAGTGATCAGCGGCAGGGGCGCGCGGTAGAGGGCCCGGCGCAGAACCCAGCCCGCGGGCGTGGGGACGGGAAAACCGATCGCCTCGACGGTCGCACCGGGCGGCAGCACCTGCGTCTGGGCGGACTCCACGCGGACCAGGCCGGTGGCATCGCGCAGCAGCAGGAATTTGCCCGCTTCCTGGACCGCGACCGTCCCGGCCATCACCACCGGCCTTCCGGCGGGCACGCGGGCGAGGGCGGCGGCGGGCGTCTTGGCGCCGTTGAAGCGGGCATCGCGATCGAGTTCGGCCAGGACGGCGAACTGCTCGGGGCCTTGCATCCACAGCTCGAGGCGGGGCGGGGCCCCCTCGCCCTGCGGGCGCGCGAAGTAAACGCCTTTCGCGCGCACGATCGTGTTCGGCGCCAACGCAAAGGTCTCGTCCGCCTTGAGCAGGACTTCAGCCCAGACCGTCCGGCCGTCGCACGCCAGTCTCACCTCCCAATGGTTCGGATCGCGGGCGCTCACCCGGTCGATCAGGCCCTCGAGGCTGACGAAGTGGTTGTTGAACCGCGCCGTGTCGCCCAGGTCGTCATCGGCCCGTTCCGCCGGCAGCGGGGCCGGGGGCGCCAGCACCGCGACGACGGGATTGGCCACCACCATGCCCGCGGCGGGCGTCACCATTCCCGTGACGCGCACCCGTGCCCCCGCCCGAATCGGAAAGACGTGCGAGCCGAGCGAAATGAACCCGGGCACGTCGCCGCAGCTGCCCCAAATCGCCTGCCAGATCGGGTCGTAGTAGTAGATCCGCAAATCCAGCCGCACCGGATGCGCCCGGTGCTGCTCGGCGTCCGGCAGCGTCCAGATCGCCGGAAAGCCGGTCAAAGGCGCCTCGGGCGCTGCGGCCGCAAGACGGCAAAGCAGCGCAAAAGGCAAAAGTGCGCGAAAGGAATGAGGCATCGGGGACGCGTCCCAATGGGATGATCGTCTCATTTGGCCCGCAATTGAGTGGCATTGCCGTCGCCCCACGTTCCGGCTAGGGTCGCGGCGGATGACTCCTTCCAATGAACTGGGCAAAATGCTGGTCGTCATCGGCCTGGCCGTGACCGTCGCCGGCATCGTGGTGTGGTCGGGCGCCGGCCGCTCCTGGCTCGGCCGGCTGCCCGGCGACCTGCATCTGCGCCGCGGAAACGTGCAGGTCTATTTTCCCCTGATGACCTGTCTGCTGCTCAGCGCGTTGCTCACGCTGCTGGCGTGGGTTTTCCGGGGACGGCGGTAGGCTCAGCGCCAGTAGCCGTCGATCCAGATGTAGGTGCCGCCCCGATTTTCGTAGTGGCCCTGGACCCACACTCCGCCCGGATGCCCGCGCAGCCAGTGGCCGCGAATCCAGACATAGCGGCCGTACCGCCAGGCCCAATGGCCGCCGACCCAATGCCAGCCCGGACCCGGGCTGGCGGGTATCACCTCGGCTTGAGCGACGGGAGGCGCGGAAACGACAACGGGTGCGGGTGCGCTCGCGCAACCCGCGAAGAGGCCGAGCGACAAGAAGGCGGCGGCCATGAGTCCTGATGCAAGGTTTTGGGATTTCATGATCTTCGCCGTCCGAGACGCCGGCGACCGGGCGCTGTTTCAGGGAATATTTCGTTCCGCCCTGTAACCGGAGGGCAGTCCGAAGCGTGCGACTTGCCTCCGCCGCCGAATGGCGCCAGACCGTGCCATCGTGAAATATTTCCTCCTGCTTCTGACCGCGGCCCTGCTCGCCCGGGCCGACGACGTGCCGGCCGTCGCGCCCCTCTGGTCCCACGGCGCACCCGGTTCGCAAGCGCGCCGGGCCGAGCCGGAAATCGCCCATGACTATTGGGTGCGTAACATCCACAACCCGTCGCTGACCATATACCTTCCGTCGCCGGAAAAGGCCAATGGCGGCGCCGTGGTCATCGCCCCGGGCGGCGGGCACCGCGTCCTGGTCTGGGACGCGGAGGGCCTGCAGGCAGGACAGTTTTTCCGCAGCCTCGGCCTGACGGCCTTCGTGCTCAAGTACCGGCTCGCGCGGGAGCCGGGATCGCCGTACACGATCGACCGCGATGTGCGCGCCGACGGATTGCGCGCCGTGCGCTGGGTGCGCAGTCACGCGGAACAGTACCGCCTCGACATCCATCGGGTCGGAATCGTCAGTTTTTCCGCGGGCGGCGAACTGGCGGCGATGGTCTGCTATGGGCCCAATGCGCCCCAGCCGGATGCGGCCGATCCGATCGACCGGCCCTCCGCCCGGCCGGATTATTCGATCTTCATCTACCCGGGCCCCCTGGGCTTCCCGACGGTCATTCCCCCCGGCGCCCCGCCGGCTTGTTTCATTGTTTCGAACAACGACGGCCAAGCCGCCCATGTGCTGCAGACCGTGCTGGCCTATCGCACCGCCCACGTCCCGGTGGAACTGCACCTGTATTCCCATGCGGCCCACGCCTTCAACATGGGCTACCGCTCCGTCTTCCAGAGCATCCGCGGCTGGCCGGACCGCGCCGCCGATTGGCTGGCCGATTCCGGCTACCTGACCCCCGGAGTGGTGCCCAACGCCGGCTCCCGCGATCATTGACGAAGCCGTTTGATGCGGAATTGATGGCGCCGCGGCCCTCATTGACTCACCGCTTCCGCCGGGACGTGCGATACTGGACGCCATGCAAGTCCAGAATAAGGGTCCCGCGGTCATCGGCGGGGATCCCGACATGCCGCAGGCCGGTATGGTGCTCGACGGCCGCTTTCAGATCACCGATCTGCTCAGCTGCAGCGGCATGGCTGTGCTTTTCCTCGCCCAGGACCTCGCCCGCGGCCGCGAGCAGGTGGTGGTCAAGATCCCCCACCTGCGGATCGAATCCGATCCGGCCTACTTCACGCGCTTTCAGCGCGAGGAGGAAATCGGGCTGACGCTCGACCATCCCTTCCTGCTCCGGTTCATTGCGGTGGAGGAGCCGAAGAGCCGGCCCTACCTGGTCACCGAATATGTTCCGGGATCCACCCTGGAGCAGCTGCTCAAGTCAGCCACGACGTTCAGCGAGGAAGACGCCTTCACGCTCGCCCTGGCGCTGTGCGACGCCTTGGAATACCTCCATGCCCGTGGCATCGTGCACCGCGACATCAAGCCGGGCAACGTGATCGTCGCGCGGGACGGAGGCATCCGGCTGCTGGATTTCGGACTCTCCAACTCGCACCGGCTGCGCCGGGTGACGTTCGCGGGATTTTCGCCGGCGATGGGCACTCCCGAATACATGTCTCCGGAGCAGGCCAAGGGCGGCCGGGGCGACCAGCGCAGCGACATCTACAGCCTGGGCGCGGTGCTTTACGAGATGCTGACCGGCCAGCCGCCGTTTTCGGGCGATTCGCCGATGGCGATCCTCACCTCGCGCGGACTGGCGGATCCGGCGCCGCTTCGGGAGCTCCGCCCCGAACTCTCCCCTCAGACTGAAGAAATCGTGCTGCACGCCATGGAGCGCAATCCGGGCAGCCGTCACGCATCGGTCGCCGATCTGGCCGCCGAATTGCGCGCGCCGGCCCGGGTCGTCGTGACCGGCAGAGCCCAGCGGGTGCGCAAGCTCAGCCGATTCGAACTCAATTTCGCCCGTTACCGGGGCGCGATCTTCGCCCTGGGCCTGCCCGCAGCCGGCCTCGCCGCGACGGCGCTATGGATGTGGTGGCGCTTCCACGCGCGCTGAACGTCAGGGGCCCAGAAGCCGCCCAGCCGTCTGGGCTTCAAACCCATCCTCGTTTTTCCAGCGGAGCGCGATGCGCGCGTGGAACGGGCCCGCGGCCGAGCGGACGGTGCGGCCGTCAGCCGTCACGTCGAAGGCGACGGGCTCGACCGCCACGAGATCCTCGGAGTAGGCCAGATATACGGCCACCGTATCATAAAGCGTGGTCGAACGGACCGGAAAGTAATCGCAGGTCATCCAGTTCTGGCGCGGGGCGAAGATGCAGTAGCTGCCGATCAGGGCCCGCAGCAGCGGATCGTGGGTCGCGCTCCAGATGGCATGGTAGCGCGCGCCGGACAAGGCCACGAGGCCGCAGGTGTCCAGCGGGGTGAGGAGAATATCCCGCCACGGGGCGGCCAGGACCGTGCGCAGCCCCGCCGGATCAACCTTCACGTTGAATTCCGCGCCCGGCGGCCCGCCGCCGTAGCCGTGGTCGAAACTGCCGAACATGCCCACCAAGCGGGCATGGGCGGCGATCGAGGGGTCGCGGCGCAAGGCGATCGCCAGGCTGTGAGCCGGACCGATCGCGATGACGGTCACCGTTTGGGTGGACTGGCGCAGGAACCGCACCAGGGCGGACACCCCGTCCGAATCGATCCGGCCAGGATAGCTTCGCAGGTCAAATCCGGCCACCCACGGATCGAGCGTCTTGTTATCGTCCGCGCGCGTGCCGGAGTTGTCGCCCAGGGCGATCGGCACATCGCTGCGTCCCGCCGCCTCCAGCAGCTTCGCGGCGACTTTCGCCCGGTAGAGCGTATCGGCCGGATCCGTGACGACGAGCTTGAGGTCCAAATCCGGAGAGCGCAGCGCCAGGGCGAGCGCCCAGGAATCGTCGATGTCCGTCCCGATGTCGGTGACCAGCACGACCGGCGTCGCGCTCCACGCCGGCGCCGACGCCAGCACCATGATTCCCACAAAGGCGAGCGTTCGCAGCATTCTCCACTGTCGCCCAAGCGTCGGGCCGCCGGCAAGCGGTTTGTCGCCGAGGGCGAAAGCAGCGGCCACGTTGCTCTGGGAAGCCTTCACGGGGCCGAGCCTTCGGCGGAGGCTTGGCCTCGAACCCCATGCCATACGGCAGGCTCCATCACCCTTTGTGCCGCATTGGACCGGCTCGGGGCCGAATGCTGGCCCCAATGTGGCATGAAAACGCCCCAAGATCGACGAAGCGCCGCGCAAGACGGGTATCGCCCGGCCTCTTCCTCGAGATTGAGACGATCTTCATGCGCTGGGGGTTAAGGCGCCGATGCGGCCGCGTAGGCGCTGAGCGCGATCATATCGTCGATGGTCAAATTCGCGACGACGGGCCGCATCAGATCGGCAATGGGGCCGACACGAGCGCCGTTGCGAAAAGCGAGCAGTTGACGCATCAGGCCGGACGGAGAGCGCCCCGCTAATGGGGTAGCGGTCGGACCTCCGTGCAGACCAGCGCCGTGGCAGAGGATGCAGGCGGTCGCCGGGCCCCCGGGGCCCGCTGCCGCCAGCGCTCGCCCGCGGGCCAGGCTGCCGATCGGCACGTAGGCGATATAGCGCGCCGCGCCGTCGTGGCGCGCGTGCGCGGCCGGATCGAGGGGCGCCTCAATGAGGCGGCGGCCCAGGCGCTCCCGGGCGCCGCCCGTGTCCAGGAAGTAAAGGAATTCGCGCACGCGGGGGCGCGGAATCACGCCGGCTTCCACGACGCGAACCTTTCGCGGAAAGGAAAGCTCGGCGAAGTAGCCCGCCGCGGTGGCCAGTTCGGCCGCCGTGGCATGGCGGACCGTCTCGATCATGTAGTGGGTGGGGGCCAGCTCGGAGGGAGCGGCGGAGCGCCGCGCGCCGGATATGAAGGCCTGGATCTGCCGTTCGATATACGCCGCCGGCAGTCCCGCCACCGAGGCATTCTCGGGCCGGCCGCTCCCATCCGGAAGGTGGCAATAGCCGCAGGCGAAGACGTCCGGCGCGCGGCCCGCCGACACGATCGGCGGCATCGGGGGATGAGTCGCCGGGTGCCAGTCCTTCACCCGGAAGGGGTTGTCCTCCGGCCAATCGGGCGGATCGCCGGGGGATGCGCTCCCCTCGCCGGGAAAGAGCCAGGCGGGGACTGCGAGCGGAGGAGCGCCGCCGCCCTTGTCGGCGGCGCGGGATGGGGATAGCGTGCCCAAAATGATGAGGGCGAGTCCGAAGCAGGGGCGAAGCATGCGGGGCCATTTAATGGCGGCGGCGCTGGCCGCGGCAATGTCGCTGATGAGCGCTGGGTGTCCGAAGGAGGGCATGGCCGTTCGGATGTGGAACCGGAGCGGGCGGCAGATCGCGGCTTTCTGGCAGGACAAGCACCGGGTCGCCTTGCGCGATGGCGGCAGCGCGGTGATCGGGCACGTCACGGCCGATCCCGACGCGACGTATTCGATCGGCGTGCAGGATTGGGCGAGCATTCTGGCCTATGACGACATTCCCGCCTCGGCCTTCACGGACGCGGCGACCCGGCCGGAAGGCGCGGGGGGCGCCAAGGAATTCTGCGTCGAGTTTGGCCCCGATCAGATCGTCTACGCCCTGGACGGCAAAACGCTCCGCCGCCTCTCCCCGCAGCCCGAGGGGTTCCCCCTCCACCCCAGCGAGCTGAAATAGCGAGCCCATGCCCCGGGGTCTGCCCCCGAACCGGAACGGGATCGGCACCCCGCTCCGTCTCCACTGCGCCAGATCCGCCCGCAAACCGCGCGCCGAAAACCGCCGGTCGACTTCGCGCCCGTCCAGATCGGCGCGCACAGAGCGGGCGGAAGACCGCGCAGAGTCGACTTCGGAGGTGCCGATCCCGTTCCGGTTCGGATCCAACGCGGACGGAGATATGGCAGTTCGTCAGCCATCCCAGACTCCAGCGCAGGGCCGGGACCTTTCTCCGGAAGTCGCCTCAGCCGCGGCTTTCCGCCTTCTCCGGGTGCGGCGATCCGGCCGGGCGCGAAGTCGCCCGGCGGCTCTCGCCGCACTGGCTTGAAGGCGGATCCGGCGGCGTAGCGACAGAGGAGAAAGGGCCCGGCCCAGCGCGGGGGCGCTCCCCGGACGCAATCGCGCGCTGTTTGTCATGGCTTGCGCCGGCGCCGCACGCTACGCATCCAAGATGCACTTTTCCTGGATGCTCCTCGCGCTCGCCGCCGCCGGACATGAGGGACTGACGTGGGACCGCACCACGGTTGTCGTCTCGGCCGCGGCCGGCCAGCGCGTGGCCCGGGCGGAATTCCGATTTCGCAACGAGACGCCCTACCCTATCCGCATCACGTCGATCGACCCGAGCTGCCACTGCACGACGGCGCAGGCCGATCCCAGCACCTGTCCCCCCGGGGCCGCTGGTGTCATCCGCGCCGAAATGGACATCGAGGGCGACGCCGGCCGCGTCGAGAAGCATATCCTGGTCGGGACGGACGCCAATCCGTACCCGAGCGAACTGACCTTCGACGTCGACTGCCCTACGCCGGCGGCGCGAAAGTAGCCACGGCGGACCAGGGTCCGCGCGGCTTGCGCGGATCGGGCTGCCGCATCAGCCGGCCCGCGATCCGCATCCAAAGCGGAAGGCGCCGATGGCGCAGCGCAAAATGAAATTGCGAGTCGACCTGCAGCGCCCGCCATCCCAGCCGCTCGAAGAACGCCACCCCATCCGGCGGCGCGAACTTCATCGGCGCCCGGTCGAGCGCCCCGCCGTAGTTGCGCGCGATCAGCGTCAGGACGGCCGGTGAGCAGAGGTCGAGCATCCACTCCCGCAGGCCGGGCGTGGCGGCGATGTCATTCGCCAGCGAGGTCACCGTGTCGCCGTCCAGGTACACCAGCAACCCCTCCGTGATCACGATCGTCCGGCGGGCGCCGGCCGCGATCTCGCGCAGAAAATTCCGGCGCGCGTCCCGATCCGCCAGATCGACGCCGACGCGCGTAAGGCGGCACCGCGGAATCTCCGCGGCCAGAGCGACATTCTTTTCCGCCACCATCGCCGGCAGATCGGCCTCCACCCATTGCAGCGCCGAAGGAACCTCCAGGCGATAGGGCCGCGTATCCAGCCCCGCTGCCAGATTGACCACCAGATCCGCCCCAGCCGCGATGGCCCGCGCCAGCGCATCATCGATCAGCTTGGTCCGCGCCACGATGAACCAACCGCTGCGCATCTGGCGCGGCCCCCGATTGGCCATCGCCTCCCCCACCGGGCCCGCCAGCCGGGCCGCCAGCGGGTCGCGAAACAGCGCGTCCGGCCGCTCCGTCTCCCGCGCCCGATAAGCCGCGACCCACCGCGCCGTATCGGACACATTCTGAATGGAAGGGGTCACGTACCAATTTCCAACAAGCCGTTCCGCCCTTCAATCAAAACCTGAGCGGCGGACCGCTTGTTGAGAATTGGTACGTGACCCCTTGTTGACGCCGCGGGGCGGACGTGGCCAACTTTCGCGCATTCCCCCAATGAAACACCTGCCCCTGCTACTTTCCGCGGCCGTTGTCGGCGCCGCTTCGCTCCATGCCCAGAAGTTTGAGGGATTGGCCCCTACTCCGCCGATGGGCTGGAACACGTGGAATACCTTCGCCGGCAATTGCTCGGACGCGCTGGTGCGGGAAACGGCGGACGCGATGATCGCCGACGGCATGCAGGCCGCGGGCTACCGGTATATCGTCATCGACGACTGCTGGGCCGAAAAGCAGCGCGATGCGAACGGCATGCTCGTGCCCGACCCGGTCAAGTTCCCGCACGGGATGAAGGCCCTCGGGGATTACCTGCATGCCAAAGGCTTCAAGTTCGGGCTGTATGGCTGCGCCGGCTGGACGACCTGCGGCGGCTATCCGGGGGGCCGGGGCCACGAGTTCCAGGACGCGCGCCAGTACGCGAGCTGGGGCGTCGATTACCTGAAATACGACTGGTGCGACCACGGCACGGCCAATGGCCCGGAAACCTACAAGACGATGAGCGCGGGGCTCCGCGCGGCCGGCCGGCCCATCGTGTTCAGCCTGTGCGAATGGGGCCAGACCCAGCCGTGGCTCTGGGCCAGGCCCATCGGCGACTTGTGGCGGACAACCGGGGACATCGCCGCCTGCTACATGGGCTCGTACAAAAATCCCTGGGAAAAGGGCTGGAAGGACCGGCTGGACGAGAATGTCGGCCTGGCGTGTTACGCCGGCCCCGATCATTGGAACGATCCGGACATGCTGGAGGTCGGCAACGGCAGCCTCACGGTCACGGAGTCGCGCAGCCACTTCAGCTTCTGGTGCATGCTCGCCGCGCCGCTCATCGCCGGCAACGACGTGCGGCACATGTCGCCGGCGATCCGCGACATCCTGACGGATCGCGCGGCCATCGCCATCGACCAGGATCCGGCCGGCCACCAGGGTTTTCGCTATCGGGTGGATAAGGATGACCGCACGGGCCGCGAGACGGAGGAGATCTGGGCCAAGCCGCTGGCGAACCACGAATGGGCGGTCTGCATCCTCAACGCGGCCGACGCCCCCCGGACGATCCGGGTCGACTTCCACGATCTGTCGTTCCTGACCGGGCAGTACTACGCAACGACCAACGTATGGACGGGCGAGACCGGGTCGACCGCCCAGCCGCAGTCGGCCCGCGTCGACACCCACGGCGTCCTGTTCCTGCGGCTGAAGCCCTCGAACGGGTGAGGCCGCCATCGAGCGCACCGCCATGAAGGTGATTCGCGTGCAGGAACTGGCGGAGGAGACCTGGGCCTCGCCCAAGGGCATGTTCGCCGGGGGCTTCAAGGGAGTTTCGCTCGCGCTGGGCCGGGATCCCGACTCGGCGCAGGCCACCAGCCGGCATCCGTTCGACGTCGAGATTTCGCGCGTGCCGCCGGGGAAAAAACTATGCCCGTACCATTCGCACAGCGCGCAGTGGGAATTTTATCTGGTCCAATCGGGCCGGGGCCAGGTCCGGTCGGCTGACGGCCTGCGTGAGATTGCGGCCGGCGATGCGTTCATCTTTCCGCCGGGAGAACCGCATCAGATCCTCAACCCCAGCGACAGCGATCTGGTGGTCTTGGTCGTGGCGGACAATCCGGTTGGGGAATCCTGCCACTATCCCGACAGCGGGAAATGGCTGGTGCGCTCCCCGGAGCGCCGCCTCATTCGTTCCGCCCCGCTGGACTACCTTGACGGGGAGGAATAGTCGCCCTCCTGCAGCCGCGCGGCCGTGCGCGGCTCCCGGGCGTCCAAGGCCAGTTCGGCGGCGAGCGACGGCTCGCCGGTGCGCATCCTTTCGCGCTCCACCTCGTACGCGTCCTCCTCGAGCGATTCCCGGCGATCCGCCGAGCGCAAGGGCGCGTGCGAATAAGGATGCGCCGGCGCCGGACCGATCAGCGGCCGCACGAGCGTGGACGCGAACAGCTGGTGCACCGGGCCTTTGCCCTCGGGGTGCACCGTGACCAGGCGGGCGGCGCGGTCGTGGCTCACGACCGCAAAGATGAAGGGCCATTCGATCGGCGACAGCGTCGAGCCGGCAAAGTCCGCGCGCCGGTCCAGCGGCACGACAAAGCGCGCCCCCGCGGGCAGAAGGCCCAGCGGAACGGCCGGGGCCAGCGCGCTCGAGGGAAGTTGGGCGACATTCACGCCCCCCACCATAGCGCCGCCCCCTCGCCTTCGCCATCGGCGGAGGGCCGAAGAGCGCCTCCGGATAATTCCCGGTGGAGCCTTGCGCCCGGCGCCGCGGGGCACTTGGCTGAGCCCATGCTCGTCCATTGCGTCTACTTCTGGCTCAAGCCGGGCTTGAGCGAATCGCAGCAGGCGGATTTTCGCCGCGGCGTCAGCACCCTCGCCGGCATCAAGACGGTGGAGAACATGTACGTGGGTAAGCCGGCCGCCACGCCAAGACGGCCGGTGATCGACCACTCCTACTCCACCGCCCTGATCGTCCTGTTCCGCGACGTCGCGGCGCACGATGCCTACCAGGAAGATCCCATCCACCTGAAATTCGTGGCCGACTGCCAGGGCTACTGGACCCGCGTGCAGATCTACGACTGCGACTGAATGCGGCGCGCGTGGCTCATCGCGGCAGCCGGGCTGCTGGCCGGGGCGGCGCCGGCCGGCGCCGAGCAGTTTCAGAGCGGCCCCACCCGCACCGCTCTGATCGAACTCTACACCAGCGAGGGCTGCAGCAGCTGCCCGCCGGCCGAGGCGTGGTTCTCCTCACTCCTCACGGCGCCCGGCTTGTGGCACACGGTCGTTCCCGTCGCCTTCCATGTCACTTATTGGGACAACGGGGGCTGGCGCGACCGCTGGGCCAGCCCGGCCTTCACGCGCCGGCAGTACGCCTACGCGGCGGCGTGGAACGAGCCGCAGGTTTACACGCCGTGC
>DASRSH010000008.1:0-16682 GCA_035656575.1 Opitutaceae bacterium
GAATTGAGCTATCAGGCGACCAATGACCTCCTGTTCATGGGCGACTGGGGTTATGTGGACACGCATACGGAAGACTCCGATGTCCTCACGTTCTATAACGGCCTGGCGGTCCGGCGCGTTCCCCGCAACAACGCGGGACTGGAAATGCGGTATCAGGTCAGCCACGGCTGGGCCCGCGGGCTGTTCTTCACCGCCGACGGCAGCTACACGTCCAAGTCGCTGGTGAACCTGGGCTCGGGCAAGAGCCTGATCCCCGGACCCGCCGGCACCACGTCGGGCTCCACGTCGTCGATGTACTATGTGCCGTCCTTGAACGAAACCTATGCCACGGGCAAGGATCCGAAGCAGACCGGCGAGGTGAAGATCACGGCGACGCCGTTCATCAATGCGCCTTTCCCGGGCAGCGGCGCCCTGCCGTACCCCAGCGAGCCGGCCAACGCCAGCATCAACTTCCCGATGAGCGCGCTGGGCCAGCCCCTGCCGCTTGCCAATCCCAGCGTGCCGGGCGTCTACGTGGGCGAGGCTGAGGGCGTGTTCGTCGATGACGGCCGCGAATTCAATTTCAATGCGCCGTACGCCCTCTTCGATGTCGGCACGGGGTACTCGTGGACGACCGGGCACTTCAAGCACACGATTCAGGTCAACATCAAGAACCTGCTCAACCGGAAGTACACCTACGGTTCGGGCGTTCCCGGCAATCCTTTCCAGGTCCTGGTGTCATATTATCTGGATTACTGATCGTCCCCTTGAGGGGTCAAGGGACGCACGGGGGCGCCATTCGGCGCCCCCGCTGCGTTGGTGGAAGCGGCGTCCCGCCGCTTCAGCGCCCGGGAAAAGCGATCCCGATTTCGCCGCGAAGCGCGGACGGCCCCCTCGCCGCTGCTGGAGATGTCGGGGCTTCCAAAAGGCGGAAGGCTGCGAACCCGGCCTCCGCAACTCGCCCGTACCCTTACCGGCGGATGTCCGAAAGGTCGACCGGGCCCTTGGCGAACTCGCAGTCGTCCAGCTTGACGGCCGGCTCGCCGGGGGACTGGCCCGGCGCGGTGACGCCGTCCAGTTCCAGTCCCGTCACATGCGAAAACGAAAAGCTGCTGCCGCGGCCGACCTGAATCCGCACCTGGTGCAGCTCGACATCATCGGCCTGCTCGCACACCAGCCCGGCGTTCCCCGTCGCGGTCACGTCCGTGAAGCGGATCTGCTCCAACGCCCTTTCCGGCAGGCCGCGAATATTGGCGACGCTGGCCGCGCCGGTGATGGTGAAGCCGGAAAACGCGATATTGCGGAAGGTCGGCGTGCGGTCGGAAAAGGGCTCGGCCGGCTGGTTCTCGTAATACGCGGTGATCTCGATCGCCTGGACCCGCGGCTGGTCGATCACGAAGTTGGCGAAGCGCAGGTTCTCGATGACGTTGCCCCGCCCGCGCTCGCTCTTGATCCGGATGCCGTAATCGGTCCCCCGGGACACGATGTTGCTCGCCAGGATGTCGCGGATGCCCCCCGACGTCTCGCTGCCCACCGCAATCGCGCCATGGCCCTTGTACATCACGCAGTTGGTGATGGTGACGTGCTCGGTCGGCCGGTCGATGCGCCGGCCGTCGGCGTTGCGCCCGGACTTGATCACGATGCAGTCGTCGCCGGTGTTGAAGAAGCAGTCCGAAATGCGCACGTCCCGGCTCGAATCGACGTCGATGCCGTCGCCGTTGGGCCCGGTCGAATTGAACGTGACGCCCCGGATGGAGACATTCTCGCAGTAGAGCGGATGCAGCATCCACATCGGCGACTCGGCCAAGGTGACGCCCTCGACCTGCACGTTGCGGCACCCGTTGAAGAGGACCAGCGGCGGGCGCAGGTAGTCGTCGGCCAGCTTGAAATCGGCCGCGGAAAGCCGGGCCCCGGCCTCAATCCGCGCGTACAACGCCAGCCAGGCCTGGCGCGCCGGCTGAATCTCGGCGGAGCGGGCCCGGTCGTACCGGCCGTTGCGCCACCACCAGTTGCGGCCCTGGCCGTTGAGCGTGCCGCGGCCCGCGACCGCGACGTCGACGGCTCCGGCGGCATAAATCAAGGGGGCATGGATGAACGCGCTGGTGTCCTCCCAGCGCGAAGCCACGATCGGCGAATCGGCCGGATTTCCGCTGTAGAGCAGTTCGGCGCCGGCCTCGAGCTGCAGCGTCATGTGGCTGTACAGCCGGACGGAGCCGGTCAGATACTCCCCCGGCGGCACGACCAGCGTGCCGCCGCCGGCCGCCTCGCAGGCGGCGGCCGCGCGGGCGAACGCCGCGGTATCGAGCGTATGGCCGTCGGGCACGGCGCCATAGGCGCGAACATTGAACGAGCCCTCGGCCGCCGCCGCGGCGGACGCGCAGGCGAGCGTGAGGGCGAGAAGCGGGCAGCGGGCGGGCAACATGGGAGGGGCCGCAGCATTTGCGTCCGGCGATTCCCGCGAGTCAAATCGAAAAACGGACACGTGTCCGTAACCATATTGTCCGCTTGCCTTGCCGTGGGGCTTTTCCTTCCTGGAGGCAGCCCCCGCCCCATGCACACTGCCGACTACATCATCGTGGCCGCCTATCTGGCGGTGGTGATCGTGCTGGGGCGCCGCTCCAAAGCCGGCACGAATTCCGAGGAAGCGTTCTTTCTCGCCGACCGCCGGCTCGGGCGGCTGCGGCAGTTCTTCTTCAATTTCGGACACTCGACCGACGCCAACACCGCGGTCAGCACGGTCAGCTTCACCTACAGCGAAGGCGCATCCGGCGCGTGGCTGCAGCTGCAAATGATTTTCCTGAATCCCTACTACTGGTTCATGAGCGTGTGGTTCCGGCGGGCCCGGCTGACGACCACCGCCGAACTCCTCGAGGAACGGCTGGAGAGTCCGCGCCTGGCGCTGGTGTACGCCGCCTTCCAGATCGGCGTGGCGATCATCGGCATCGCGTTCAGCAATTTCGTCGCCTACAAGGTGACGTCCGCGCTGCTCGACGGCGTCGTTGTGCCCCCGCTCCTGTTCTATTGCGGATTCGTGGCGGTGGTCGGCCTGTACGTGGCCATGGGCGGACTCGAGGCGACGGTCCTCAACCAGGTTTTCCAGGGCTCGCTCGTGCTGGTGTTCTCCGTGATTCTCCTGCCGTTCGGATTTCGCGCCCTGGGTCCCTCCGGACTGCACCTGCGCCTGCCGCCGCGGATGTTTCAATTGTTCGCGGGCGGATCCGGGGGCCAATTCACCTTGTGGGCCGTCATCGCGATCCTTCTCGTCAGCGTCGTCCAGATCAACGGCAACATCATCAACATGGGCCTCGCCGGCGCGGCCAAGGACGAATATGCCGCGCGCTTCGGCGCCGTCTCCGGCACCTATGGCAAGCGGGTGATGATCGTCATGTGGGTATTCGTCGGCCTGATCGCCGCGGGCCTGCGGCCGGGCGGCCGGCTGCTGACCGATCCGGACCTGGCGTGGGGAGCCCTATCGCATGATCTTCTCGGTCCCGGCTTCCTCGGCCTGATGCTGGTCGGGCTCCTGGCGGCCAACATGGCCTCGGTCGCGACCAAGACGATGGCGGTATCGGCGCTCTTCGTCCGCAACCTGTACCGCCCGCTGCTGGGCCGCTCGCCCGGCGGAGGCGACGTGCGCGCCGCCCAATGGGCCGGCATCGGGGCCCTGGCGGCCAGCGTCGTGGTCGCCCTGGCGATGCGCGGGACCATGGCTGTGACCAAGCTCATTCTCACCATCAACCTGCCCTTCGGGGCGGCCATTCTCATGCTCTTTTTCTGGCGGCGCCTGACGCGCAGCGCCGTGTGGTGGTGCATCGTGCTGACCGGCGCGCTCATCATCGCCGAGCCCCTCGGGGCCCGCGCGACCGGCGACGATCATTTCAGCGTGGGCGCCTGGCTGCTCGACCTGTGGCTGCCCGGCGGCGCCGCCCAAGGCGGCGGCGCCAAGCTGGCCGCGCAGTTCTTCTTCGATGCCCTCTTTCCCTTCGCCGTTCTCATCTTCGTCAGCCTCGTCACCACGCCGCCGCCGGAGGCCACGGTGGATTATTTCTTCGGCAAGCTGAAGACGCCGGTGGCCGCCGACCGCGCGCTGGACGCGGCGGCGGTCGCGGAAACCCGGCGCGATCCGCGGCGGTTCGAGTCCGCCCGCCTGTTCCCCCATTCCGCCTGGGAATTCACGCGGTGGGACCGGGTGGACGCGGTCGGCTTCGCCGTCTGCTGCGGGCTCTCCGCCGCGATCATCCTGATGTTCTGGGGCGCCCTGCGTCTGGTGAGCTAGCGGGATCCCAGCCGCCGAGGACGGCGCGGGGTGAAATCGCAGCCGCCTGCTCCGCGGTCAACGCCCGCTCCCAGGCAACCCGCCCGGCGCGACCGGCGCCCGGGCCGGTATTTCCGTACTCGGCGAACCGCGCGGTCCGTTCTCGCGCCGGCTTGTTCCAGTTGTGCCAGCCCGCCGGCCGAATGGCCGCCGGCAGCTCGCAGTCGAGGAAAAGGACGCTGGCAAAATCCCGCCAGGGGCGGCCGAGATAGGTGCGCGTCGACGGATCCGGCGCGGACACGCGGCAATGCGCGAACACGAAGCCGAACGGCTCGCCCGCCGGCGTGGACGCCGCGGTGATGTAGCCGTTGCCCAGGCAGACGATGTCGCAGTGATCGAAATACGCCGTGGCGGCGCCGAAGATGAAATCGACGGCGCCCGTGATGGTGCAGTCCTGGAAGTACTGCCGCCCGCGGTTGGCGAGGATCGTGTCCTGCCAGCCGGTGAACCGGCAATGGCGGAACTGCACGCGGTCGCCATCGACCCGCAGGGCGAGCGCCTGGCCAACCCGCCCGGCGGAATTGGCGAAGGTCAGGTTCTCGGCCGAGAAGTCGTCGGCGTCGATCCAGACGGTCGGCGTATGAAAGGTGCCGATCGGCTTGCCGTCCGGGCCCGGCTGCGAGGCGCGCAGGTCATAGGTGATGACCGTATTCGCGGCGCTGTCGCCGACCAGCCGCACGAAATGCTTCTCCCGCTGCACGTACACCACCTCGCGGTACACGCCCGGCCGGATGCGGATGGTCCAGGGCGCCGCGGCGCTGGTCGTTTGGGGCGCCGCATTAACCGCCGCCTGGACCGTGCGGTACTGGCCGCTGCCGTCGGCGGCGACGACGGCGAATGGGGCCGGAGTGGGCGCGGCGGCAAGGCGGGGCGCGAGCCCCGCGGCGAGGGTCCCCAGCGCCAGGGGAAGGACGGCGACTCTCACGCGGACAGGTTAGGACACGTGTCCGCTATTGTCGATGCAATGTTGACGAAAGGCGTCCGGCCCCCTTTACACAGGCCGGAGCACCCGTGCCCCCGCCCACCCCCCATCGGACCGCCAAACCCATCCGCTCCACGGCGGACTTCGCCCGCTATGTCGGGCTGGCGCGGACCACGGTCTCGCGCGTGCTCAACGGGCAGCCCGGCCTGAAGCAAAAGACCATCGACAAGGTCCGCCGGGCGATGGATGAAACCGGCTTCACCGTCAATGCCTACGCCCTGCATCTCAAGGGCAAGCGGGCCGGCTCGCTCGGCATCTGCGTCGAAAGCCTGTTCACCCCGCCCGCGGTCGCCAAGCTCGCGATCCTCCAGCGCAAGATGCGCGTGCGCGACGTGTCCTCGCTCATCGAGGTCGTCGATCCCGAGGGCATGAAGAGCGTCATCCGCAGCTTCCTGTCGCTGCGCGTCAGCGCGGTGGTCTTCATCGGACACTTCAACGAGGCCGATCTGGCCCTGCGCATCGAGGAGCTGTCCCACCACGGGATTCCCCATTTGGTCGTCGACCAGGTCGGTGTTCCCGGCGCGAACACGGTCGCCCTGGACCGGCGCAAGGCCATGGTGGAGATGACCCGTCATCTCCTCGGCCTTGGGCACGTCTCCTTTGGGCTGCTCGGGCTGTCCGGCACCCCGCGGTCGATCCAGGACCGGCTGAGCGGAATGGCCGAGGCCCTCGCCGGCGCCGGCCTGACGCTCGAGGGCAGCACGCTGTCCCTGGATCATCTGCATCCGCGCACGGGCGGCGATCTGGAATTCGGCCGGGCGCTGGCCCGCAGCTTCCTGGCGGTGAAGCGCGTTCCCACGGCCTTCGTCGCGCTGAACGACGAGATCGCCGTGGGCGCGATCCACGGGTTTCAGGAGGCGGGGTGCCGGGTGCCCGAGGACATGTCCGTCTCCGGGTTCAACAACCAGGACATCTGCAAGATGGTGAAGCCGACCTTGACCAGCGTGGACCAGCAGATCGAAGCCACGGTCGAGGCCGCGGCCGAAATCCTCATCGCCAAGATCGGGCACGCGCCGGTCCGCCATCCCGCCGTGCGCACGATCCAGCCGCTGCTGGTGACCCGCGAGTCGACCGCCCGGGCCCGGACCTCGGTCGCGCTGCGGCTCAGGGGGTGACGACCAGGAGCTCGAACCGGCCCCCTTCCGCCGTCGGCAGATAGAGGGTGGAAGTCGCGGGGTCGTCGCCCATCGTGCGTGCGCCGGGCCGCGTCGCCACTATCTGATCGGGCCGAAAGTGGTCCCCGTCCGCCGCGATCACCGTCAGCGTGCCGTCACGGCAGCTGGCGAACGCGCGGCCGCCGAAACAGCGCGTGGCGTCGACGCCCATGCCGATGGGAAAATGGGCCGCGACCGAACCATCGCGGCAGCGCAGGACGATCAGCTGGCGGGGCGCGCGGCAGCCGACGAAGAGATGTTCGCCGGCGGGATCCAGCGAAAGCCCCGTCGGCCTGCCGCCCGGCGCCGTCGGCCAGGTGGTCAGAACCCGCAGGCTGCGGCTGTCGATGACCGCCACCCGGTTCTGGTCGACCAGGTTCACATAGAGGCGGCCGCGGCCGTCCGCGGCGAGAAACTCCGGCTGGCCCGGGAGTGCGATGCGGGGGTCGGGCGCGCCGTGCGCGGGGTCGATTCCGGCGGGAATCGGAACGACGCAGCGCGAGTCGCCGCAGCCGACGAACACCCGCCCGCTGGCCGGATCGTAGATGATCCCGTCGGCATCGTCGGCCGCGGGCACCCGCCCCAGGACGCGATAGGACGCCAGGTCGAAGATCACGACGGCGGCGTCGCCGCCGTCGCTGATGAAGCCGCGCCCCAGCGCCGGCACCAGCGCCACGCCGTGGTTGTGGCTTTGGCCGGGAATGTCGGCGAGCACACTCCCGTCGCGCGCGGACACCACCTGGGTGTGGGACCCGCGCGTCAAAAAGACGCGGGACGACGCGGAGTCGACCGTGACGTAGTCCCATTTGCCGGTTCCACCGACGGGGAAAACCTGAGTCAGCGCAAAGCCGAAGAGCAGCGTGGGGGCGATCATGGCGCGCCAGCGTGGACCGCGCGGCGAGCGGGGCCAAGTTATTGTTGACGCGCCGCGCGACTGTCACCTTTTTCCTAGGACCCACCCACGTCCCATGTCTGCGGAATCGGTCCTGCTGGTCGAGGACAGCGCGGACGACCGCTTCTTTTTCGAGCGCGCGTATCGCAAGTCCAACTTCGGCCTCCCCCTGCTGATCGCCACCGATGGCGCAGAGGCGGTCGCCCGGTTCTCCGCGGGCTCCGATGACCCGCCCGCGCTGGTCCTGCTCGACCTCAAGCTGCCCAAGCTGGGCGGCCATGAAGTGCTGGAGGCGATACGCAAGGCCGATCCGTCGCGCCGCACGGTCGTGCTGTGCTTCACGGGCTCGCAGGAGCCGTCGGATCGCCGCCGCGCCTACGAGGGCGGCGCGAACGGCTATCTGCTCAAGCCCGCGAGCGTGGAGGAGATCGAGCGGCTGCTCCAGGGCATCAAGGACTTCTGGTTCGGCCAGAATGTGACGCCCCGCAGCGCGCTGCTGCGCCGGCCCGACGGACGCTAGGCGATTATTCTGATCGCCGCGGCGGCGGGGGGCATGCTAAGTTCCTGCCGTGACGGAAACTTCGGTGCGTTCGGCTCCCGCCCGCCTGCCCCCCGCCCATTTGCTCGCCCGGCACGTCGAGCTGACCATCGCCCTCGCGTTTCTGCCGGCCCTGCGCGTCTGGAAGCTGACCGCCGACCCGGTGGCGGCCTGGACCACGGTGGGGCTGTTCGCGGCGGCGGCGCACCTGATCTGGAAGCTGACGCCCAGCCAATTGCCGCGGTCAAGCCGCGGGGCGCGCATCGCCGCGGGCGTCCTGCTCGCCGTCGCCGCCTGGCAGTGGGCCTGGATCGACGGCAGCGACTTTTGGTTCTGCCGCGCGGCGTTGGTTGTCTGGCCGATGGCCTGGCTGCTGACCTGGTGGGGGTGGCAGGGGCTCGCTCTGGGCTGGCGCGTGATCGCCGCCTTCGTCTTGTGGGCGATCTGGTGCGACGCGCCCTGGCATTGGATGCGCGACGTGCTGCAAAGCGGCGACCGGTTCGGCCCGGCGCTCGCCGACGCGACCGCGCATGTCAGCGGCTGGCTGCTTTCCCTCGTCGGCCAAAACCCCGTGGTCCACAGCAATGTGGTCCTGGTTCATGGCCGGATCGTGCCCGTCACCGTCCCGTGCACGGCGCTCCCCGTCGCCAAGTATCTCGTGCTGCTGCTCGCCCTGGCGACGCTCCTGTTCCGCCTGCCCTGGGCCCGCGCGCTGGCGCTGGTGCCGGCGGCGCTCCTCATCGCGTTTTTCGTGTCGGTCGTGCGCTTTTCGCTGCTGGCCCTGCTGGCTCATGACCCGGAGCGCCTGCGCTTCTGGCACGAGCCCGGGTCGGGCGGGCCCTGGTTCACCGCCGTGGCCGTGGGCGTCCTGGCCGTGATTTTCTGCAAGCTGCTGCCCGAGCGCGCGCCCGCGGCCTGGCCGGGCGGCGCGGCCCACGCGACCACGGCGGGCCGCTGGATTCTGGCCGGCTCGCTGGCCGCCATGGCGCTGGCTTCCCTCAGCACCCGCCCCCGCCTCAACATCTGGTTTCCCGGGGAGCCGGCGGCTTCGTATCACGTCACCTCCGACGCCCAGGAATCGCTCGACCTGGGCCCCACCGGGACCGCCCATGCCAACGAGCCTGCCTGGATTCGGCGCATCACCTGCGCGGACGACGCGCAGCGCGCGCAGCTGGAGCTGACCCTGGCCTACGTTCCGCAAATGCTCGCCGGGGATCTGCGCCCGGAGCGGGGCGAGTGGACCGTCGACCCGACGGGGCGTTACGCCACGCACCGCAGCCCCGGGCGCGCGGTCTGGGTCACGACCATCGCGCTCGACGGCCGGGCCTTCGCCACGGCAAAGGGATGGTCGCGGCAGATCAACCGGGGAATCGGTTCGCCTCGGCGCTGGGTGCGCTGGCTGGCGCACCGAGGCCCGCTGCGCGACAAGCGCGCCTATTGGGCCGAGGCGGTCTGGACCGGCCCGGCGGACGCGGCGCCCCCGGTTCCGCCCGCGCCGTTCCGCGACTGGATCAGCCGGAAGATCGCGGCAGCCGGATGAAGAATTCCGCGCCCTGACCGGGCTCGGAACGCACCCCGATCTGGCCGCCGTGCAGGCGGACGATCTCTTCGGCGATCGACAGGCCCAGCCCGTGCGATTTTTCCTTGCCGGTCGGCCGGGCGGAGCGCCGCGAAAACGCCCCGAACAGCCCCTTGCGGTCCTCCGCCGTCAGGCCCGGCCCCTCGTCGCGGACGGTCAGTTCGCAGGTCCCGGCGCCCGCCGCCAGCGCCACGGTCACCACGCTGCCGCGGGGTCCGTATTTGACCGCGTTGCCGAGGAGATTGGCGATGACCTGGTGCAGGCGGTCCGCGTCGCCCACGATCATCACCGCGCCAGGCTCCGGCGGGGACCATTCCAGACGCTGCTCCTTGTCCTGCAGGTGCCAGCGCTGGTCGGCCACCGCCGCCGCGACGGCGGCGCCCAAATCCACGGGTTCCCGCCGGATGTGCAGCCGTCCGATCTCGAGAGCCGCCGTGTCGAGCAGATCCTGCACCAGGCGCAGCAGGCGCGTGGACTCCACGGCGATCCAGTCGAGCCGTTCGTCGGGCCGCTCCTCCCGCAGGACTTCCGCGATCTGCTGAATGTTGCCCAAAGGCGCCTTGAGGTCGTGGGCGGCGATGCCCAGCAGCCGGGTCTTGAACCGGTCGGCGGACCGCAGCGACCACGCCACGCTCGCCAGGGCGACGGACGCGCTGAGCAGCAATCCGATCAGTCCGTAGGCATGGGCGCGTGCGCGCATCGTCGCCGCCTCGGCGGAGGCCTGCGCCGCGCGCAGCGCGGAGATTTCCGCGTCGCGGCGCGCCGCATCATAGCGCGCATCCGCCGCGGCCAGGACGGACTCCGAACGCTGGCCCAAGGCCGCCTCATGTTCGTCCGCATAGCGGCGCTGGGCCTCCAGCGCGTCCTTCAGCCGGCCCTCGCGCTCGTAGGCCGCCGCTTCGTCGTGATAGATGTTCGCGATGACGGTGTGGCTTTTCAGGCGCCGCGCCGTCGCGAGCGCGCGGTCGAACTCCGCCTGGGCCTCGGCGGCCCGCCCCATCCGCGCCAGGACTTCCGCCAACTGGCGGTCTGCGTTCGCCAGGTGCCGGACCAGGTCCAGCCGACCGAAGATTTCCTGCGCCCGCCGATAGTCGTCCCGCGCCGTGGGCAGGTCGCCGAGCCCTTCCGCGGCCGATCCCAGGTTGACCAAGGCCGTCCCCAGGCCCCATTCGTCGCCCAGCTTGGAGTAGATTTGGAAGGCCTCGCGGTGATCGCGCAGCGCCTCCGCGTAGCGGCCGTCCAGCTGCTCGGAATTCCCGACGTCCGTCAGGGCGTTCGCCAGCGATTCCGGATTTCCGCTCTGCCGGGCGATCCGCAGCGCCCGCTCGAATTCGCCGCGGGCGCCCGCGCCGTCTCCGGATTCGAGGTAGGACACGCCCAGCCCCAGATGCAGGTCCACCTGCGTGGCCGGGTCGTCGGCGCCCTCGACCAGCGCCAGGCCCTGGCGGTAGGTGGCGATCGACGCGGCCAGTTCGGAGGTCGTCCACTGGATGCGCCCCAGCACGACCAGCCCCTGGGCCTCCAGGTCCCCATCGCGCAGCGCGCGGGCCCGCCGGATGGCGTCCGTCACGTCGATCCAGGCGCGCGCATAATCGGTGCGCTCGCGCTCCAGCCGGGCGACCACGATCCGGGCGCGGATGTCCTGCCGGGGAGTCACCGCCTCGGCGAGGGCCCGCCGGGCCAGAGCCAGCGCCGCCGCCAGATCCTTGTGCTCGGTCTGCTCGGCTCGCCGCAACTCCACTTCGGAAGCCACCCGCGGATCCGGGGGCGGAACCCCGGCCAGCAGCCCGAGCAGCAGCGCGAAGAGGATCACCGCACGTTCAGCGTCTCGCCGCCGAAGACCAAGCCAAGGTCCGGCACCTCGACCGCCTTGCGGGTCCCGTCCCGCCGCACCCGGCCGGCGATCCAGGCGTCGTAGCCGGCCGCGTGGGCCGCCTCCACCGCGCGCCGGGCCTCGTCCGGGGCCGCATAGACCGCAAACCCAATGCCCATGTTGAAAGTCCCGTACGCCTCGCGCAGCGCGATGGGGCCGGACTCGATCAGGAAACGGAAGATCGGCGGCGCTTCACGCAGCGCCGTGATCTCGTACACGAACGGCTCGTCCAGCCGCATGAGCTTGCGCCAGCCGTGGCCGGTGATGTGGGCGGCATAGTGCAGCGCAATATCCCGGCGCTGGCACTCCGCGAGAAAGCGCACGTAGATGGTCGAGGGAGCGAGGAGGGCCTCGCCGAAGGGGGTGCCGTCCGACAGTTCGGTCTGGTAGCCGCGGGGCAGCGACTCGGCGATGCGCCGGCAGAGCGTGAGGCCGTTGGTCTGCACCCCGGAAGCCGCCAGGAAGACGATGGCGTCCCCCTCCTGCACGTCGCCGTGGATCCGGCGCTCCTTCGGGTCGATCCGCCCGATGGCGGAGCCGGCGAGCACGATGCTGGCGGGCTCGATCAGGCCGCGCAGGGTGGGAGTCTCGCCTCCGCCCCAGACGGCGCCGGCCTCGCGGCAGCCGGCCGCAAATCCGGCCACGAGATCCGCGGCGCGCCGCTCGTCGGCGAACCAGTCCGAATCGCCGACCGCGGCGTGCATGGCCACGGAGATCGGCAGGGCGCCGCAGGTGATGAGGTCGTTGACGATCGTCGCGACCGTGTCGATGCCGATGGAGCGGTAGTGGCAGCGGCCCGTCTGGCGCTGCACCGCGTCGGCCACCAGATTCTTGGTCCCGAGGCCCTCCTCGACGTGGGCCAGATAATGGTCGGGCGCCTCGATGAGGTAGGCGCTTTCTCCGCGCACCGCCGACGGCTCCGCGTAGCCGTGGCTGCCCAGCAGATCAATCGTTCCGTGCGCGGCCCGCTGGCAGGCGCGCTTGAACGCGTCCAGCGGACCATAGCGCACTCCCGCCGCCTCGTAGGACAGCCCGGGCGCCTCAGTAGCTGCGCCCTTCGGATTTTTCATAAAAGTTCACGTACGCCTGATTGACGACCCGGTAGCCTCCGGGCGTGGGGTACTTGCCGGTGAAGTACCAGTCCCCGGGATGCTCGGGCACGGCCGCATGCAGATTCTCGATGGTCTGGAAGATGATCTCGACCTGCCCCTTCCACGCCAGCCCCTTGGGCATCACCCGCTGCACGATCCGGGCGGACAGTTCCTCGGGCGTGAAGGGCTCGTAGAGCCGGCGCACGGGGTTCACGCGCGCGTCCGCCGCCGGCTGGTTCAGCTCCGCCCGGCACTGCTCATAGACCTCCTCCAGCAGGGTGGCCCGCCCCGTCTCCTTGAGCAGGTCCACCGCCGCCTCGAAGGCGATGAATTTCCCCAGCTCGGACATGTCGATGCCGTAGCAGTCCGGATAGCGGATCTGCGGGGCCGTCGAGACGATCACGATCTTCTTCGGCCCGAGCCGCGCCAGGATGCGCAGGATCGAGCGGCGCAGCGTCGTTCCGCGAACGATCGAGTCGTCGACGCACACCAGGTTGTCCCGGGGCGTCACCACCCCGTAGGTGATGTCATAGACGTGGCTCCCGAGCTGGTTGCGCAGGTTCTCCTGGCCAATGAACGTGCGCAGCTTGATGTCCTTGCTCACCATCTTCTCGCCCCGGGGCCAGTTGCGCAGGATCAGTTCGTCCAGCAGGGCCTCGTCCAGCACGCCCTTGCGGCTGGCCTCGAGAATGCCCTGCTTCACCTCGTCGCGGCGGCGCATCCGCAAGGCGGACATGAGGCCGTAGTAGGCCACTTCGGCCGTGTTGGGAATGAAGCTGAAGATCGTGTTTTCCCAGTCGGCGCCGACCGCCCGCTCGACCTGCGCGGCCAGCCGGCCGCCCAGCGCCTTGCGCTCCCGGTAGATGTCGACGTCGTTGCCGCGGGAGAAATAGATGCGCTCGAAGGAGCAGGCGGCCCGCGGCAGGGGCGGGGTGAACTCCTGCTCGGTGATCGTGCCCCGCCGCTTGATCACGACCACGTGCCCCGGCCGCACCTCGCGGACCTCCTCCTGCGCCAGGTCGAACACCGTCATCAGCGGCGCGCGCTCCGAGGCGAACGCGGCGACCTCGTCGTTCTGAAAATAGTAGCACGGGCGGATGCCGGAAGGGTCGCGCGCGACGAAAGCGTCGCCGTTGCCGACCAGCCCGCACAGGACATAGCCGCCGTCCCAGTTCTGCGAGGCGCGGGTCAGCACCCGCGTCAGGTCCAGGTCCTCGCTGATCCGCCGCGACAGCTCCTCGCCGGCCAGGTCGCGCTTGCGCAGGAACCGGTAGATGTCCTCGTGCTCCTCATCCAGGTAGAAGCCGATCTTTTCCAGGATCGCCTGCGTGTCCGTGGCCAGGATCGGGTGCTGGCCCATCGCCACGAGGCTGTCGTTCAGCTCCCGGGTGTTGGTCAGGTTGAAATTGCCGCACAGGGCCAGGTTGCGCGTGGGCCAGGGGCTGCGCCGGAAAAACGGGTGGCAGGCGCTCAGGTTGTACCCGCCGCTGGTCCCGTAGCGCAGGTGGCCCATGAGCAGTTCGCCGCCAAAATCGAAGCGCAGCTTCACCGACTCGGGAAACTCCGGATGGATGTTCCCCTCCTTGACCCGGTCGTTGTACTGCGCCAGGAGGGTGCGGAAGATGCGGTCCAGCGGGTTCGACTTCACGTTCCGCTCCCGGAACATGAAGGGATCGCCCATCGGGGGATTGAGTTTGACGCAGGCCACCCCGGCGCCGTCCTGGCCGCGGTTGTGCTGCTTTTCCATCAGCAGGAAGAGCTTGGTGAAGCCCCACAGCGGCGTGCCGTACTTCTCGTGGAAGTGGGACAGCGGCTTGAGCAGCCGCACCAGCGCGACCCCGCACTCGTGGGTGATGCGTTCGCTCATCGGCCGCTCAGCTCTCCGCGATTCCGGGACGCTTCATCGCCTCCTCGATACTCCCTTCCCAGCCGCGCCGCAACTCCGCCGCCGGCCAGACCAGCGGGCCGCCGCGCAGCCCGGCGACGGACAGCAGGGCGTCGGCGGTCGCCACGCCGAGCCGATGGGCCGCCACGCCGGCCCGGGCGGCCGCGGCGGCGAGCGGCCCGGCCGCCTCGGGATCGGCGGCGACCAGCACGCGCCCCTGGCTTTCGCCGAAGAGCAGGGCGTCGAGCCGCGGCGCGGCCAGCTCCCGCAGGTCCACGGCGGCGCCGAGCTGCGGGCCGGCGGGGCCGCCCACCCCCTGGCCGCCCTCGGGGCCGAAGAGCATTTCCGCGAGGGCGACGAGCAACCCGCCCTCGCTCAGGTCGTGCGCGGCGCGAATCCGCCCCGCGCCGATCTGGTCGAGCAGGAACTGCTGCAGGCGCGCCTCGGCCGCCAGATCCACTTCCGGCGCGTCGCCCGTCTTCAGGCCGTGGATGAGGCCGAGGAATTGGCTGCCCCCCAGCTCCCGCGGCGCGTCGCCCAGCAGCAGGACCACTTCGCCGGGCCGGCGCAGGAACGAACGGGTGATGTGGGCCTCCTGGGCGATCAGCCCGACCACGGACACGGTGGGCGTGGGATCGATGGCGCCCTCGGGCGACTCGTTGTACAGCGACACGTTGCCGCCCACGACCGGCACGTCGAAATGCCGGCAGGCCTCGGCCAGGCCGCGCACGCACTCCTGCAACTGATAGAAATTCTCTGGCTTGTAGGGGTTGCCGAAATTGAGGTTGTCGGTCATCGCCAGCGCTTTGGCCCCGGCGCAGGCCAGGTTGCGCAGGCACTCGACCATCGCGATGAGCGCGCCGCGGTGGGGATTCAGATAGCAGTACCGTCCGTTGCAGTCGTTGCTGATGGCGATGAACCGCTCCGTCTCGCCCAGGCGCAGGCGGACCACCCCGGCGTCGGAGCCCGGCACGACTACGGTGCCGTGCTGCACCATGTGATCGAATTGCCGATACAGCCAGCGCTTCGAGGCGATGGTGGGATGGGCCAGAAGCCGGGGCAGCGCCGCCCGGATGCCGGCCTGGTCCAGGTCGGGGAGCCCGGCCGCCTCCGGAGTCCAGGCGCGGGTCCGGGCGAGGTACGCCGGCTCGCGCGCCTCCCGCCGGTACACCGGCGCCTCGTCGGTCAGGGCCGGCGCGGGAATGTCCGCCACGACGACGCCGTGGTGCTTGACGACCATGCGGCCCGTGGCGGTGACCTCCCCGATGCGCGCGGCATGCAGGTCCCACTTCTCGAAGACGGCCTCGATCTCGGCCTCGCGCCCGCGCTGCACGATCACGAGCATGCGCTCCTGCGACTCGGAGAGCATGATCTCGTAGGAATTCATGCCCGTTTCCCGCTGGGGCACGCGGTCCAGCTCGATCTCGATGCCCGCGCCGCCGCGGCTGGCCGTCTCGCAGGTCGAGCAGGTCAGCCCCGCGGCGCCCATGTCCTGGATGCCGACCACCAGCCCGGGAATGGCCATCATTTCCAGGCAGGCCTCGATCAGCAGCTTCTCCATGAACGGATCGCCCTTCTGCACCGCCGGGCGGTCGGCGGCGCTCTCCGCGCTCAGCTCCTTGGAGGCAAACGCGGCGCCGCCCAGTCCGTCCCGGCCCGTGGCCGCGCCGACGTAATAGACCGGATTGCCGACGCCGGTCGCCTTGCCGCGGCGAATCTGGTCGTGGCGCAGGGTGCCCAGGCACAGGGCGTTGACCAGGGGATTGCCTTCGTAACAGCGGTCGAAATACACGTCGCCCCCCACCGTGGGCACGCCGACGCAGTTGCCGTAATGGGCGATCCCGGCCACGACGCCGCGCAGCAGCCGCCGCGTGGCGGGCGAACCCAGGTCGCCGAACCGCAGCGAATTGGTGAGCAGGGCGGGCCGCGCGCCCATCGTGAAGATGTCGCGGATGATCCCGCCGACGCCGGTCGCCGCCCCCTCGAAGGGCTCGACCGCGCTCGGGTGATTGTGCGACTCGATCTTGAAGGCGATAGCCCAGCCCCCGCCGACATCGATGATCCCGGCGTTTTCCTCACCGGCCTTGACCAGCACGCGGCCGAAGTCCTCCGTCGGGCCCCGCTTCTCCGTGGGGAAACCCTTCAGCAACGGGCGGGTGTTCTTGTATGAGCAGTGCTCCGACCACATCACCGAAAAGATTCCCAGTTCGGTCAGGACCGGATCGCGGCCCAAGTGGCGCTGGATCAGCGCGTACTCGTCGGGCAGCAGCCCATGCTTCCGGATCAGCTCCGCGGTGACCGGCTGGTTGAGCACCGGATCGGGATTGGGCGGCAGGGTCATGCGAGGAGCGCGCGGGCGACCCCCAGGCCGTCCTGGCTGGGATGAAAGCGCTC
>DASRSH010000009.1:0-2128 GCA_035656575.1 Opitutaceae bacterium
TTCTGGTCAATCCCGCGCGCATCCGGCGGGTCGCGCCCCTGCTCTATGGCGAGCACGAGCTGCTGATGAGCGACGGGGTCAAGATTCGCGTGGGGCGCTCGTTCCGCGACCAGCTCCGGATCCTGCTGGCCAGCCCCTCGAAGCAGTAGCCGAAGCGTTCGATATCCTCGGCGTAGAAGTCGGCCACCATCTTCCGCGACGCGTCGTCGTAGTACCACGAGTAGGGCCAGTGAAAGCGGCGGTTGCGGTGCGGAAGCCGCCCGCGAATTCCCAGCCGATTCCACACGCGCGGCAGCCCCTCGTGCAGCTCCTCCAGGCGAAGAACCTCGTCCACCGCGATCGTCCCTCCGACTTTCAGCCAATCGACCTGGGGGCTCCACCGGTGGATCCCCGGGCTGACGTCGCCGCCCCACTCGCGGCAGCCGTAGCGATCCGGCTGGGAAAAGGCGCATTCCAGCCATTCCCGAAAGCTGCGCTTCTCGCCGTTATCCTTGCGCAAAAAGAGCTTGCTGCACTCCGGCCGGCTCTTCCGGCACTGGTAGTTGTAATCCGAAAGCAGCCGGTCCCAGGGATTTCGGACGATCGCGAACTTGAAGTAGCTGGAAAAGGCCTGCGGCTCCTCCGCCGCGTAGCGGGCCAGATCCTTGTGGTCCTGCCAGGAAATGCCGAAGACGCGGTTGACGCTATTGCCCGCCGTCTTGGGGATGTGGACGAAGATGCAGCGGTGCGAGTGGTCGATCACCATAAGGCAAGACGCCGCGGTGGATCATAAGTGTCAGCTTTTTACACGGCTTTAAGTCCCGTTGGACCGGATTATCCTGTTGTTTACCGATTCATGGGTAAGGCGCGGCCTTACGGGCCGCCTCCACGTCCCGAGCAATCTGGGCCTTGAGTTCATCCACGGAGGCAAATTTCGCCTCCGGACGCAGCATTTCGAGCCATTCGGCGCGAATTGCATCGCCGGGCCCGTAAGGACAATCCGCCAGCAGGTGAATCTCCAGGAGCGGCCGGCCGGCGCGTTCGACGGTGGGCCGCAATCCGTAGTTCGCCACGCCGGGCAAACCCCGGTCTCCCACCCGCACCCGGTAGACGCCGAAGCGGGGCTCGAGCTCGGGCTCCCAGGGGATATTCAGCGTGGGAAACCCGAGCTGCCGGCCTAGGCGGCGGCCCTCCGCCACGACTCCGGACGCGGCATAGGGAGCGCCCAGCCGGGCGTTCGCGCCGGGGAGGTCGCCCTGCGCGAGCAGCTCCCGTATCCGGGTGCTGGTTACCGTTTCCCCGTCGAGCCGGACCGGCGGGGCGCTGAAGACCGCGACGCCCGCCCCCCGTCCGGAAGTGGCGAGCAGGGCGGCGTCCCCGGCGCGCCCCGCGCCAAAGCGCCAGTTCTCGCCGACGTACACCTCCTGCAGCGCCGGCAGCCGCAAGCGCAGCCAGGGCAGGAAGTCGGGGGCGGCCAGGGCCGCAAACTCCCGCGTGAAGGGATGGGTGATCACCGCGTCCACGCCCAGGCGGCCCAGGCGCTCGGCCTGCCCGGCCGAGTCGAAGATCAGCCGCGTCGGCTGTTCCGGCCGGAACAGGCGGCTGGGATGCGGGCGGAAGGTCAGCACCGCGGCCCGCCCGCCGGCGCCCTGAGCCCCGCGCACCGCCGCGCCGATCACGGCCTGGTGGCCGAGATGCACGCCGTCGAACATGCCGATGGCCAGATGGAGCGGGCGATCGGAGAGGCGCGCGGCCTCAACCGAGGAAAACGCGAGGGGCGGCGGCATGGGCCGGAATCAGGCGGCGTTCGATTTCGGGCAGGGTCAGCGCCTCGATGGCGTCCAGGGTCAGAGCGTTCTCCACCCGCAGCTCGCCGCTCGCCGTCCGCCGCAGCGCCGCCAGGTGGGCCCCGCAGCCGAGCTTCTGGCCCAGGTCGTGGGCCAGGGTGCGCACGTAGGTGCCCTTGGTGCAGCGCAGGCGGAAGCGGAAGCGGGGCGTCTCCCAGCCCAGCAGGTCCCAGCTCATCACGCGGATGAAGCGCGGCTCGCGCTCGACCTCCTCGCCCTTGCGGGCGTGGCGATAGAGGGGCACGCCGTCGATCTTGATGGCCGAATACATCGGCGGAGTCTGATACTGGTCGCCGAGAAAG
>DASRSH010000010.1:0-4529 GCA_035656575.1 Opitutaceae bacterium
TCGATGCGCTGCGCCGACGCCGAACTGGGTTTCCCCGCCGCTGACGGCGGACCGGAGCTCAAGGCGCGGCAGGCCGGGGATCCCGAAGCCCTCGCTGCCGCCGAGAAGATGGGAGCCTTTCTGCCCCTGGCCGCCGTGATCTCGGCCCCTGCCTCCGCCGCGGACACGCCGAATGGAGCGTGGTCGCAGGAGTGCTACCAGTTCGTGCACCTGTGCCTCCTGGGCGAGCCCGGCGCCTATCGTCTTCCGTTTCTCGAGTACGTGCTCGCTTCGGAAACCACCACGGCGGACGAAGCGCTTTTTCGGCGTTATTTCCACGCGGGTTACGCCGAATTCACCCGCCGGCTCTGGCACTACACCGGCTTTGCGTCGGATCGGGTTTACCGGATTCTTGGCCCGGACAAAAAGCCCGAGGCGCTTCCCGCCCTCCAGTTTCACCGCGCCACCGACGGGCAGGCGGGCCGAATCGTCGGCGAAACGCTGCGCATGCAGGGCAAGGCCGAGGCGGCCCATTGGGCCCTCATCGCCCCCTACCAGCGCGGCTCCCGCGATCCCGATTTGCTGGCTGCGCTCGGCCTGGCCGAACTGGCTCAAAACCATGAGGCGCGGGCGCGGCAGTTTCTGGAGGCCGCCACCGCCGCGGGCACGACCCGGGCCCGGGCGTGGGCCGAGCTGGCCCGCCTGCGCCTGCAGGAGGCGCTCGCGCGCCCGGACGGGAGCGGAGGCCGGATGAGCGCGGCCCAATATCAATCCATCATGGTTCCGCTGATTCATGCGCACGGGCTCCTTCCTCCCCTGCCGGAGGAATACCAGATCTATCGGCAGGCTTCGGCCCATGCTCCGATCCCGAGGAACGCGGCGCCGCTCCCGCCGTCCAAGTAACTCATGCTTACCTTTTTTCCCCATATCTATCCCCTCGCGGCGATCGGCTTCTCCATCCTCTATCTCCTCCTGGGCGGCGGACTCGGCGGCGCCGTGCTGATCTTCATCATCGCGAAAATGCTGGGCCGCTGATCTCATTCGCCATGGCCGGCACCCGACCCTTCGAAACAGTGATCCGCGAACGGCGGGCGACGCCGCACTTCGATGGGGTTCCCCTCCCCGAAGCGGCGCTCACTTCCATTCTGGAGCACGGCCTCATGGCGCCCTCGGGGTATAATCTCCAGCCGTGGCGCTTTCTCGTTCTGCGCTCGGCGGAAAACAAGGCCAAGCTCCGGCAGGCGGCCTTCGACCAGCCCAAGATCACGGAAGCGTCGGCGGTCATCGTGGCGTTCGCGCCGCGCGACGGCTGGAAGCAGACGGCGGACGAGGTCTTTTCCCTGAGCGCCGCCCGCGGCGCGATTCCCGCGGACAAGAAGGACCAAGCCCAAGCGCGGGCCGTGCAATTTGTGGAGAAGCTCGACCGGGCCGTGTGGCTCAATCGTCACGTGATGATCGCCTTCACGCACCTGATGCTGGCCGCGGAGGCGGCCGGTTGGGACACCGCGCCCATGGAAGGATTCGACGCGGCCGCGGTGCGCGCGGCCCTCGGTTTGCCCAGCGATTGCGAGGTCGTCGCCTTGCTGGCCATCGGCCGGCTCAAAGGCCCGGACAAGCCTGATCCGGGCCGGCTGCCTCTGGCGCAGGTCGTCTTCAACGAAACGCCGAACCGCCCCTGGGGCCAGTAAAGCGCGGGCGTCGCAGAGCAGCGCTGAACGCGCGCCTAGGTGCTGGGAGTCGCCCCCAAAAGGCCTGCGTTGCCCTGCCCGGCTTGAGGTTCACAAACTTGAGGGCGCATACTGCGGCCTCACCTGCGGGCGCCTGAGGAATGAGCCGCCCCGGGGGTGCTCGCCTGCATCTGGGGTATTCACCCTAGCGCCAATTGAGGCTTAGACCTCATTGGTTTCCCCTATGGCGGCGGAGTATAGTCGCCCCCGTCAGAACAGCTCAAGTTTTCCGACACTCCGCCGATACTTAAACCAAACACACGACCATGACCCTTTTCCTCTGCATCGCCCTGTCCCTCCTGGCCGCGAGCAGCCTGGCGCTCGCTTATGCCGTCCGTCATGCGCCCGAAGGCTGCGAGACCGAGGAAGGTTTCGCTCTTGCCCCCGTGGCGCGCCGCAGCCTGCGCCGCCGCCGCCGCACGGCGATCCTCGCCCCGCGCTCGGCGCTCAGCTCCTAAAAGCGCTCGTATCAAGTATTTCAATACAAGCCCGCGGCCCTGTCGGCCGCGGGCTTTTTCGCATAATTTGATAGGTAGGACCACGTAGCGAATTTCCTAAGTATTATCACGAACGATACGTCGGATATTCTCCTACAGTGTCGTTGGGATGGATTTGCTTAGTGCGTGGTCCGCAGTTAGTTGGAACTTTTCGCTGGGCCTGACGCCAGGCCTTAACCCGCCTGCGGAGGCGCAGCCGACCCGATGGCTTTGTTATTAAAGATTGCCACGATGATCGGTTGATCGACTCTAGCCCTCCGTTCCGTCCAAGCCCAGTCCGTTCCGCCTCCGATTCAGCGCCTTGCGCGCCGGCCCGAAGGCGAAATTCCCGCCCCGCGAAAAACCACTTTCTTCTAATTATGAGTCTCTCCGTTCCCTCTGAAGGCCGCGTGCGTTACGATGATGCCTTCAAGCTCGAGGCCCTCAAGCGGTGGAAAACCACCCGCCGCTCCGCCGGTTCAGTCGCCAAGGAACTCGGCATCAGCCCCGCCACCCTTTATACCTGGGGCCGCGAGGCGCGCGCCAATGGAAGCGAGTCCGCCATCGCCACTTCCGGCCATCTCATCCGGGAGCTGCAAAACGAGATCGCCCGCCTGCGCGAGGAAAACGAGCGGCTGCGCCAGCACCGCGAAATCCTCAAGAAAACCCTGGCCATCCTCTCCGAGCCCCAGCGGGCGGCGGCGATGGTGGATCTGCTTCGGGCCCAGGGCCCGGAACGCGGCGCCGCCAACGGCCACCATAATGGCAACGGCAATGGCAACGGAGCCCATCGCGTTTGAGCCCGCAGAGGCTCAGAACCCCATCGCGACCGAATCGGAAATCGAGCGCCCGAAACCGCATCCTACGATGAAGAGGTTGTCCTCGCTCCCCGACGATCCCCTGCCGCCCCTGCCGGCCTGGAAGCGCGTGATCGACATCGGCTGCTGCCTGATCGCGCTGCCTTTCCTCGCCGTGGCCGCCCTCGTGATGACCATCGTGACCCGGCTCTGCTCGCCCGGCCCGGTTCTCTTCCAGCAGGAGCGCATCGGCCTGAACGGCCGCTCGTTCCGGATCTACAAGTTCCGGACGATGCACGTGAACGCCGCGACCTCCGGCCACGAGGCCTATTACAAGCACCTGATCGCGACCGGCACTCCCATGCAGAAGCTGGACGCCAAGGGCGACCAGCGGCTGATCCCCCTCGCCTGGATGCTGCGGGCTTCCGGCATCGACGAGCTGCCCCAGATCATCAACGTCCTGCGGGGCGAAATGAGCATCGTCGGCCCCCGCCCGTGCGTGCCGTATGAATACGACGCCTACGAGCCCTGGCAGCGGCAGCGTTTCCGCAGCATGCCCGGCCTGACCGGCCTGTGGCAGGTTTCGGGCAAGAACCGCCTCAGCTTCGCCGAGATGGTCCAGCTCGACCTGCGCTACGCGCGCAGCCGTTCCTGCTGGATGGATCTGCGCATCATTCTCCTCACCGTCCCCGCCCTGCTCATCCAGATCGGGGAAACCCGGCGGGCCCGCCGCCGCCGCGCCGCTTCGCCCGTCAGCCTGGGCGACGCGCGGACCATGTTCGACCGCCCCCGGGCGGGCCCGCAGCTCAAGACTTTCTAAGCTCCAACCATGAAAAAATCACTCACCGTCGGCGTCGTCGGCTGCGGCTATTGGGGACCCAACCTGATCCGGAACTTCCGGTCCCTCCCCGATTGCCATATGAAGGTCATCTGCGACATCAGCGAAGACCGGCTGCGGCACCTGCGCTCCCTCTATCCCGACCTGGAGACGGAGACCGATTACGACCGGATGCTGAAGGACCCCGCGCTCGACCTCGTGGTGGTCGCCACCTCGGTCAAGTACCACTTTCCCATGGCCAAGGCCGCCCTCCTGGCGGGCAAGCACACCATGATCGAGAAGCCGATGGCGAGCTCGGTCGCGCAGTGCGAAGAACTGATCGATCTGGCGCGCAAGAAAGGGCTCGTCCTGATGGTCGGCCACACCTTCCTCTATTCGGCCGCGGTGCGGAAGATCAAGGAGATCGTCGACAACCGCGACATCGGCGAGATCCGCTACATCTCCGCCCGGCGCCTCAACCTGGGTCTCTTCCAGAAGGACATCAACGTCGCCTGGGACCTCGCGCCGCACGACATCTCGATCATCCTCCATATCATGGGCGAGATGCCCTACAGCCTCAACTGCCGCGGCGAGGCGCACGTGACGCCCGGCATCCAGGATGTGACCTCGATGAACCTGCACTTCACCAAGGAGCGCTCGGCCATCATCCAGAGCAGCTGGCTCGACCCGCGCAAGATTCGCGAGATGACGATCGTGGGCAGCGAGCGGATGA
>DASRSH010000011.1:0-2742 GCA_035656575.1 Opitutaceae bacterium
CGGAGGCTTTTTTACCTTCGAGAAAGGGTTTCATGGGAGCGCGGAAAGGGGCGGTTGGAAAGGAGGGGTGGCCGGCGCCGGCGCCGTGCTCGCCGTCTTGGGCACCGCGTCCGCGTCGTCGCTCACGTCATGGGGGGAGGAATGGTCGGCCTCGCGGGCGACCAGCGTCAGGCTGAGCGTGATGCGCTGATTGGCTTCCGATGAGGGGGCCTGTCCGTCCAGGGGGCGCGTATCCGCGTACCCGGTCACCCGCTCGATCATCGAAGGATCCACCGCGTAAGTCACCAGGCTGCGGCGGGCCGCGTTGGCGCGATCCGCCGACAGCTCCCACGGTCCATAGGCCGGGGAAGGCATGTCGAGTCCCGCGCGCGTATGCCCGTCGATCGTCACATGAAACTTATGCCGGTCGATCAGCCAGGCCAGGTTCTGCATGACAAACGTCCCCCAGGGGGTGAAGGCGGCCGACTTTTCCTCGAACAGCGGACGGCGCGCGCGATCATAGAGGGTCACCCGCAGGCCGTCGGAAGTCACTTGCACGTCGATCGGCTTCTGGTCCAGGTTCTCGTCCAGGTGGAGCAGCCGGTAGAAATCCGCCGCGGCGGCGTTGAGGAATTGGAGCTGGATCTGCTTGTTCTTGTCGACCGGGTTCGTGTCGCCGTTCTTGTCGTCGTTCTTGCCGCTGTTCTGGGCGTTTTCCGTCGTCTTTTCGAAGGGCATGACGCCGGAGTTGGCCGCGAGCGGGCTCCGGAAGGGGCTTTGAAAGTACTTCGAGGTGGCGAGGAGGATTTTTTTGTCCTGGGCGCAGATCCACAGCACCATGAACAAGGCCATCAGGGCCGTGACGAAATCCGCGTAGGCGACCTTCCAGGCGCCCCCGTGATGCGCCTCCGCTTTTTTCTTCGCCATGGCGGAGGCCTTACTTGGTGGCGGCGAGCGTCTTCGACGCCGCCTCCAGGTCGCGGGCCTGCGGCTGCACCGAGGCGTCCAGCGAACGGCGCGCGATTTCCACCGCCGTCAGCGGCGCCAGGCCCTTGGCGAACCCGGAAACGGCGATCTTGATGCACCGCAGGCATTGCGCGTCCGCGTTGTTGTTGAATTTTATGCGGTTCGCCAGCGGATTGACGAACCCGTACGCCACCCAGATGCCGAGCAGCGTTCCGGTCAGCGCCGCGGCGACGTGCTCGCCGACGGCCGCCGGGCCGTCCGCGATCGAGGCCATGGTGTTGATGATGCCGAGCACCGCGGCGACAATCCCGATGCCGGGGAGCGAATCGCCGACCAGCTGCAGCAGATGCACGGGGTGCTCGGACTCCTCGAGCTTGGCGTCGAGCTCGGCGTCCATGAGATGCTCGAGCTGATCGGGCTTGATCTTGCCGTCGATCACGGGCTTGAGCCCGTTGCAGAGGAACTGCAGGCGCTCCGGATGCTCGAGCAGGGTCGGATAGCGCTTGAAGATGCTGCTGTTGGCCGGGTCCATGACGTGCTCGTCGAGCGCGATCAGCCCGTTGCGCCGCCCGGTCATGAACAGCTCGTAAAGCAGCTTGAGCAGATCAAAGCACTCCGGCCTTCCCGCCGAGCCCTTGCCCAGGGCCCCCTTGATCTTGTGCACGATCTCCTTGAGCACGTGGGCGGGACTGGCGATGATGAGCACGCCAAACGCCACGCCCAGGATCACGAGAAACTCGGAGGCGTGCAGCAACACCAGCGGCTTGCCGCCCGCGAGCATGAAGCCCCCCAGGGTGGAACCGAGTACGATCAGGCCTCCGACAAGAATCAGCATGCCGACAAAGGTTCAGGTCCTCAGCGGTTGCGCGCGCGGGCCAGGTAGCCCCGCAGGCCGAGGATGGTTTGCGAATGAATCTGGCAAATCCGCGACTCCGTCAGGCCGAAGACCGCAGCGATCTCGGCGAGACGCATGTTCTCGAAGTAATACATGGCGAGGATCTTCTTAGGAATATCGGGCAATTCCGCGATCCGTTGAGACATTAGTTGCAGCAGTTCGGATTTTTCCATCCGCTCCCGCCCGGTCGTATCCGTCTCATCCCGAAGCATTTCGTGCAAAGAAGCCCCCTCCGACTCCTCCCCTTCGGTCGTCTGGTCGATGGCGATGAAGGTCACAGGGCGGCTTTCGTCCAGCCACTTGGCGTAATCCTTGCGGCTCATGCCGAGTTCGGTGCAGATCTCCTCCTCGCTGGCGGCGTGCCCCAGCTTCTGCTCCAGGGCGTTGATGGCCTCCTTGAGCTTGCGGGCCCGGGCCCGCGCCCGGCGGGGGCACCAGTCCATGCGGCGCAGCTCGTCCAGGATCGCCCCCCGGATGCGGGTGGCGGCGTAGCTGGCAAACGTGCTGCCCTGGTCGGGATCGTAGCGGCGGACGGCCGCGAGCAGCCCCGTGACACCGACGCTGTAGAGGTCTTCCGCCTCGATGTGAGCCGGCAGCGTGAGCTTGATCCGGTCGACGACATTGCGGACCAGCGGCAGGTAACGCTCGATCAGATCCTTTTCGTTGATGGCGGCTGAGGAAACGCCTTGGTAGGCCCGCCACGCCGCGGCCGTCTTTCCATCGGCGGCGGGTTTCGGGGGAGTCGCTGTTTTCATAAATTACGGGGGGTGTGTGTTGAACAGGTTTAAATTCAGGTTCCTCGCTTGATCGCGGCTGCGGTCGCCGCGGCCGCGGCGGGCCCGGAGCGCGGGGCGGCGGGTGCGGCGGCAGCCGGCGCCGGGGGCCGGGGCGCGGGGGCAGGC
>DASRSH010000012.1:0-7680 GCA_035656575.1 Opitutaceae bacterium
CCGGCGATGCCGAAGGCCGTGCCGTGGTCGGGGCTCGTCCGCACGTGCCGCAGGCCCAGGGTCACGTTCACCGCCTCGTCGAAATCGATCGTCTTCAAGGGGGCGAGCCCCTGGTCGTGGTAGAGGGCCAGGGAGACGTCGAACTCCCCCTTGAGCTGCCGGCCGAAGACGGTGTCGGCCGCCAGGGTCCGCGAGAGGCCGGGAAAGCGGGCGCGCAGCCGGTCGAGGATCGGATCGATGACGTCCCGCTCCTCCGTGCCCAGGAGGCCGCCCTCCCCGGCGTGGGGATTGAGCCCGCAGACCGCGATGCGGACCGGCTGCCCGGGCGGCGTTCCCGCCGCGCGGGCCAGCTCCTCGCAGGCCTTCACCGCGCGCTCGAAGCTCGCCGCCGCCAGCTGCCCGGGCACCTCGCGCAGCGGAATGTGCCAGGTGAGCAGCGCCATCCGCAGCGTTCCGCCGCAGAACGCCATGGTCGCGTCGCTGCGCCGCCCCCATTTGTCCGCAAAGAATTCCGTCTGTCCCGGATAGTTCCACCCAATCGCGTTCATCCGCTCCTTGCTCACCGGCCCGGTCACCACCGCCGAGAACCGGCCCGCGCGGCAGCCTTCGGCCGCCACCTCCATCGCCGCCCAAGCCACCAGCGAACTCTCGGCATCCGGCTTTCCCGGCACCGCCTGATAGTCTTCCAAGCCCACCGGAATCGCCGCCGCAAACCTTTGCGCTTCCAAGCCGGCTGTCCCCTCACCCGCTCGTTCGCCGCCCGCCCCCGCCGCGGCCCGAAGCCATCGCGCCGGTCCGATCAGGGCAGCGCCCTCCGCCGCCTCGGGATGGGCGGCGGCCCAGGCGGCCACGATTTCCGGGCCGATGCCGGCCGGGTCGCCGCAGGTGATCGCGATGGGCGCCGGGGCCGCCATCGCCTAGTCCGCCGGGTCGTCCGCGCCCGCCCGCCGGGCGCGCGCGAAACCCCGTTTGCCGCCGGCGAAAAACTCCAGGAACCGCCGCCCCTCGTCCGAGCCGTAGCGCCCGCTCGCCAGCTCCGCCGCGGCCAGTTCGCGGATGTTGCCGGGGGCGAAGTACACCGCCCGGAACGCCGCCTTGAGCTCGCGGATCGTCTCGCGCGGCAGCCCGCTGCGCTTGAGCCCGACCAGGTTGAGCCCCACGACCTCGTCGCGCTCGGCCGCCAGCGCGAACGGCGGCAGGTCGAGCGAGCAGCGCGAGCCGCCGCTCACCATCGTGCGCTCCCCCACCCGGATGAACTGGTGGAACACCGCGCCGCCGCCCAGGATCGCGTGGTCGCCGATCGCGACGTGGCCCGCGAGGAGCACGGCGTTGGCGATCACGACGTGGTCGCCCACCTGGCAGTCGTGCGCCACGTGGCTGCAGGCCATGAGCAGGCAGCCCCGGCCGACCCGGGTCGTGCCCCCCGCCCCCGTACCCCGGTTCACCGTCACACTTTCACGGATACGGGTGTCGGCGCCGATCTCGGCGTAGGACTCCTCGCCGGCGAACTTCAGGTCCTGCGGGTCGCCGCCCACCACCGCGAACGGATGCACCACCACGCGCTCGCCCAGCCGGGCCCAGCGCTTGATGATGGCGTAGGGGTGGATCTCGCAGCCCGCCCCGAGCACGGCGCCCGGCTCAACGATGGCGAGGGGATGAATGGAGGTCGGCATGAAGGTCGAGCTGGGGGTCGCGCAGCAGGTCGTAGTTCTTGAGGATGCGGATCAGCTGCAGGGCGTCGCTTTTCTTATAGCTGCGGTTGGTCTCCACCTTCTCGATCAGGTCGAGCAGCATCGCGCGGAACGAGATGATCGCGTCCACCCCGCGGGCCTTGAGCAGCTCCACGCTCTGGGAGCGGTAGGGCTCGGCCGTGGGCAGGGCCGGCAGCACCAGGACCTTGGTGACGTTCGCCCCGCCGGCCTCGGCCGGATCGGGGGAGAACAGCCGCTTCACCTGGGTGAGGACGTTCTCCTCCAGAAAGCTGAAGATCTTGTCCGGCGCGCTGCGCAGGGTCGCCGGCGTGAACACGTCGGTGTGCCACGGCTTGACCGCCACCAGCGCCCGCTGCACCAGCGGCAGCTCGGAGGCGAAGAGGAAGAAATCCGGCGCCCGGCTGCCCTTCTGCCAGGCCGGATTGTACACCAAAAGATCGATCTCCTCCTCGCCGCGCTTCTTGCGCGACTGGACCTGGTACTTGCGCACCTGGCGCACGAAAAAGCCGTTCTGCTCGAAGTATTCCCGAACGATGGTTTCGTCGACGGCGGCCATGGCGGTTCCGGGGTTATTTCGCGCCCGCCGCGCGGAAACAAGCTTCGGCGAGCGCCGCCGGCACGCCCGAGCGGGTTTCGGCCTGGCCGGGACCGCGCAGGACGACGAACCGGCGCTCGCCTCCGCGCGCCTTCTTGTCCGCGGCCGTGGCCGCCATCAGCCGGGCGGCGGACAGCGGCCGGCGCAGCCGGACGGGCAGCCCGTGGGCGGCGAGCACGGCGCGGACGCGCTGCGCGTCCCGCTCGACGATCAGGCCCAGCCGCCGCGACAGGTCCGCCGCCGCGCCCAGCCCGATCGCCACCGCCTCGCCGTGCAGGTAGGTGCCATAGCCGGCGACCCGTTCGATCGCATGCGCAAAAGTATGACCCAGGTTGAGCAGGGCCCGGCCGCCCTCCGGCGCCAATTCGCGCTCGTCGGCCGCGACGATCGCGGCCTTGATTTCGCAGCAGCACCGCACCACGGCCGCGAGGCGAGAATCGCCCGGCGCCACCGCCTGGCGCTCCAATTCGCCGAAGAGGGCGGCGTCGCCGAGCAGGCCGGTCTTGATCACCTCCGCCATTCCGGCGGCGAACTCCCGCCGCGGCAGCGTGCGCAGCAGGCGCGTGTCGACGAACACGCCGCGGGGCTGATGGAACGCGCCCGCGAGGTTCTTCCCCGCCCGCAGGTTGATGCCCGTCTTGCCGCCGACGGAGCTGTCCACCATCGCCAGGAGGGTCGTCGGCACCTGGAAGTAGTCGATGCCCCGCAGGTAGCTGGCGGCGGCAAATCCGGCCAGGTCGCCCACGACTCCGCCGCCGACCGCGAACACGACGCCACCGCGGTCGAGCTTTTCCGCGGCGAAGAAGTCCAGGAGCCGGCCGAAGACCGCCAGCGACTTGGAGGTTTCGCCCGCCGGCACGGCCCGGCGGGGAGCGCCGCCGAACATCGCCTGCAGGGCGGCCCGCTGGCGCCGGGCGACCCGCGTGTCGGTGACCACCACCGCGCGCCGGCCGGCCCGGGCCAGCGCGCGCACCTGCGCGGCGACGGACCGCTGGAGCCCGTCGCCAAAGACGATTGCGTACGACCGGTCCCCAAGGGCGACGGTCAGCGGGGGCGCGGGGTTAGACGTCATGGCGGTAGGCCGGAAAAGTGAAATAGAACGTGGTGCCCACGTTCAAGACCGACTCGGCGCGGATTTTGCCCCCGTGGCGCTGCACGATCCGCTTCACGGTCGCGAGGCCGACCCCGATGCCCTCGTACTGCCGGGGGTCGTGCAGGCGCTCGAAGGCCGTGAACAGCTTGTCGGCCCGCGCGGGATCGAAGCCGACCCCGTTGTCCCGGACAAAATACTCCACCTCGGCGTCGACGAGCCGGCCGCCGATCTCGATCACCGCCGGGGCCCGGCCGCGGGTGTATTTGATCGCGTTGGACAGCAGATTGACCATCACCTGCCGCCCGAGCAGCCGGTCGGCCTGGCTCGCGGGGACCGGGCCGACGAGCTTCAGGCGCAGGTCCCGATCCGGATTCTCGGCCTTGAGCTCGGCGAAGACTTCGGCGGCCAGCTGGGCCAGGTCCAGCCGCTCCGGCTGGAGGGCCTGCCGGTTCAGCCGGGAGAACTCGAGCAGGACGTTGATCAGGGTGTGCATGCGCGCCGCCCGGTCCACGATCTTGCGCAGGTACTCGCGGGATTCCGCCGACAGCTGCGTCGTCCCGTCCTCGAGCACCGCCTGGGCATAGCCGTCGATGTAGCGCAGGGGGCCGCGCAGGTCATGCGACACCGACGAGCCGAACGCCTCCAGCTCCTCGTTGGCGTATTCCAGTTCCACGGTGCGTTCCTTGACGCGCAGCTCCAGCTCGTCCGCGTGGCGCCGCACCTGCTCGAACAGCCGCGCGTTGGCCGCCAGGGTCGAGCCGATCGTGCCGAGCATGCTGTTGAAGGCGTCGGTCAGCCGGCCGATCTCGTCCTCCGAAGTGCGGTGCGCGCGCAGCGAATAGTCCTTGCGCTGCGTCACTTCGCCGGCCACGCGCGCGAGATCCAGAATCGGATTGGAGATCAGCCGCTGCAGCAGGCTGGCCAGCCAGTACGCCGCGATGCCGGCGAAGATCATGCCGCCGAGGGCGATGAGCGGGATGGTCGCCAGGCGCCGGTTGACGTCCCCCAGGTCGCGCTCGGCGACCAGCGTGCCCAGCCGCTCGTTGCCGGCCGTGATCGGAGTCCAGATCGTCAGCCGTCCCGGATGATACGCGTAGCCCTCGCGGCCGCGGGCGGCGGCGGGCAGCTCCGGGTTCAGTCCCGGCCGGGACAGGTAGCGCGCAAAGGGCCGGCCTTCGGCGTCGAAGACCACCGCCCAGGAGATATGCGGATCGAGCTTGAGCGCCCCCAGCAGCTCGTCCGCGTCATGGGGCGCGTTGAAGGCCAGCGCCGCGGACAGATTGTCGGCGATGATCCGCGCGCGGACCACCTGGGCCGGCGGAATCTGGGCGCGCACCGTATGGCGCTCGTACAGCACCCAGACGAAGCACGTGGCGGCAACCGTGACCAGGCAGGTGCAGGTGATGATCGCCCGGAGTTTGGCGGCCAGCGGCCAATGCGAGAACGGTTTCATGTGCGCGGGGCTCCTTCCGTGATCTCCGCCAGGCGCAGCAGGGCGGTGCTGATCGAAAGCGAGGCGGCGTGCGCCGCGCGCACATTGATGCGCAGCCGCAGCCGGCTATGGTCCGGCACGAAGCGGATCACGCCGCCGTCGCGGGCGAACGAGTCCGTGCTGCCGACCGTGAGGATCGGGCGGTCCCTGACCGCGTCCGACCGCAAGATGCCCTCGTCGCCGGGCGCCACGTAGAGCAGCTGGCACCGGGCCGCGTCAGAGGCGCTCGTCACCTCCTGCACCTCCAGGGGGTGGCCGCCCCAGCGCTCGCCCCGGGCCAGGCGGCGCAGGACGTCGGCGATGCCGTCGTCGCCCGCCACGCCGATCACCAAGGGGGCCGTCCCGTCGGCAAAGGCGCCGGGGGGCCACTGCACGAATTCGGTGAAGCGGAAGAGGAAGGCCGCCTTGACCTGCGTCTCGGTGAGGACGGCCGGCGGCTGCGCCCGCAGCGGGACGGCCAGGAGCAGGAGCGCCGCCACGGCCCCGCCCGCGCCCAAGACGCAACGCCGCCGCCGCTGCCAGGCCCGGCGGACGGGCCACTTGACCGCGCCGTGGTAGAACGCCAGCAGGAAGACGATGCCGATGATGGCGTAGGTCAGGCCTTCCAGCGTGGTGGGAAAGGCCGGGCGGAACACATGCCAGGTGGCGCGGACGATCGCCGGATCGGCGTGCCGGATGAAAACGAAAGGCCGCGCCACGATCGGGGCGGAACGGATCGCCTGCTCGTCGGCTGACAGCGTGCTCACGCGGGCGACCGCGCCGTGGATCACCTCCGCCAGCCGCGCGACGCCCGCGTCGGCGTCATGCCCCGTGCGACTCGCGAGCTGGTCGAGCGTCAGGCCCGAGGCCGCGGCGACGGCGCGAAACTGCTCCAACTGCCGCCGGGCCTCATCCAGGTGACCGCCCAGGCGCTGCAGGTACTGCTGCATGAATTCCGGCGCCTGCGAAAACGCCAGCGCCCCGACAACGCACAGCAGCCGGTCGAGGAGTCCCTCGCCGGCTACGAGCACGGACCGAACGGGCCGGGGCCAAGCCATGACTCCGCTATCTTCCTTGCCCCGCTCCGCTTCCGCAAGCCTCAGCCCAGGGCCGCGCCGGACGCCGCGTCGAACCAATGGCCCCGGGCCACGTCGAACCACAGCATGAGCGGCTGGCCCATCTGCCAGGCTCCCCCCGGATCCACCCGGGCGACCAGCGACGTTACTCCCGTATTGGCATGCAAATAGGCCTCGGCTCCCATGGGTTCGAACACCTCCACGGTGGTGATCGCTTCGGCGCACCCCGGAAGCTGCGCCGCGTGGATGTTCTCGGGGCGCATCCCCAGCACGACCTCGACGCCCTCGCGAAGGAATGGCGGCAGCGCGATCTTCAAGGCCAGCCCCGCGCCTCCCCGCCCGGAGCCTCCCGGTTCCATCTCCCGGAAGAGCCCCCGCTCGAAGCGGCCGCGGAAAAAGTTCATCGGCGGGCTGCCGATGAAACCGGCGACGAAGCGGTCCCGCGGCCGCCGGTACAAGGTCATCGGGGGATCGACCTGCAGGATGCGCCCGGCCTGCATCACGCAGATGCGGTCCCCCATCGTCATCGCCTCGACCTGGTCGTGGGTGACGTAGATCACGGTCGCCTGCAGCCGCAGCCGGAGCTTCGCAAGCTCCATCCGCATGCTGACGCGCATCTTCGCGTCGAGATTCGAAAGGGGCTCGTCGAAAAGGAACACCTTGGGCTTGCGCACGATGGCCCGGCCCAGCGCCACGCGCTGGCGCTGGCCGCCGGACAAGGCCTTGGGCTTGCGCTGCAGCAGCTCGTCCAGGCCCAGCAACGCGGCCGCCTCCTCGACCCGCGCCGCGATCTCGCGGCGGGGGAACTTCCGCAGCTTGAGCCCGAAGGCCATGTTCTCGAAAACGGTCAGGTGCGGGTAGAGGGCGTAGTTCTGGAAGACCATCGCGATGTCGCGATCCTTGGGCGGAACGGCGTTGACGACGCGGCCATCGATCCGCACCACCCCCGCCGTCACGCTCTCCAGCCCCGCGATCATCCGCAGCGTGGTCGACTTGCCGCAGCCGGACGGCCCGACCAGGACCATGAACTCGCGGTCGGCGACTTCCAGGTCGATCCCTTCCACGGCGAGAACCTCCCGCCCCGCCTTGTCGGGGTAGCTCTTGACGAGGCCTTCGAGGACGACCTGGGCCATCAGGGATAGAGCCAGAAGCGCCGGCTCGCCTCGCGGTAATGCGCGTCCTCGATCCGCCACCGCCGAAGGTAGGCGCCGATGTCGACGCGGGCCCCGTGCTCGGCCAGATCGCGGAAGAGGGCGGCGCAGCCCATTTCGTGCAGGAAGCGGCTGGCCTGGGCCCGCGTGGGATTGGCGTACGGGTTGCGCGGTTCCATCCGGCAGGCCAGGCGCATCAGCTCGAAGCTCAAGTCGGCGGGCTGCCACTCATCCCAGTCCGTCACCTCGATATACAGGCCGGTGCCCATCTGCCGCGTGCGGCCGTTGGGGGCGCTGATGATCCGGTAGTCCAGGCCCGGCAGGCGGAGGGCGCGCAGTTCGCGCTGCAGAATGTCGGGCCGGATCAGGGAATTGGAAATGCCGCGGAACCAGTACTCGCTGCCGACCCCGTGCGTGAAGTGGTTCAGCTCGCAGCCCAGGCCGGTCATGGCGTAGCCCATCACCGCTCCGAAGTCCGCGATCTCGGGGGACGTCTGCACCCATTTCAGCCCGGTGTCGGTCCAGCGCATCGGCCGGCGCCAGCCCACCATCGGGACGACCGTCAGCCGCCCCCGCGCCACG
>DASRSH010000013.1:0-23418 GCA_035656575.1 Opitutaceae bacterium
CCTCGATTCCCGGCACCTTCGCCGCCCTTTACCACATGTTCTTCCGGCCGGTCGGCACCGGCCAGACGCTCACCGTCCCGGTCGCGGTCCTGATGCTCGCCCTCTTTGTCGTCGTGGTCATGGGCATGATCGAGACCGTCCAGGGCGAGCGGAAGATCCCCGTCCAATACGCCAAGCGGGTCGTCGGCAACCGGATGATGGGCGGCCAGAGCTCGTTCCTGCCGCTCAAGGTCAATTATTCGGGCGTCATGCCGGTCATCTTCGCGGCGGCGATCCTGCTCTTTCCCGCGTCGGTCTTTTCGCAGATCAGCGCGGCCTTCCCGCGGCTGCACTTCCTGGGCGACTTCGCCCAGCAGATCGGCTACGGCCGCCCCGCCTACTACATCACCTACGCCCTGCTGATCCTGTTCTTCAGCTATTTCTGGGTATCGGTCATGTTCAAGCCGATCCAGATTGCCGACGACCTGAAGAAGTACGGCGGCTATGTCCCGGGCGTGCGCCCCGGCCAGCCGACGGCCCAGTTCCTGGACTTCAGCATGACCCGGCTGACCCTCGCGGGCGCCATCTTCCTGACCATCATCGCCGTCATTCCCAGCCTGCTGTACACCCAGCTGAGCGTGCCGATGCAGATCGCCTCGTTCTTCGGCGGCACGGGCATGCTGATCACGGTCGGCGTCATCCTCGACACCATGCGCCAGGTCGAAAGCTTTCTGCTGCAGCGCCACTACGACGGCTTCCTGCGCAAGGGGCGGCTGCGGGCGCGCAGCGCCAATCCGCAGCAGGCGGCCATGGGTGACGCCCTGGCCCTCGACGCCGTGATGAAGATCGTCTGGCCGCTCCTGGGCATGTTCGCGCTCGGCCTGGGGGTCTGGGCCTACCGTTCGTTTCTCAAATAATCCTTTACTCCGGTGGCAACTTCTGCCATCAATCAACCCTTTTCGGCCTTCGGCCCTGCCGCCAGGACGAAGGTGCTGATGCTCGGTGAACCGGACGGCCGGCTAAGCGAGTTCTGTTCTTTCCCAATTGAGCGCGTCTCTTTTCGGCCCAATGCCGAAAAGATTAACGGCCCCCTCGCGCAAGCGCGCAAGTGGTACTTTGGCCGTTCACCCGATGCGGGATTCCTCCTGGAAGGATTCCCGGCTACGCTGCTCCAAGCCAAAATGTTCGATGAATGGCTCGAAGCCCGCCATGAGGGCCTCGACGCCGTTCTGGCCGGTCCGGGAGCTCCCGCGCCGGTCGTGGCGCATTACCGGTCCCTCGGCCTGATCGCATGATACCGATCAAGGACAAGGAAGGGATCGCGCGCATGCGTGACGCATGCGCCATCGCCGCGGCGGTCCTGGAGGTCCTCAAGCCCCTGGTTCGGCCCGGGGTGACGACACAGGACCTGGAGGAGGTCGGCCGCGACGCCATCGCGAGCCGGGGCGCCCGCAGCGCGTGCTACGGGTACCAGCATGGCGGCCGGCGCTATCCGGCCCATACCTGCATTTCGGTGAACGAGGAGGTGGTCCACGGGATCCCCTCGCTGCGCCGGGTGCTGCGCGAGGGCGACGTGGTCTCCCTCGACATCGTGGTCGAGTACCGCGGCTATATCGGCGACAACGCGGCGACGGTGCCGGTCGGCCCGGTCGCGCCGGCGGTGGCCAAGCTGCTGCGGGTGACCCGCGAGGCCCTGGACATCGGAATCCGGTCGGCCCAGGTCGGCAACCGCATCGGCGATGTCTCCTTCGCCATCCAGGCGCACGTCGAGGCCAACGGGCTGAGCGTCGTGCGCGACATGGTCGGACACGGAGTCGGGGTGGCCATGCACGAGCCGCCTGAGATTCCCAACTTCGGACGCGCCGGAACCGGGGACCGCATCAAGCCGGGCATGACGCTGGCGATCGAGCCCATGGTCAACCTCGGCGGGTACAAGACCCGCGTGCTGCCCGACGGCTGGACGGTCGTCACGGCGGACGGGTCGCCCTCCGCCCACTTCGAGCACACGGTGCTCACGACGGGCAAAGGCCCCGAAATTCTCACTTTATCACAGTCACAATCCCATTCCCTAACTTCCTGATCTATGCCTCGCCTCCTTGGTGTTGAGATTCCCGCGAAGAAGAAAGTCGCGTACTCCCTGCGTTACATCTACGGGATCGGCCCGCAGCGGGCGGATCTGATCGTCGCGGAGGCCGGGCTCGACCCGAACCAGCGCGCGAACGACCTGACCGAGGAGCAGCTCAACAAGATCCTGCAGATCATCACCGAGCACAAGTGGGTGGTCGAGGGCGACCTGCGCCGCGAGATCGCGGGCAACCTCAAGCGCCTTCAGGCGATCAACTGCTACCGGGGCATCCGCCACCGCCGCAGCCTGCCCGTCCGCGGCCAGCGCACCAGCACCAACGCGCGCACGCGCAAGGGCCCGCGCAAGACCGTGGGCGTCACCAAAGCGAAGGAGTAATTTTCCATGGCCGAAGAAAAAGCTGAAAAGAAGAAGGCGCCCCGCGCCGCCGCTCCCGCGGCGGAAGGCGCTCCCGCCCCCGCCGAGAAGAAGGCGCGCGCCCCCAAGGCCGCCGCCGAGGGCGCCGCGCCCGCCCCTGAAACCGCCGCTCCCGCCGAGGCGCCCGCCAAGCCCGTCGAGACCGTGGGCGGCGTCGCCAAGCAGCCGACGGCCGAAGACCTCCTCAAGGAGGAATTGGGCGCGATCAAGGTGCGCAAGGCCAAGGGGTCCAAGAACGTCACCTCGGGCATCGTCAATGTCCTGGCCTCGTTCAACAACACGATCGTCTCCATCACCGACCAGAAGGGCCAGGTCATCGCCTGGTCGTCGGCCGGCAAATGCAATTTCCGCGGCTCGCGCAAGTCGACCGCCTACGCCGCGCAGGTCATCGCCCAGGACGCCGCCCGCAACGCGATGTCCCACGGCCTCAAGGACGTGGTCATCCGCGTCTCCGGCCCGGGCCTCGGCCGCGACAGCGCGATCCGGGCGCTGCAGGCCATCGGCCTGGAGGTCACCTCGATCGTCGACGTGACCCCGATCCCCCACAACGGCTGCCGGCCGCGCAAGCGCCGCCGCGTCTAATCCCATCCCCGCACAGGAACCCTTCCCATGGCTCGCTACATCGGTCCCAACACCCGCGTCAGCCGCCGGTTCAACCAGCTTCTGCTCGGTTCCGGCAAGGCTCTCGAGCGCCGCAATTATCCCCCGGGCCAGCACGGCCCGAAGTCCCGCCGCAAGTACTCCGAGTACGCCATCGGCCTGAACGAGAAGCAGAAGCTGCGCTACGTTTACGGCCTGCTCGAGCGGCAGTTCCGCCGCGTGTTCGAGATCGCCAAGCGCGAGCGCGGCGTCACCGGCGAGCGCTTCCTGCAGCTGCTCGAGACGCGGCTGGACAGCGTGATCTACCTGCTCGGCCTGGCCAAGACCCGCGCCGCCGCGCGCCAGTTCGTCAACCACGGCCACGTGCGCGTCAACGGCCACAAGGTCGACATCGCCAGCTACAACGTGCGCCCGGGCGACGTGATCGAGATCAAGAACACGCCCGCCTCCCGCCAGATGGCCACGCGCAATCTGGAGGACAACCGCATCCGCAATGTTCCCGGCTGGCTCTCGCTCGACGGCGAGAACTTCAAGGCCTCGGTCGTCCGCCTGCCCACCCGCGACGAGATGGACCAGAACATCAACGAGCAGCTCATCGTCGAATTTTACAGCCGGTTCTAATTGTCCCGCCCCGCAACTTCTCCTCACACGCCCATGTCGAAACGCCTCGGTAAGTTCGAACTTCCCAACAAGCTCACCAAAGTGGAGGAGGGCGCGACGCCCACCTACGCGAAATTCATCGCCGAACCGTTCGAAGCCGGCTACGGCCACACGATTGGCAATTCCCTGCGGCGCGTCCTGCTCAGCTCCATCGAGGGCGCGGCCATCTCCTCGGTCAAGATCGACGGGGTCAACCACGAGTTCCAGAGCATCGAAGGGGTGGTGGAGGACGTGACCGACGTGGTCCTCAACCTGAAGAAGGTCCTGATCGTCTCGGCCAAGCGCGATCCGCTCACGCTCCTGATCAAGGCCAACAAGCAGGGCCCGGTGACGGCGGCCGACATCCAGGTCGAATCCGGCGTCGAGATCGTCAATCCCGACCAGATCATCTGCACCCTCGACCAGAAGCGCGCCTTCGAGGCCGAGATCGAGATCAAGACCGGCCGCGGCTACTATCCGGGCGAGCAGAACAAGAAGGAGGACCAGGCCATCGGCGTGATCCCGATCGATTCGCTGTTCTCGCCCGTCCGCCTGGTCAAGTACGCGGTGGAGAACACCCGCGTCGGCCAGATCACCGACTATGACAAGCTGATCCTCGAGGTCTGGACGGACGGCCGCATCACGCCGGACGACGCCCTGAAGCAGGCCTCGTCGATCCTCAAGCACCACCTGGACGTGTTCGACCGCGTGAGCGAGGAGCAGTTCGAGTTCGAGAGCCAGCAGAGCGAGGTCAGCGAGGAGCAGAACAAGCTCCGCAAGCTCCTCAACATGTCGGTGAACGAGATCGAGCTGTCCGTCCGCGCCGCCAACTGCCTGAACAACGCCAACATCACCACCGTCGGGGAGCTGGCGATGAAGACCGAGCAGGAAATGCTCAAGTACCGCAATTTCGGCAAGAAGTCGCTCAACGAAATCAAGGAGAAGCTCGAGGCCCTGGGCCTGTCCCTGGGCATGAAGTTCGACGAGCGCCTGCTCGACACCAAGAAGGAAGCCTAAGCCATGCGTCACAACAAACACCGCGCCTCCCTGGGCGTGACCCGCGAACACCGCGAGGCGATGCTGTCGCATCTGGCCGCGGCGCTGATCACCCATGGGCGCATCCAGACCACCTTGACCAAGGCCAAGGCGCTCCGGCCGTTCATCGAAAAGGTGATCACCAAGGCCAAGCGCGCGGCCGGCGCCAAGGAAAAGCCCCAGGCGCTGCACCTGCGCCGGCTGGCCCTGCGCGATGTGCGCGACGAGGACGCGGTCACGCTGCTCTTCAACGAGAAGTACAAGGAATTCGAGGCGCGCAGCGGCGGCTACACCCGCATCTACAAGCTGGGCCCGCAGCGCATCAGCGACGCGGCCGAGCTGGCGCTGATCGAGTTTGTCGCGGCGAGCGATCCGGGCTACAAGAAGAGCAAGGGCCGGCGCGGCGGGGCCAAGAAGGCCCGCGGCGGCAAGGCCAAGGCCACTCCGGCGGCGCAGGCCGCCGCGGCGGCGGGGGCGGAAGCCGCGCCCGCCTCCGGGGAGCCGGGCAACGCGCCCGCGCCCGAAGAAGGCAAGGCTCAGTAACCGGCGGCGCGGCCATCCGGGAGGCGCACGAGCACGTGGACAGCGATCTGCGGGCTTGCCTGCCGGAGGCCCTGCGAGGCGCCGCGACCCGCATCGAGCGGATCGCGCCGGGCATGTCGGGAGCGGGCGTGTACCGCGTCGATGCGGAAGGAAAGACCTACGTCCTGAAAATCGCCGGCGGCCTGGAGCCGTTCGACGATTGGAAGCGGGCGACCCAGGTGCTGGCCGCGGCCGGGCGGGCTGGGGTGGCGCCGGGCGTGGTGCATGTCGACGAGTCCCGGACGGCGGTCGTGATGGAGTTCATCCAGGGCGAGCCGTTCATGCCGGCGTACTTCAGTCCCGACCGGCGCCGGCAGACGCTCGATCAGCTGGCGGATACCCTCCGGCGCGTTCACGCGATTCCGGTGGCGCCGGAATGGGCGCGCAAGGACACGCTGGCGGCGATGGGGTACATCCTGGCCGGCCTGCAGCAAGGCGGCGGCGTGCCGGCGTTCGCCGCGGAGGCCATCAGGCGGATTCAGGCGCAAACCCCGCCGCCCTGGGACCGGCCGCTCGTCCTCTCCCATAACGACCTCAATCCCACCAACCTGGTTTTTGCCGGCGGACGGCTGATGCTGATCGACTGGGACCAGGCCCGCCCCAACGAACCCTATTACGACTTGGCGGGGGCCGCGCTTTTCCTGCGCATGGACGACGCGCACTGCCTGGCGCTGCTCTCGGCTTATGAACAGCGGCCCGTGACCGTGCTGCCCGAGCGTTTCCAGTTCAACCGGCGCCTGGCCGCCGGTTTTTGCGGGCTGGTTTTCCTGCACCTGGCCCGCGCCGGCGGCGGACAGGGCCCCACCGGGCAAACCCTGGAGCAGACTCCGAGCCTGGCGGAAGCCTTCGGGCAAGTGCGCGAGAGGAAGTTCAACCTGTCGCAGGCGGAAGACCGCTGGAGTTTCGGCCTCGCGTTCCTCAAGGAAAGCCTGGCGCTCTAGCAGCCTCCGGTTCCTTCGCGCCGCAATATCGGCGAAGAGACGGCCCAGCGCCGCGCGGGCCCGTGTCCGGGCCTTGTCATTGCGGCGGCTGCTGATAGCTTTCCTCAAGACGCACGAACTGCCCAAGAACCACTTGTCGGAGAACCAATCCAAGAGCGTGACCGAAGCCATGCCACAGGCCCAAAGAGAGATTGATCGGGACTTCCGGTCCTTCGGGACAGAGGCGGCGACGGCCGGGCTCCTCCAGCGGCTGAAGTGAATCGCGGCCGCCGATGTTTGCCTTGAATTCCGCCGTCACCGCGTATTGCGCGATCGTCGGCGTCGGCTTTCTCGGCCTGTGGCGGTGGTACGACCGGCGCGACAACTGGCGCTTCGAGCGTGAAAAACGCAAGACCAGCTTCCATTGCATCCGGTGCGACCGGCTTTATTCCGCGCGAGGAGGCGCGGATGTGACGGAGTGTCCCTCCTGCGGGCACCGGAACGCGCGGCTGCGGTTTTAGTTAGGCGTGAAACGCATGAAGGGCTTGAGCCAAGCGTGCCTGATGGCCGCGCTCGCGGCCGCAGGAGTCGCAGCCGAAGCGCAGCAACCGGGCAATCCCGCCGAGGCGGCTCCCGCCCCGGAACGGGTGGTCATCCATACGGCCGCCAAGGGCGCGCCGTTCCCGCATTTCTGGGAGCAGATGTTCGGCTCGGGCCGGGCCATCCTCTCCCTGCGCGACAGCTACCGCGAGGATTTGCGCGCGGTGAAGGCGGTCACCGGCGTGCAATACCTCCGCTTCCACGACATCCTGGACGACGATGTGGGGCTGGTGAACGCGGACCGCAAAGGAAACATCACCTACAATTTCACGTGGGTGGACGAGATCTACGACGGGCTGCTCGACAACGGGGTGCGGCCGTACGTCGAGCTGAGCTTCATGCCGCGCGCGCTGGCGGCCTCCTCGGCCCAGCATGCGTTCTGGTACAAGCCGCTGCCCGATCCGCCGCGGGACTACGCGCAATGGGGCCAGCTCGTGAAGGTCTTCACCCAGCACATGGTCGACCGCTATGGGCTGCCCGAGGTGAACCAATGGTACTTCGAGGTCTGGAACGAGCCGAACCTGGATTTCTGGACCGGGCGGCCGGCGCAGGCCACCTACTTCAAGCTCTACGACTACGCCGCCCGGGCGATCAAGTCGGTGGCCCCGTCCATCCGCGTGGGCGGTCCGGCCACGGCGCAGGCGGCGTGGATCCCCGAATTCATCAAGCACTGCGCGGACAACAAGGTCCCAGTGGACTTCGTTTCGACCCACATCTACGGCAACGATCCCCAATTCGTCCTCGGGCCGAATGCGCCCGTGGCCAACATGGAGGACATGGTGAGCCTGGCGGTGAAGAAGGTGTACCGCGAGGTGGGCCAGTCGGCGCTGCCGCACCTGCCGATCATCTGGAGCGAGTTCAACGCGACGGCGAGCAACGACAGCGCGGTCACCGACTCGGCCTTCATGGGGCCCTGGCTCGCCGACACGATCCGCCGCTGCGACGGGTTCGCGACGATGATGTCGTATTGGGATTTCTCGGACGTCTTCGACGAGCAGGGGGTGACCACCCGGCCGTTTTACGGCGGGTACGGCCTGATCGCCGAGGGGCACATCCCCAAGGCGTCCTACAATGCCTTTGCCCTGTTTCACCGGCTGGGAACCGAGCGCATTCCCGCGCCCGCACCCTGGGTGCTGGCGACCCGTCGGACCGACGGCTCGCTCGCCCTGGCGGTGTGGAACTACGCCCCCCCGGAGGTGACTTCGCGGGCCGCCGCCGCCGGCCAGGATTACCTGATCGAATTCTCGGGCTGGAAAGGCGCGCGGTCCGCCCGCGTGCAGTTCCTCGACGCGGACCGCGGCTCGGCCCTCGGCGCCTGGGAGAAGATGGGCGCGCCCGCCTATCCCAGTTTCCAGCAGGTCAAGGCCCTGCAGGCCGCGGCCCAGATGCCGCCGCCGACCCTTTTCCCCCTGCAAGGCGAGACGCTGAAGCTGACGCTGCCCGTCCACGGCCTGGCCCTGGTCGAACTTTCCTCCGGGCCCGGGAGCTGACTCGGGCTGGGGCGGAGTAGCGGGTTGCATCCGGCCGAGGGCTCCGCTTTTCTGCCGGTTCCCCCATGAAGATTCGACTGGCTTGCGGACTGGGCCTGGCTGCGTTCACCGGATATGGCGTCGGCGCCGGATCCCCGCTGCCATACCAGGACCCCGGCCGGCCGGTGGAGGAGCGTGTCGATGACCTGCTGTCGCGGATGACCGTCCCGGAGCGCGACAGCATGCTGGCGGGGCAGGGGTGGATGGAGAGCCGGGCGATTCCCCGGCTGGGGATTCCCTCAATCAAGATGGCCGATGGACCGCTGGGGGTGCGCAATTGGACCGGCCCGTCGTCCGTCACCATGCAGGAGCCCCACCGCGTGACCACGACGGCGTTCCCCTCCGGCATCGCGCTGGCGTCGAGCTGGGACACCGCGCTGGCCGGCCGGGTCGCGCAGGTGCTCGGCCAGGAGGTCAAGGCTTTCGGGCGGGATATGATCCTGGGGCCGACGGTGAACATCAACCGGGTCCCGCTGTGGGGGCGCAACTTCGAGGGTTTCGGCGAGGATCCGTACCTGGCCGCCCGCCTGGCGGTCGCGTGGGTCAAGGGGGTGCAGTCCGAGGGCGTCATCCCCGCGGTGAAGCACTTCGACGCGAACAACGAGGAATTCGAGCGGCACCGGATCGACGAGCAGATCGACGCGCGCACGCTCCACGAGATTTATATGCCCGCGTTCAAGGCCGCCGTGACCGAAGGCGGGGCCTGGGCCGTGATGTCGGCCTACAACAAGGTCAACGGGCAATGGTGCTCGGAGAATCCGTATCTGCTGCGCGACACCCTGCAGCGGAAGTGGGGTTTTCGCGGCTTCGTCATTTCCGACTGGGGCAGCACCTACAGCACGCCCGGCCCGATCAACGCCGGCATGAATCTGGAAATGCCGGGCGGCGCGCCGTTCCATTATTGGTTCGCCCTGCCGTCGACCCGGCTGTCCGGCAACAGCGGCGGCTGGCTGGAGGCGCCGAAGGTGATGGCCGCGGTCAAGTCCGGCCAGGTCTCGCAGGAGCGGGTGGACGACTCGGTCCGGCGCATCCTGCGGGTCATGTTCACGGCCGGCCTGTTTGACCACCCCCATCGCGGGGGCGGCCTGGTGGACACGCCGCCCCAGCGCGCGGTCGCCCGGCGCGCGGCCGAGGAGGGCGTCATTCTGCTCAAGAACGACAATCAGGCGCTGCCCTGGATCGCCTCGGGCATGCACGCGGTCGCCGTCATCGGCCCCAATGCGGAGGTGGCGCGCACCGGGGGCGGGGGAAGCTCCTATGTGCAGCCCAAGTATGCGATCAGCGTGCTGCAGGGCGTGCGGGAGGCGGCCGGGCGCGACGTGCATGTGATCTATGCGCTGGGAGCGCCCATGGTGGGCGCGAAGAACGCCCCGCTGCCTTCGGAGGAGCGTCTGGCGGAACTGCGCAAGGAGGCGGCCGCCGTGGCGGCGCAATGCGACGCCGCCGTGGTCGTGGTGGGCGACTCGAATATCCAGGAATCCGAAGGCTTTGACCGGACGACGATGCAGCTGCCCGCCGGCCAGGAGGAGCTGATCGCCGCGGTCGCCGCGGCCAATCCGCGGACGGTGGTCGTCGTGATCGCGGGCTCGCCCGTCGCCACGGCGTCGTGGCTGGGCCAGGTCCCCGGCGTCCTGTGCTCGTGGTTCAGCGGCCAGGAGGGCGGCCGGGCCGTCGGCGAAGCCCTTTTCGGCCAGATCAATCCCTCCGGCAAGCTGCCGGTGACGTGGCCGAAGCGTTACGAGGATTCCACCGCCTATTCCGATTACCCCGGCGTGAACCTTCACGTGACCTATGCCGAGGGCATCTACGTCGGCTACCGCGGATTCGACAAGCGGGGCATCGAGCCGCTCTTTCCTTTCGGCTACGGCCTGTCCTATACGACATTCGCCTACAGCGGCCTCCAGGTGGTCCCTTCGGCGCAGGGCGCCACGGTGACCTTCACGGTCCGCAATACGGGCGAACGTCCGGGCGCCGAGGTGGCCGAACTGTACGTGCACCAGCCCCATCCCCGGATCGACCGTCCGCTCAAGGAGCTGAAGGGCTTTCGCCGAATCGTGCTCGCGCCCGGCGAGAGCAAGACGGTGACCCTGTCCCTGAACCGGGCCGATTTGTCGTATTTCGACCCCGAAAAGAACGATTGGGTCGCCGACCCGGGGGAATTCGATGTCTGGGTCGGGTCCTCGTCCGCCGACATCCGCCTGCGCGGGGAATTCAACTACGAGGCGATCGCCGCCAGATAGGCGCTGCGGCCAAATCCGCCGCCGCGTGCCAATTCCACTTGCTGTGCGGCGGCTCTTCCATTGTGACGTAATATGGCCCAGACGATCGCCGTCCTCGACTTCGGCTCGCAATACACCCAGGTGATCGCGCGGCGCGTGCGTGAGTGCTCGGTCTTTTCCAAGATCTACCACTTCGCGACCCCGGCGCAGGACCTGAAACAGGACGGCGTCATCGGCATCATCCTCTCGGGCGGACCGAGCTCGGTCTTTTCGCGGTCGGCGCCGCGGCCCGATCCCGGCATTTTCGAGCTGGGTGTCCCGGTGCTGGGCATCTGCTACGGCATCCAGCTCATGGGGCACCTGCTCGGCGGCCGCGTGGCCAAGAGCGATCACCGCGAGTACGGGCACGGCACGCTCAAGGTGGTGAAGCCGGGCCGGCTCTTTGCGCGGCTGCCGCGCTCCCTGCGGGTGTGGAATTCGCACGGCGACCGCCTGACCGCGCTGCCGCCCGGGTTCGCCGCGATCGGCACCACGGAGAATTCGCCCTACGCGGCGATCGAGGACCGCCGCCGCGGCTTTTACGGCATCCAGTTTCACCCCGAAGTGTTCCACACCGAACGGGGGGTGGACATCCTGCGCAATTTTCTCGCCGGGGTGTGCGGCGCCGCAGGGGATTGGACGACCAAGGACTACATTGCCCACGCCGTGGCGGACATCCGGGTCACCGTCGGCAAGCGGCGCGTCATCCTCGGCCTTTCCGGTGGCGTGGACTCGTCCGTCGCCGCGGCCCTCATCCACCGGGCCATCGGCAAGCAGCTGACGTGCGTGTTCGTGGACAACGGCCTGCTCCGCCAGGGCGAGCGGGAGGCGGTGGAGGCGCTCTACCGGCGCCATTTCCGCATCGACGTGCGCGTGGTCGACGCCTCGGCGCTTTTCCTGCGGCGGCTCAGGGGCGTCACCGACCCCGAGGCCAAGCGCAAGATCATCGGCCGCACGTTCGTCGCCGTGTTCGAAAAGTCGCTGCGCACGATCGGACATGCGGATTTTCTCGCCCAGGGGACGCTGTATCCCGACGTGATCGAGAGCGTCGCGATCGGCAACAATCCGGCGGCGCTCATCAAGTCCCATCACAACGTCGGCGGCCTGCCGGAGCGGATGAAGCTCCGGCTGCTCGAGCCCCTGCGCGAGCTGTTCAAGGACGAGGTGCGCCGGGTGGGGGCGGCGCTCGGCCTGCCGCGCGAGGTCGTCTGGCGCCAGCCGTTCCCCGGGCCGGGACTGGGCGTGCGCGTGCTGGGCGAGATCACGCGCGACAAGCTGGAAATCCTGCGGCGGGCGGACGTCATCCTGCAGCAGGAGATGATGGCCAGCGAATGGTACTGGAAGGTCTGGCAGTCCTTTTGCGTCTTTCTGCCGGTGCGGTCGGTGGGGGTGGTGGGCGACGAACGCAATTACGCTTATGTGATCGCGCTGCGGATCGTGGAGAGCATCGACGCCATGACGGCCGACTGGACGCGGCTGCCCTACGACCTGCTGCAGCGCATCTCCAGCCGGATCACCAACGAAGTGCGGGGAGTTTCCCGGGTGGTTCTCGACGTCAGCTCGAAGCCGCCCGCCACGATCGAGTGGGAATAAAGTGGCAACATTCGGCGGAGGTTTTAGTCTCTCCTGTTGGCCATGAATCGATTCGCCTTATGCTTGTCCTTGGCGGCTGCGGTGTTGCCGCTTTTCGCCGCGGCCGACGATGAGCCGCCGATCATTGCCAAGGCGCGGGCCTTCCTGGGCAGCGAAAGCGACCTGGCTAACGTGCACGCGCTGCACATGACCGGGACGATGACGGCGGTATTCAATGGCGATCCGGCGTCCAAGCGCAGCGCCAAACTCGACATCGTTTTCCAGAAGCCGTGGGAGGAAAGCCTGCTGCGCATCGCGCCGGACGCGATCGACCGCCGCGTGCTCGATGGCTATGACGGCTGGTTTCTCCAGCAGCGGCGGGGACCGGGCGATCCCGCGCAGTTTGATCCGCGCCGGCCCGAGACCTTCACGATCCTCGGCGTCGACCAGGTGCGGATGCTCCGCGCCGACACCTGGGAAAACCTGTACTTCTACCGCGGCATCGACCGGGTGGGGGGAACGATGAAGGACCTGGGGCCCGCGACCATCGACGGGGTCAAGTGCGAGGAGGTCGAGTTCGCGCACACCGACCGGGTCGTGTACGACCGCTACTTCGACCTGGAAACGGGCCGGCTGGTCTTCACGCGTTCGAAGTCGGGCGCGCAAATCCGCGAAAAGGGCTACCAGGTCGTCGCGGGCATCAAGTTTCCGCGCGTGATCACCATCGAGGAGCCGACCGATGGCAAGGGGACGCTGACGACGGTGACGATTCTGGATCACATCGCGGTCAACGAGGACCTGCCGGAAAGCTATTTTGCGACCCCGCCGCCGCCGCTGCCGGTGGAGTATCAGCCCAGCCCCGCTGCGCCCGCCCCGGCCGCGAAAGCCGCCGCCCCGGCGCCCGCAGTTCCCTCGTCGGCCGCTTCCGCGGCGCCGCCGGCAACTCCGCCTCCCCAACCGTGACGACGCGCGCCCGGGTCGGAGAGACGGGCTTTTGGGCGGCCCTCGCGGAGTTTTGCCGCGAGGCCGCGGCGCCGCCGTCGATCGGGCAGGCCGTGGCCGCCATTCTGGCCGATGTTCGGGCGCGCGGCGACCGCGCGGTGGCGGCATACGCCGCCAAGTTCGACGGAGCCCGCTTTGGGCCCGCCGACTTTCGTGTTCCCGCGGCGGATGTCCGCGCGGCGATGCGGAAGCTGCCGGCCCGCGAACGCGCCGCCTTGGTCAGCGCGCATCGGAGCATCCGCGACTTCAATGCCCGCGGCCTGCCGAAGGGCTGGCTCGCCCGCAACCGCCACGGCGGGCGCGTGGGTGAGAAGTTCGATCCCATCCGCCGGGTGGGGCTGTACATTCCGGGCGGCGAAGTGCCGCTCGTGTCGACCGTCCTGATGACGGCCACGCTCGCCCGCATCGCCGGCTGCCCCGAGATCGCGGCGTTCACCCCCGCCAAGGGCGCCGGAGAGATCGCCCCGGGCATTCTCGCCGCGCTGGCCGTGGCGGGCGTCACCGAGGTTTACCGCATCGGCGGGGTGCAGGCGATCGCGGCGATGGCCTACGGGACGCAATCCATACCGGCGGTGGACAAGATCTTCGGGCCGGGCAACGCCTACGTCTGCGAGGCCAAGCGGCAAGTTTTCGGCGTGGTGGGCGTGGATTCGCTTCCGGGCCCGAGCGAAGTCATGGTGGTGGCGGACGCCACCGCGGAGGCGGCCTACGCCGCCGCCGACCTCCTCGCGCAGGCCGAGCACGGCAGCGGACGGGAGAAGATCTTTCTCGTGACCTTGGACGGAAGGAAGCGGAGCGTGGCCGACACCATTCTGGCCGAGGCCGCCCGGCAGGTGAAGATCAGCGGGCGTTCCGCCAAGATCGTCCGCGTGCTCGACGAGGGCTTTTTCGTCGCCGAGGCGGATTCGCCGGACGAGGCGGCGGCGGTGGCCAACTACGTCGCGCCGGAGCACCTGCAGCTGATGGTGGGGCGCGCGTCCGCGCGGCGGCTGACCCGCGCCATCACCACGGCCGGAGCGATCTTCATCGGCAACGAGAGCCCGACCGTGCTCGGCGATTTTGCGGCCGGCCCGAGCCACGTGCTGCCGACGGCGCGCGCGGCGCGCTTTTCCAGCGGCTTGCGCACCGCCGATTTCCTGCGCCGCACCAGCTTGGTCGAATACGGCCCCCGCTCGCTGCGGGCGGCCGCCCCCACGCTCGCGGCGTTCGCGGCCATGGAGCGGCTGGACGCGCATGGCCGCTCGGCGGCCCTGCGCCTCGAGTGAAGCCCATGACCTCGGCGCTGCCGCATGTGCTGGCCATGCAGGCCTATGTTCCGGGCCTGCAGCCCTCGGAGCCGGGGTGGACCAAGCTCAACACGAACGAATGTCCGTATCCGCCCAGCCCGGCCGTGGCGGCGGCATTGCGGGCGGAGATCGGCGAGGGCGGGGCCGCCCTGCGCCTCTATCCCCATCCGTCGGCGGGGCCGCTGCGGTCCGTGATTGCCGAACTGCATGCGGTGGCGCCGGAGCAGGTCTGCGTCGGGAATGGGTCCGACGACCTCCTGAACCTGCTGGTGCGCTGCTGCTGCGGGCCCGAGGCGCCCGCGGGATTCACCGTGCCGAGCTATTCCCTGTATCCGGTGCTGATCGGCGTGCAGGGCGGGGCCGCGGAAAAGGTCGAATTCGACCGTTCGTTTCGGCTGCCGGTGGAACGGATCGGCCGGTCCCGCTCGGCGATCTTCTTTCTGACCTCGCCGAACGCGCCCAGCGGGGTGGGCTACACCCATGCGGAAATCGCGGCCATCCTCGCGCATTACCGGGGCATCCTGGTGGTGGACGAGGCCTATGCGCCGTTCGCGGAGCAGTCCGCCATCGCGCTGCTGCCCCGGCATCGCAACCTGGTCGTCGTGCGGACCCTTTCCAAGGCCTATGCCCTCGCGGGAATTCGCGTCGGGTACGCGCTGGCCGATCCGGAAATCATCGGCTGGCTGGACCGGGTGCGCGACAGCTACAACGTGAGCCGGCTGTCGCAGGCGGCGGCGGCGGCGGCGCTCAAGGACCGGGCCTATCACGAGGACCTGGTCGCGCGGATCCGGGCGACGCGGGACGCCAGCTATCGGCAGTGGACGCAGGACCGCGAATGGTTCACCTACCCGTCGCAGGCCAACTTCCTGTTCACCGAGCCCCGCGGCCGGCTGGGCGAGACGGGGCCGGCGATCGCGCGCCTGGCGTATGAATACCTTTACGCCCAGAAGATCCTGGTGCGGCACTTCCCCAGCCACGCCTTGACCGCCTCATTCCTGCGGGTCACTGTCGGCACGGACGACGAAATGAACCGCCTCAATCGAGCCCTCGACGCATGGCAAAGGATACCCATCGCCGGATAGTCACGCTCACGCGGAAGACCGCGGAGACCGACATCGAGCTGTCGATCGATCTGGACGGGCGGGGCGAAGGCCGCGTCGAGACGGGAGTGCCGTTTTTCGACCACATGCTGACGCTGCTGGCGAAGCACGGGCTGTTCGACCTGACGGTCAAGGCCAAGGGCGATGTGGCGGTGGACTATCATCACACGGTCGAGGACGTGGGGTTGGTGCTGGGCGGCGCGATCCGCCAGGCGCTGGGCGAGAAGCTGGGGATCCGGCGCTACGGGTTCTTCCTGCTGCCGATGGATGAGACGCTGGTTCGCGTGGTCATCGACATCGGGGGGCGGCCGCATCTGGTCTACCAGGCGGAGACCCCGACGATGTTCGTGCGCGACTTCAATCTGGTGCTGGTGAAGGAATTTTGCCGCGCGTTCAGCAACGCGCTGGGCGCCAACCTGCACGTGTCGCTCCTGTACGGCGAGGACCCTCACCACGTCGCCGAGGCCATCTTCAAGGGCCTGGCGCGCTCCCTCGACATCGCGACCTCCCTCGACCCGCGGATGGAGGGCCGGCTGCCTTCCACCAAAGGCTCGCTATGAGCGGCGCCGCGATCGCGGTCATCGATACCGGCATCTGCAACCTGCGCAGCGTGACCAAGGCGCTGGAAGCGGCCCAGGCGGAGCCGGCTGTTGTGCGGACGCCGGAGGAACTGGCGCGCTCGGGCGCGCGGGGTCTCGTGCTCCCGGGGGTTGGCGCCCTGCGCGACTGCGTGGCTTCGCTGCGCCGGAGCGGCCTCGATGGGTCGGTCCGGGAGTGGATCGCCGCGGATCGGCCCTTTCTGGGGGTTTGCCTCGGCATGCAGGCGCTTTTCGACTCCTCCGAGGAAGGCGATGTCCGGGGCTTGGGGGTGTTTCCGGGCAAGGTCGTTCGCTTCCGGCTGCCCCCGGATTTGAAGGTGCCCCACATGGGGTGGAATTCGCTGCGCTTCCGCCAGCCGGGATCCCCGTTGGCGGCGCATCTCGCGCCGGAGGGCGAGATGGTGTACTTCGTCCACAGCTATCACTGCCGGCCGGAAGACCCGTCGATCGTGCTGGCCGAGGCGGACTACGGCGGTCCTTTTACGGCGGCCCTGGGGCGCGGCCGGGCCTTCGCCACCCAGTTCCACCCGGAAAAGAGCCAGGCCAAGGGGCTTCAGATCTACAAAAACTTCGCTTCTATCGCCGCCCAAGCGGCTTAAGGCCGGGAGATTTCTTTGCAACCGGTGCGGTTTTAGCTTCGCTGTACCCATGGCTCACACGGCTGCGCTCAAGATCGACGAACAGGAATTTCCCCTTCCCGCCATGGTCGGTTCGGAAGGGGAGCGTGCGGTCGACACCCGCAAGCTGCGCGCCGAAGCCGGCTATCTCTGTTTTGACCAGGGCTACGGCAACACGGCGTCGTGCGAGAGTTCGATCACCTACCTCGACGGGGAGAACGGCATCCTCCGCCACCGGGGCTACCCCATCGAGCAGCTCGCGCAGCACAGCGATTTTGTCGAAACGGCCTATCTGATCATCTACGGGGAATTGCCTTCGCCGGCCAAACGCAAGGAATTCGGCCTGCGTCTCCGGCAGAACGCCGCGATCGAAACCCAGATGCAGCGCATCTTCGAGGGCTTCCCCAAGGACGCCCCGCCGATGGCGATGCTGTCCTCGATCGTGGCCTCCCTGGCGGCGCACTACCCCCACCTGGCGACCAACGACTTCACGCGGGATCTGGCCAGCTTCGACCTGGCCGCAGCCATGGCCATCTCGAAGATCCGCACCATCGGGGCGATGATCTACCGCTATCAGAAGGGCCTGCCGTACATCTTCCCCAAGCAGGAGCTGCCTTTCTGCGAGAATTTCCTGCACATGATGTTCTCGGAGCCGTACCAGGACTACACGGCCGTGCCGGAAGTCGCGCGGGCGCTCAACACCCTGCTGCTGCTGCACGCCGATCACGAGCAGAACTGCTCGACGTCCACCGTGCGGATGGTCGGCTCGAGCGCGGCCAATCTGTTCGCCTCCCTCTCCGCCGGCGTCTGCGCCCTGTCCGGGCCGCTGCACGGCGGCGCCAACGTCGCGGTGGTGAACATGCTCCAGTCGATCCATGACGAAGGCGACGACGGCACCCGCTTCATCCAGGCCGCCAAATCCGGCGACAAGGGCCGCCGGCTGATGGGCTTCGGGCATGCGGTCTACCGCAATTTCGATCCCCGCGCCAAGATCATCGGGAAGGTCTGCGACGATGTGCTCAAGAAGCTGGGCGTCGACGATCCCCTGCTGGCGATCGCCAAGAAGCTGGAGGAAACGGCGCTGCGGGACGACTATTTCGTCTCGCGCAAGCTTTACCCCAACGTCGACTTCTACAGCGGCATCATCATGCGCGCCCTCGGCATACCGGTGAACATGTTCACGGTGATCTTCGCCATCGGGCGCACGCCGGGCTGGATCGCGAATTGGCGCGAGGTGGCCGCCAGCCCCAAGGGAAGGATCTACCGCCCGCGGCAGCTCTACGTCGGGCCGGTCAAGCGCGACTACGTGCCGATCACCCAGCGAAAATGATGCTGCTGGGGGTCAATATCGACCACGCGGCCACGCTGCGCCAGGCGCGGTACCGCGAAGCGGGACAGGCGGCGGGAGGCCCGGTCGAGCCCGATCCGGTGGCGCTGGCGCTGCTGGCCGAGCGGGCGGGAGCCGACGGCATCACGGTTCACCTGCGCGAGGACCGGCGCCATATCCAGGAGGCGGACGTGTGGCGCCTGCGCGAGACGATCGCGACCCGGCTCAACCTGGAGATGGCCGTCACGCCCGCGATGACCGCGCTCGCGCTCAAGGTGAAGCCTGATTCGGTCTGCCTGGTGCCGGAGAACCGCCGCGAAGTGACGACGGAAGGCGGCCTGGATGCCGCCGACGCGCGCGAGCGCGTGCGCGACTGCGTCGCGGAGATGGCGGCGGCCGGGATCGCGGTCAGCCTGTTCATCGATCCGGACGAGCGGCAGATCGACACCGCCGCGGAAGTGGGCGCCCCGTGGGTCGAGCTGCACACCGGCGCCTACGCCCATGCCTACTACGGGCCCGGCCGCCCGGCGGAACTGCAGCGGCTGCGGGTCGGCGCGGTGCGCGCCAAGGAGCTGGGCCTGACGGTCAACGCCGGCCACGGCATCAATTACGTGAACATCGCCGAGGTGCGCGAAATTCCGCATCTGCACGAGCTGAATATCGGCCACAGCATTCTCAGCCGCGCGCTGGCCACCGGCCTCGAGGAGGCGGTCCGCGAGATGAAGCGGCGCATGGCGGGGGCGGCGTGAGCCTCCCCCCGCTGCTGCTGCCGCCCGGCGGCGTGGTGCTCGGGCTGGGCTGCGACGTCATCGAGGTGGAACGGATCCGGCGCGCGGTGGAGCGGCAGGGCGAGCGCTTCCTGCACCGAGTCTTCAGCGACGAGGAGCGCGCCTATTGCCTGGCCAAGGCCAATCCGTACCCGCATTTGGCGGCGCGGTTTGCGGCCAAGGAGGCGGTTTCCAAGGCCTTTACGACGGGGATCGGCGCGCGGCTGGGCTGGAAATCGGCCGCCATCGCGCACGGCGACAGGATGGAGCCGCTGGTCCGGCTGGATGCGGCCGGGGAGGCGCTGCTGCGGGAAGTGGGCGCCACCGGCGTGCTCGTCAGCTTGTCGCACACGCAAACGGTCGCTATGGCTGTGGCGGCGCTCGTGCGCCACCCATCGTGAGCTCCGGACCGGATCCCGAGAATGCGGCGGCGCCCCCTCCGGCGCCGCGCAAGCCGTCGCTGGCCTTTTCCTGGGCCACCCTGGGTTTTCTGCTCGGCGCCTTGTTTGTGATCCTGCTGCCGCCGCCCGACCGCAGGCGGCAGCCCGAGCCGCCGGCGCCATCCGCGGTGGAGCCGGCGGCGCCCAAGCCGCTGCCGCCGCTGCGGCTGACCACGATCGAAAGCGTCTTCGAGGGCTGGTCGCAGTACGCGGAGTGGACCGACGACACGACGGAGGTGGCGCTGTTCGACACCGATACCAACCAATACGACGACTGCTATCAGATCGTGCGGGCGGCGAACGGGGTCTATTTTTATCGCAGCATTCCGCGCCTGGACCGGCCGATCAAGGATCACGGCGTGCCGGAAAACGCGCCGCTGGAATTCACCGAGACGGAGGAGCAGCGCGAGCAATGGCTGCACGCGGTCGATCAGGAAAACGCCAAGGCCTTTCGCAAGAGCCTGGGGCTGCCCGGCGAGGGAAACAAGTGAACGCGTGGAGCGAAGGCCCGCCGTCCGCGGTCAAAGCCTGCTGAAAAGGAGCCCCATGGATCCGTTGCTGACGCCCCCCATCCTGACCTGCCGCCAGGCCGCCGATTTCGAAAAGGGCTTTTTTGGCGGTGACGAGGGGCGGGAGTGGTCCGCGATGCAGGCCGCCGGCGCCGCCATCGCGGCCGCCGTGGCGCGGGACGGATTGGAAGCGGGACACGGCTGGGAGCGTGCCCGGGTGCTGGCCCTGGTGGGCAAGGGCAACAATGGCGGCGACGCGATCACCGCGGTCCAGACCCTGCTGGCCGCCTGGCCGCAGGCGGCCGCGGATCTGGTGTTCGCCTTCGGCGAACGTTCGCTCAAACCGCTGGCCGCCCGCGCCTGGCAGAACCTGCAGCAGGCGGGCCGCGGGCGGGTGCGGGTCGTGCAGGCCGGCGGGGCCGGATGGACGGGCGAGCCGCGCTATGATCTTTCCCTCGACGGCATCTTCGGCTTCCAGTTTCGCCCGCCGCTGCCGGCCGAGGCGGCGGCGGTGCTGCGCAAGGCGAACGCACTGGAGGTGCGGCTGCGCGCGGCGGTGGACCTGCCCAGCGGCTTGGGCGATCCGCATGCGTTCCGCGCCGATTTCACCTACGCGACCGGTTCGGTGAAGGCGGAGGCCGTGGAGCAGGGGAATGCCGGCCGGATCCGGTACCTGGACCTGGGATTTTTCGGCGGGGGGAGCGACGTTCCCGCGTTGGATCGCGTCCTGACGGCGGGGATCCTGGCTCCGCTGGCCGGACTGAGGCCGGCGTGGGGCGACAAGCGGACGTACGGGCACGTGTTCATCCTGGGCGGGTCGCGCAGCTATCCGGGGGCCGTGCTCATGAACGTGATGGCCGCGCTGCACAGCGGGGTCGGACTGGTCACGGCGTTCGTGCCGGAGTCGCTGGCGGCGGCCTACGCCGCCCGCGCGCCGGAGGCCATCTGGGTGGGCTGGCCGGAGACGCCGCAAGGCGGGCTGGCGTGGGAAGGCCGGCATCTGCTGCTGGAGCGCCTGGCGCGGGCGAACGCCATCGCGCTGGGTTCCGGCATGGCGCGCGCGCCGGAGACGCTGGCGCTGGTGAAGGAGGTCGCGGCCACGGCGGGCCTTCCGGTGCTGGTGGATGGGGATGCCCTCCAGCCGGAGGTGATTGAGGCCGCCGCGGGCCCGCTTCTGCTCACGCCGCACGCGGGCGAGTTTGCGCGGATAGCGGGCGGGGCGCCGCTGAGAGAATATTGCGCCCGAACGGGCGCCACGGTCATCCTCAAGGGGCCGGTGACGCGGGTGTGCTCAGGGCTCACGGCCGGCGGCGGCCGGAAGCGCGAAGCCCAGGCGGCGGGCCTGCGCGTTTACCACAGTTTTTTTGGCGGTCCGATCCTGGCCCGGGGCGGCAGCGGCGACGTCCTCGCGGGCCTGGCCGCGGGCCAGCTGGCGATGCTGGCCGCGGAAGCCACGCATCCGGCGAAACCGGCCCTGCCGGCGCGGGAAGGCTCGAGAGCCGATCCGCCTGCCGCCGATTGGCCCCCGCCGCTGCGGGCCGCTTGCCGGGCGGCCGTGTGGCATGGCTTGGCGGCCGACGCCTTGGCGCAATCCCGCGGGCAGACGGCGGCGACGGTGACCGGATTGATCGACCACTTTCCCGCGGTGCTTCGGCGGTGAGGATCGGCATCCTCATTTTCGACGGGATGACGCAGCTGGATGCCACCGGGCCGCATGAGGTGCTGGCACGGGTGCCGGGAGCGCGGGTGCTGCTGGTCGCGCCGCGGAGGGGCGTCGTCACCGCGGCCTTTGGACTCCGAGTCCTGCCCGATGTCGATTTCCGGAATTGTCCGCCGCTTGAGGTCCTGTGCGTCGCGGGCGGCTCCGGGATCAACGCGCTTTTGGCGGACAAGCGCGCCCTCGAATTTGTGCGCCGGCAGGCCGGCCGGGCGAAGTACGTGACGGCGGTGTGCACCGGGTCGCTCCTGCTCGGCGCCGCCGGCCTGCTGCGGGGCCGCCGGGCGGCGTGTCACTGGCTGAGCCTGCCGCTGCTCAAGGAGCTGGGGGCCATCCCTTCCCGGCGGCGGGTGGTGGCCGACGGCAAGTTCATCACCGCCGGCGGCGTGACCTCGGGCATCGACTTCGGCCTGGAACTGGCGGCGAAGCTGGCCGGAAAGGCGGCGGCCCGGGAAATCCAGCTGATGATCCAATACGATCCGAAACCGCCGTTTCGCGCGGGGACGCCCGCGGGCGCAGGCCGCGCGCTCGCGCGCCGCATCGCGCGAAAGCAGGCCGCTGTGCAAGCAGACCGGTTGCGCCGGGTGCGGGCAGCGTACGATCGGCTCCTGTAGCCGGAAGGACGGGTCTGGGCGGTCCCCGGTTCGTACGGGGGGGAGACCTCGGCCGCAGCCGCCGCGGCAAATCACCTCGCCCTTGCCATAGTAGAGGATGATCGCACTGGGCGACGCCCGCTATCCGCCGCTGCTGGCCAAGATCCATGACCCGCCCGCCCGGCTGTGGGTAAAAGGAGAAATGGACCCCGCGGCGACCTGCGTGGCGATCGTGGGGACGCGCCATTCGACCCGCTACGGCGAGGAGGCGGCGCGCGGGCTCGCGCGCATGCTGGCGGCGCGTGGCGCCTGGGTCGTTTCCGGCCTGGCCCGCGGCATCGATGCGGCGGCGCATCGGGGGGCGTTGGAAGCCGGCGGAAAGACCATCGCCGTCCTGGGGTCCGGCGTGGACGTCATCTATCCCAGCGAGCACCGGCAGCTCGCGGCCGACGTTGCCCGCCACGGCGCCCTCGTGTCGGAGTATCCGCCGAATCAGGCGCCCGGAAAATACACCTTCATCCAGCGCAACCGGATCATCGCCGGGCTGAGCGTCATCACGGTCGTGGCGGAGAGTCCGATGAATGGCGGGGCGATGACCACCGCCGACTTTGCCTGCGAGCAGGGGAGGACGGTCGGCGCCGTGCCGGGGCGCATCGATCAGGCCGGCAGCGCCGGGTGCCACCAGCTGATCCGCGAGGGCGCCGCGCTCGTCACAGGGGCCGAGGACCTCTTCGCGGAGCTGGGATTTGCGGTGGTCGCGGCGGGGGCCGGGGTGATCGCTCCGGTCGGCGCGTCCCGGCGGGCGCCTTCCGGGCAGGACGAAAGGCTCATTGTGGCGGCGCTGCGTGAAGGAGAGCGCCTGGGGCTTGACGAGCTCATCGCTCGCAGCCGTCTGCCTGCGGCCCGGGCGAGCGCGACGGTGCTGGCGCTGGAACTGAAAGGGACAATCGTGAAGCGGCCGGACGGCCGCTATGAGGCGTAGCTTTCGTCGAATGCGAAGATGCCCTGTCCGGACTCGAGCCCGGTGGAAGCGGCGTCCCGCCGCTTGCTGCGCGGGAGAAGCGGCGGGACGCCGCTTCCACATCACGGCGAGACTGCCCCCTTAACCCCAATTTTTCATGAAAATCACTTCAATCTCGAGGGAAGACGCCGGGCGATAACCGGCCGAAACCTTCCAGCGATGGGCTGAGAGCCCACCTCGGGCGGTTTCGGTCGATTTTCGCGCGGCGCTTCGTCGATCTTGAAGC
>DASRSH010000014.1:0-15938 GCA_035656575.1 Opitutaceae bacterium
GCACGGCTACTGGGACACGGGGCTGGTCATCAAGCTGGCGCATTCGCGGCAGTCGGCCGCGCTGGCCAAGCTCATGATGGCCGAGGGCGCCCCGCCCGAAGCCGCCACCGCGGGCGACTACCACCACTGGGCGGAGGCGTGGGCCACCGAGAGCATCAGGGCGGCCCGCATCGCCTATTCCGGGATCACGTTCGGCGCGGCCGAACTCAACGACAACGGCGGCATCCGCGAAATCGCCATCACGCTTCCGCCGGACTACGACGAGCGCGCGCTGCCCGTGGTGCGCCGGCGCCTGACGCTCGCCGGCTACCGGCTGGCGGCGCTGCTCAATGCGCTCCACTGGGCGCAGTAGCGCCGGCGGCGAGCGCGAGCGTGTCCCGGATACGCTCGCGGTCCCGTTCGCCCCGGGCGCGGGCCGCCCGCGGCGGAATCCGATCCACGACCGCCTTGATTTTCAGGCGGTGAGGTACTTCACGCTGAGGAGCGGCAGGTACTCGCGGAGCCAGTCGGCCATTTCCTTTTCCTCCGCGATGGTCCGGCGGCTCAACTCGGCGATCTCCTCCTGGTCCGCTGCCTCGGCCGCGGCGACGATCGCCGTGTACGTCGAGATCTCCAGATGCTCGAGCGCATAGTCCCCGGCAACGCTGGTCACCACGGGATCGGGCAGGGCGAGGCTCGCCGCGCTCTGCAGGGAGCCGAGAATCCGACCGGCCGCCGTTTCCGAGGCGGAGGGGTCCGAACCCAAAAGCCGCAGGCCCTTTTCCACGCGCGCCACATGCTCGTGGGTCTGGCCGAGGTGGGACAGCAGCCGCTCCGCCAGCTCCGGATACGCCCGGGCCGCGCGCGCGTGGCCTTCCAGAATTTTCTCGACGGCCCGCTCGAGCGCATGCGCGTCGCGCAGCCAGTGCACCAGTTTCCCCTTGAGATCCATGCTCCAATTTCCGCGGCCGCGGGCAAAGCGCAACGCCCCCGGGGATCGGGCATTCTCCGCGCCGTCGCCGCGGGCAAACGGCTAAGCGGACTTACGAGAAATCGGCCCGGGCCGCGGCTTCCAGGCGCGCCAGGCCCGCGTTCACCGTGCCGCTGTCCGGACCTTCGACGAGAAAGCGCAGCTTGGGCTCAGTGCCCGAATACCGCACCAGCACCCGGCCCCGGTCGCCCAGCTCCTGCTCCAGGGCGGAAATCGCCGCGGTCAGCTTCGGCAATTCCGCCAGCGGAACGCGCTTGCGGACCGCCAGCGAGGCCGTGGCCTGGGGGAACTTCCGGAGCACCTGCCGCAATTCCGACAGCGGCTTGCCCGTCGCCACCATCGCCTCGAGCACCTTGAGCGCGGCCGCGAGCCCATCGCCCGTGGGGGAGATTTCCGGCAGCAGGATGTGGCCCGACGCCTCGCCGCCCAAGCTGGCTCCTTCCGCCAGCATGCGCTCGACGACATAGCGGTCGCCCACCGCGGTGCGCACGGTGCGGCCGCCCGCCGCGGCCACCGCCGCGTCGACGCCGAGGTTGCTCTGCACCGTGACCACCAGCGTCCGGTTCGCCAGGCGGTTTTCGGCCAGCGCGCGCAGCGCCAGCAGCGTGAGAATCTCGTCTCCGTCCAGGAGCTCCCCCTTTTCGTCGCACAGGACGCACCGGTCGCCGTCGCCGTCGTGGGCGATGCCGATCCGCGCCCCGGTCTGCTTGACCTTGGCCACCATCGCCTCGGGGTGCTCGCTGCCGACCCCGGCGTTGATGTTGCGCCCGTCGGGATGATTGCCGATCCCGATCAGCCGCGGACCCAGCCGGCCCAGGACCACCGGGCTCGTGGCGCAGGTGGCGCCGTTGGCGGTATCGAGCACGACGGTCCACCCCGCGAGGCAGTTGGGCACGAGCAGCCTCGACATGCTCTCGATGTAGTCGGTGATGCCGTCGGAGCGGATGCGCGCGAGCTGAGGCCAGCGGCGCACGAATTCATTCACCGCCAGGGGAACCTCGTCGTGCAGGGCGGCCTCAATCACCGCCTCCTGCTCGTCGTTGAGCTTGCGCCCGTGGGCGTCGAAGAACTTGATGCCATTGTCGAGGGCCGGATTGTGCGAGGCGGTCACGACCGCTCCCATCGCGGCCTTGAATCCGACCACGGCGCGCGCCACGGCCGGAGTCGGCAGCACGCCCAGCGACACGGGAATGCAGCCCTCCGCGCGAAAGCCGCCGGAAAGGGCCCGCTCCAGCGCCTCACCGGAAAAGCGCGGATCCCGGCCAATCAGGACGATGGCGGGCTCCTGCGCCGTGGCCACCGACCGGGCCTTGAGCCAGCGCGCGGTCGCCGAACCGAGCCGCGCCGCGAAGGCTTCGTTGATCACGGTGCCTCCGTAGGGTCCGCGCACGCCGTCCGTTCCAAAATACCTGCGGTTCACTGAAGCGGGCATGGCGTCATAGACCGTTTTCCCCGAAAGAATTGCCCCTTAGGGATGGTTTTTTTTGGTGTCCGCCGCGTAAAAGGCCCGCGCGTGTTCCAGCTTCCGCCGAACGGCGCCGCCGCACAGCAGCTCCCGCGACAGGCCCAGGCCGTCCTTCACGCTCCCGACGCGCCCCACGATCCAAAGGGCCGTCGCGGCATTCCACACGACCGTATCGATCAGTCCCGCCGGGGCCGTGCCGTCGAGGATGCCCGCGGCAAGGGCCAGATTCGACGACAGGTCTCCGCCCTGCAGATCCGCGAACGGGCAGCGCGCGAGCCCCACCTCCTCGGGCGTCCAATCGCCCTCGATCGAGCCCAGCTGGCCGACGCCCTGCACCCGGTTGGCGGAAGCGGCGGTGAGTTCGTCGATTCCCCTCTCGGGCGACAGCCGTCCGTGCACGGCGAGCCCGGCCGGCGTTCCCAGCAGATCGAGGGCGGACGCCAGCTTGGGCACCCAGGCCTCGGAAAACACTCCCAGCAGAATGTGGGCGGGGCGGCCCGGGTTGAGGAGCGGACCGAGGATGTTGAAGATGGTGCGCTGTCCCCGCGCCGCCAGCGCCTTGCGCACGGGCCCGATGTGCTGGAACGCCGGGTGGTAGGCCGGGGCAAAGAAGAAGACGAACCCCAGTTCGCGCAGGGCCTGACGGGCCATTTCCGGCGGCGCATCGATGCGGATGCCCAGGCCGGCCAGCAGGTCCGCGCTGCCGCAGCGCGACGTGATGCCGCGGTTTCCATGCTTCATCGCCGGCACCCCGGCGGCCGCGAGGACGAAGACCACCATGCTCGACACGTTGAAACCGCCGGAATGGTCTCCCCCCGTTCCGACCACGTCGATGGCCCCGGGCGCCCATTCCTCCACGTGGGGATCCACCGCCTTGCGCCGAAAGGCCGCGGCAAAGCCGGCGATTTCGCGGGCGGTCTCCCCCTTGTCGGCCAGCGCGCACAAAAAGTCCGCCTTGACCGCGCCCGCGACCTCCGGCGCGGCCAGCCAGCCCGCCGCGGCCTCGATCTCGGCCGGCCCCAGCTCCAGGGTCTCGCGCATCTGGCGGGTCAGCGTCTCCAGGGTTTCCATCGCCGACACTCAACGGGCTGACCCTGCCCCTGACAATGCGATTGACGAGCCAAATGAGGAGCGGTATTTCTCACCCTTCATCACGCAACTCCATGGCCAATCCTAAACGCAAGCAGTCCAAGCGCCGCAGTGCCAATCGCCGGGCCGCCAACGCTTTCAAAGCGCCTCAGTTCGCCAAAGACCCGTCCGATGGCTCCCTTTTCCGGCCCCATCGCGTGAACCCGAAGACCGGCCTTTATCGCGGCCGGCAGGTGCTTAACATCGAGGCCTAAGCCTCCCGCGCCACCCCGCGGATGGTTATGTCCTCCGGCGCGCGGATCGCCGTCGACGCCATGGGCGGCGACCTTGGTCCCGCCGAAATCGTCGCCGCGGTCAAGCTGGCCTACCACGAACGGCCCGGCCTGCGGCCGGTCACGCTGGTGGGAAACGAGGCCGTGCTCGGACCCCTGCTGACCCACAGCGGATTGCGCCGCAATGCCGCCGTCACGATTCACCACGCCGGAGAAGTGATCACGATGGACGACAAGCCGCTCGCCGCGCTCAAGCGCAAGCGGGACTCGTCCATGGTGCGCGCGATCGAGCTGGTGAAGTCCGGGGAGGCCGCGGCCGTCGTGAGCTGCGGCAATACCGGCGCCCTGATGGCGGGCGGAACGCTGCGGCTGCGGACCATGGACGGGGTCGCCCGCCCGGCCCTGGCGGCCATCGTCCCGCGGGAGGGCGGCCATTTTGTGCTCATCGACGCCGGGGCCAATCCGGAAGCCAAGCCCGAGCACCTGGTGCATAACGCCATCCTGGGCAGCCAGTTTTGCCGGGTGATGCTGGGGGTCAGTTCTCCGCGGGTCGGATTGATGACCATCGGCACCGAGGAAGGCAAAGGCAACGCGCTGATCACCGAAACGAACGAGCTGCTGCGCAAGGTGGGGCCGCTCATCAATTACGCCGGCCCGATCGAAGGATTCCACGTGTTCGCCGAGCATGTCGATGTCGTGGTCTGCGACGGATTCGTGGGCAACATCATGCTCAAGAGCTGGGAGTCCCTGGTCAGCTTTTTCTCGGGCGTGCTCAAGCGGGAACTGCGCGCCAACCCCCTGCGGGCGGGCGGCGCGCTGCTGGCCAAAGGCGCGTTTTCGGCGGTCAAGGAGCGCATCAATCCGGAGCGCTATGGAGGCGCGCCCCTGCTCGGGCTGCGCGGCACGATCCTCAAGGCCCACGGTTCCTCCAACCGGCGCGCGATCAAAAGCGCCATTCTTGCGGCCGACGACGTGCTCCGGGCCGATCTGAACAAGAACGCCGAAGCCGACATCGCGAAGGCCAACGAGCTGATTCAGCCGGTGTTCAACTGAGGCCCGCATGCCTGCGCTTTCGACCGTGATCCTCGGCACGGGCGCCTACGCGCCGGAGCGCATCCTGACCAACGCCGATTTGGCGCGCCTGGTGGATACCTCGGACGAATGGATCGTCACCCGCAGCGGCATCCGCGAACGGCGGATCGCCGCGGAGACCGAACTCGCCTCGGACATGGGCGTCCAGGCCGCCCGGGCGGCGCTCGCGGACGCCGGATTGCAGCCCTCCCAGATCGATCTGGTGGTGGTGGCGACGATGACGCCCGACATGCAGATGCCGGCGACCGCCTGCTTCATCCAGCAGAAGCTCGGGATCTCTTCGTCGGCCGCCTGCTTCGACGTCAATTCCGCGTGCACCGGCTTCGTGTACGCCTTGGATACGGCCTGCGCGCTGGTCGGATCCGGCCGCTACCAGAGGGCCCTGGTCATCGGCGCGGAAAAGATGTCGTCGGTCCTCGACTGGAAGGATCGCACGACCTGCGTGCTTTTCGGCGACGGCGCGGGAGCGGTCGTGATCGGCGCCTCCGCCGAACCCGCCCGCGGGCTGCTCGGAACGCGCCTGGGCAGCCACGGGGACGGCGCGCTCGCCCTGTGCATGCCCAACGGCACGATCACGATGAAGGGGCGGGAGGTGTACAAGAGCGCCATTCGCGTCATGGACGAGGCCGCCCGCGATATTCTGGAACAACACGGACTGGCTGCGCATCAGATCGCCCTCGTGGTTCCCCATCAGGCCAACCTCCGCATCATCGAGTCCGTGGCCGCGTACCTGAAGCTTCCGCTCGAGCGGTTTTTCATCAACGTCGACCGCTATGGCAACACGTCCGCGGCCTCCATTCCCATCGCCCTGGACGAAGCGCGCCGCGCCGGGCGGATTCAGCCGGGTGATCTGACGCTGCTGGTCGCGTTCGGGGCGGGCTTGACCTACGGAAGCGCCCTGATTCGCTGGTGAGCTTCATGTCTTTTTCGCCCCTGCGCGCGCTGCGCGCTCTCACCCTCATGGCGGCCGCCGTCCTGCTGGCCGGCGCCGTTCGCGCGGACCTCGTTTGGGGCCCGGACACCGGCTGGCGCGTCGAGGGCGGGGCCCTCACCGGCCTGACGGGGCCCCAGGGCGAGGCGGCGCTGGCGCTGATGAACAAGGCGCGGCGGGACGAGGAGCGCCACTCGTACGGCTCCGCCATTCGCGCCTACACCAAGGTCACCAAGAAGTACCCGACGTCGGTGTATGCGCCCGAAGCCTACTATCGCATCGGCACGATGCGCCTGGCCCGCAAGGAGTACTACAAGGCGTTCGACGCGTACGATGTCATGATCGCGCGCTACCCGAACACCCACCGTTACATGGAGGTGATCGGGGATATGTACCAGATCGCGGCCGCGCTGATGAATGGCGGCCGCAACCACATTTTCGGATTCCTGCCGCTGTTCACCAACCGCGAGCGCGCCGTCCAGTACGAGGAAACGATCCTGGCCGCGGCCCCCTACAGCGATTACGCGCCGATTTGCCTGATGGAGGCGGCGGACGCGGAAACCTACCTGCACAATCCCGACCTGGCGATCGACGAGCTGGACAAGCTGGTCAACACCTACCCCCAGAGCGTCCTTGCGCCGGTGGCCTATCTGCGCCTGGCCGAATCCCACGCCGAGCAGGTCGAAGGGCCCTATTACGACCAGGCCGAAACGCATGAGGCCATCACCTACACGACCGACTTCATGATCCTGTTTCCGAGCGACAAGCGCATCGGCGACGCGGCCTCCGAGCTGGACCGGATGAAAAAGATGCTGGCCGAAAGCAAGATCAAGATCGGCGACTTCTACTTCTACAAGCGCGACAATTATCCGGCGGCGCGGGTGTTCTACAACGAGGCCATCACGTCCTATCCGGATTCGCCGATGGCCCAGGTCGCGCGCCAGCGGCTCGCCGCCGTCGAGGTCAAGGCCAACGCCGCGGCCCAGGGCCGGCCCGTGAAGCATCATTTCCTGTTCTTCTGAACCGGCGGCCATGAAGCGGGCGATCCTGGCGATTGGTCTGCTGCTGGCCGGCTGCGCGCACTACCAGCTGGGTACGACGGGCCAGCTCGCGTTCTCCACCCTGTTCGTGGCGCCCGTCGTCAACAAGACGCTGCAGCCGCAGCTGATCGCGCCCATGAGCGTGATTCTGCGCGACGCGTTCAACCACGACGGCCGCGTCACGCTCGTGGACTCGCCGCAGGCCGCGGACGCGACCCTGCAGGTGGTGATCACGGGCTATCGCCGCGACGTGGCCGCGGTCCGCGAACAGGACACGGGCCTGGCGAGCAAGTTCACGGTCTATATGACCGCCAAGTGCACGCTGATCGACAACCGCTCCCAGCGCGCGCTGTTCGCCGACCGCCTGATCGTCGTCTCCCGGGACGTCTTCACCGACCGGGGCGATCCGCACTCGTCCCTGGTCAGCAATCAGCTCCAGGCCGAGTACAACCTCATCCCGCAGCTCGGCGAGGACCTGGCCAAGCAGGTCACCCACGCCGTCCTCGACGTCTGGTAAGGCGAGCCTCATGCCCCTGCACGCTCCGATTTTGGTTCCCTCCCTGCTCGCCGGCGACCACGCCGAGCTGGCCGTCTCCGCGCGCGCGGCGGCGGCCGTCTCCCCCTGGCTGCACTGCGACATCATGGATGGGCATTTCGTGCCCAACCTTTCGTTCGGCCCCGAGACCTTGGCCGCGCTGCGCCGGGCCGGCCTCACCACGTTTTTCGACACCCATCTGATGCTGGACAATCCCCACCGGTACGTGGAGGCATTCGCCCACGCCGGCGCCGACCGGCTCAGCATCCACATCGAGCCCGACTACGACCACATCGAGACGCTGGTGCGCATCCGCGCCCTGCGCAAACACGCCGGCATCGTGCTCAATCCAGACACGCCGGCGGCGGCGGTGGAACCGCTCCTGGCCCAGGTGGATCTGGTGCTGGTCATGACGGTCCAGCCGGGCTTCGGCGGCCAGGCGTTCCGAACGGATGTGCTCCCCAAGATCGCCCAGCTGGACGCCTGGCGCACGGAGCGCAACCTGAAGTTTCGCCTGGAGGTTGACGGCGGCATCGACTTGGACACGGCCCGCCAATGCCGGGCCGCCGGGGCCGACACCTTCGTGGCCGGGACATCGTTCTTCAAGGCAGCCGACCGCAGCGCCTTCGCCGCCGGCTTCGCGGCGCTGTGAGCACCCTGCCCTTCTACTGGGTCGACGCGTTCACCGACCGGCCGTTCGGCGGCAATCCGGCGGCGGTCGTGCCCCTCGAGCGCTGGCTGCCCGACGCCGAGCTGCAGCGCCTGGCGGCCCAGCACAATCTGTCCGAGACGGCCTACTTCGTGCCGGAAGGGGCAAGCCGGCACCACTTGCGATGGTTCACGCCGGCCGTCGAGGTTGACCTCTGCGGCCACGCCACGCTGGCGACTGCCCATATCCTGTTTCACGAGCGGAATGAGCCCGGCCGGCGGCTGACCTTCGCCACCCGCAGCGGGCCGCTCCATGTCGAGCGGGGCGAGCAGGGGATGCTGGCGATGGACTTTCCCTCGCGGCCGTCCGCGCCCGCGGCCGGACCGCCGGAGCTTGCCGCGGCACTGGGCGCAGCCCCGGTCCACGTCGGCCGGACGGACTCCGCCTGGCTCTGCGTCCTGGCCTCCGCCGAGCAGGTTCGCGCCCTGCGCCCCGATCACGCCGCGCTCGCGCGGCTCCGGCCGGGCCGCTTCATTGTCACCGCACCGGGCGGCGCGGACGGCGTCGACTTCGTCTCGCGGTTCTTCGCGCCCGACGCCGGCATCGCCGAGGATCCGGTGACGGGCTCCGCCCACTGCGTCCTGACGCCCTATTGGGCGGAGCGGCTGGGCGAGCCCTCCCTCCACGCCCTGCAGGTGTCCGCCCGCGGCGGCGAATTGTGGTGCGAGCTGGCAGGGGATCGCGTCCGGATCGCCGGCCGCGCCTTCACCTACATCAAGGGCGAGCTTCGGCTGTAGCCGCGGCGTAACGCGCGCGAAATTCGCGCGCCAGCCGGTCGGCCATTTCGACTTCCGCCACCCGGTCGGGGTCGTCCAAGGCGGCCTTGATCGGCCCGCGGGCCGCATCGTAGGACACAAAGTCCAAATCCTGCAGGCGGGCGAGGGCGGCGCCGCGGAGGTCCGGAGGCGCTGCGTTCACCGCGCGCCAGGCGGCAGCCAGTTCGTCATGGGTGTCCTGGCACATCACCCGAATGATGAACGCCATCTCGCGAAACACCGGCCCGGTCCACGCCGCCCGGTACACCAGGTGCTCGCTCTCCGCGTACGGATCGAAATCCGGGTCGCTGCGATACGCTTTCCATTCGGAGTGCCGGTAGTAATCGCGCCGGATGGGCGCCCGGCGCAGGGCGAATTCCCGGGGGCCGCCCGGGGTGCCGGGGCGGAAATCCCACAGCTTCTGGCCGGCCAGCGACAGCGCGTACTCGAGGAACAGGCTGCCGGCGGCGCGGTGCGGCGCCCCGCGCAAGAGCGCGATCGGATCGACCGAGTAGGCCGTTCCGCCCGGGGGCGAGGCGAAGCCCAGCCGGTGCGAATCGCCGCGCCGAAGCACCGCCTCGATTTGCTGGTTGCCGTAAAAGTCGATGCACAGCCCTGCGGCGCAATTGCCGTCCGCAACATCGATGGGGGGCTTCTGCGAGGTGTCGGTGAAATACCGCGCGTTCGCGCCCATGAGCTGGATGAGGCGCAGCCCGTCTCTCCAGCCCTGGCGGACGGCCGCGGCTTCCGGGAGGGTCCGCGCCCGGGCCTGCATTTTTTGCTGAATGACGTTCTCGAACGCCATCGCGATGGAGCCGCTCTTGGTCGGATCGCACAACGCGACCTCGCCCCGATAGCGCGGATCGGCCAGATCATCCCAGCGCCGGGGCCGCGGGAGGCCCAGCCGGGCGAGCGCATCGCGGTTGTAGATGATCCCGTAGGAGCTGATCACCGACCCGAACCACAGCCCGTCCGCCCGCCAGAACAGCTCGCCGCCCCACTTCTGGGGGATCACCTGGTCCGTGAACCACTGCGGCCGCCGCGCCAGCAGCCCGCTGTCCCACAGGTGGCCGGCCGCCGCCTGCTGCTCGAAGTCGGGCGCCCCGCCGCCGAAAAAGACGTCGATCCCGCAGCCCACCGCGGAGCCGAGGAAGGCGGCGCGCGCCGACCGCCCCGCCGCGTCCGCTCCGGCCTCGGGCCGGGGATTCTGAAAGGCGCCCTCCACGGCCGCGCTCCAGGGCCGGCGCAGCGTGCTGGTCCAGTAGTTTTCGAACGCGGCCTCGTAGGCGCCGTCCAGGTAGCGGCCGATTTCGCTCGTGCCGCCGAGGACGCGCCAGTCGACCGCGACCGTGCGCCCCGTGCGCGCCCGGTACCAGGCCTTGAAGCCCGCCTCGTACTCATGGCGAATGGCTTCGTTGTTCGGCGTCACGATGACCACCGTGTCCTCGGCCGACTCGCGCGCCCGGAGGCGCGGGCGCAGCGCGAACGGCAGGGCGAGAATCGCGGCCAGGGCGGCGAGAATGGCGGCGCGCTTCACTCGGCCAGCACCACGACGTCCCCCGGCTCGGCGCTGGCAAACAGCTCCCCGCGGTCGACGCCATCGGCAAAGCGGGGATTGAGCTCGAAGATCTTCAGCTCGGTTTCGCCGGCCGCGAAGGCGTATTGCGCGAGTTCGCCCAGGTACACGTGGCCGCCGATCCGGCCGCGCACGCTGTTGATGGGCGCGGCTTCCCGGCCCAGCCGCCAGCATTCCGGCCGCACCGAGACGGTCACGGCGGCGCCGGCGGCGGGGGCCGCGGCCGGATCCCCCATCACTCCCTGAAACCGTCCGAGCCCGGTGTCCACGACCGCCTGGCCGCCGCCGGCCGAGACCAGCCGTCCGGCCAGGAAGTTCGTCTCGCCGATGAACTGCGCCACCGAGCGGCGGCCCGGCCGCGCGTAGACCGCCCGCGGCGTGCCGACCTGAAGGATCGTCCCGTTTTCGAGAATCGCCATCCGGTCCGCAACGGAAAGGGCTTCCTTCTGGTCGTGCGTCACGTAAACCGTCGTCAGGCGGTACTCCTTGCAGGCCCGCCGGATTTCGGCGCGCATCTCCAGCCGAAGCTTGGCGTCCAGGTTCGAAAGCGGCTCGTCGAGCAGGAGGCAGCTCGGGCGGATGACCAGCGCCCGGGCCAGCGCGACCCGCTGCTGCTGGCCGCCCGAAAGCTGGGCCGGCCGCCGATCGGCCAGGGCTCCCATTTGCATCGTCTCCAGCACATCGCCCACCCTCTGCCGGATTTCGGCCCGCGGCAGGCGCCGCTCCTCCAGCCCGAAGGCGACGTTTTCGGCCACCGTCATGTGCGGCCAGAGCGCGTAGCTCTGGAACATCATGCCGGTGTTGCGCTCATGCGGCGGCAGACGCGTCACGTCCTTGTCGCCGAAGATGATGCGCCCCTCGTCCGGGATATGGAAGCCGGCCAGCGTCCGCAGCAGCGTCGTCTTGCCGCAACCGCTCGGGCCGAGCAGGAAAAACAGCTCGCCCGGCTCGATGACCAGATCGACGGACCGCAGGGCCGCGACCGCTCCGAAGCGTTTGCTGAGATGCTCGATGCGAATCGCGATCATTGGCGGTGATGCGCTGGGCGCGGCCCACGTCGCTGAGGGTGACGTTCTCCCGCTTGATGCCAAGGTCCTCGGTCAGGCGGCGGCCGCCGCTCAGCATCGCGGTGTCGACCGGCATGCGTCCCTCCGCCCGCGACCCTGTCGAGGCCAAGACCGTCCCGGCCCGAAAGCTCAGGCGGCTGAAACGGGCTCCGGGTGCGCAGGCGGCGACCGTCAAGTCGCCGGATCTCCGGCTCCCCGGGCGCCGCCGGGACTGCGCTCTCGCCCAGCTGCAAAATGCGCGTGCGGCCGCCCCGGACGTTGACTTCCGGCTCGCGCTTCCGCCGTTGCTCCAGCAGGCCGTCGAGGCCGCCCGACATCGGCGCGACAATGCCCCGCGCCGCCCGCCCGCGGCTCGGGCAAGCGGGCATTTGCCGTCCACCCCCCCCTTCCGGCGCCCGAAATCGCCATCCGCGCCGGGCTCGGCCACCTCGACTCCCGGGGGGCGAGGCAGGGCTTGGCGCCGGAGAGGGGGAGTGGGATTCGCCGTATTCCATGGGAGAGGCAGGCAAGGTTGGGTTTGCGTTACCTTAGCCGGTATGCCTGTCTGAACGGCTCCGCGCAATGCCGACGAAGCGAAAAGCCGCCGCCTACCATTCGGATCTCGAAAGCATCCTTTTCACCGAGGCGCAGATCAAGCGGCGGGTGAAAAGCCTCGGCCGCGAGCTCAAGGCGGTTTTCGGCGACGGCGAATTCACCATCGTATCGCTGATCAACGGCGCCGTGATGTTCACCGCGGACCTGATGCGGGAGATCGACAACCCGGTGCGCCTGGACTGCGTGCGGGTGTCGAGCTACGGCGAAAAGACCCAGTCGATCGGCACGCCCCAGATCGTGCACAGCCTGACCCTCGACATCGCGAAGCGGCACGTCCTCCTGATCGACGACATCCTCGACACGGGCAAGACGCTGGCGCTGGTGGACAGCCTCATCCGCAAGCTCAATCCCGCCAGCCTGCGCGTCTGCGTCCTGCTGGACAAGAAGGGCCGCCGCGAGGTCCCGTACGAGGCCGACTTCGTCGGCTTCACGATTCCGGACAAGTTCGTCGTCGGCTACGGCCTGGATTTCGCGGAGCGCTACCGCAACCTGCCCTGCATCGGCGTGCTCAAGGCCGAGCTCCAGAATCCGCCCGAGTGGGTTTGAAGGGGTCACGTACCAAATCCCAACAAACCGGGCCTGCGGCTAAGTGATTGCTGGCGGCGCAGGCCCGGTTTGTTGGGATTTGGTACGTGACCCCTTTCACGGCATCCGCAGGCTGCGGAAGCCGGTCCGCCGCGGGCCGGTCCCGCGCTTGCGTTCCGGCGCCGGGGCCCGTGCGAGTTTCCGGTGCTCGCCCGACTTCAGGGCGTTGATCTGGTCGCGCAGCACGGCCGCCCGCTCGAATTCCAGCTTGGTGGCTGCCTCCTGCATCTCCTGCTCCAGCTCGGCCACGACCGCCGCGACGTCGTCGGCCGATTCCTCCACCGCGGCCTCCTCCCGGCGGCCGCTGCCGTCATAGACGTGCAGGCTCGCCTGCGCGGCGCGCTGGACGCCGCGGGGGGTGATCCCGTGCTCCCGGTTGTAGGCGATCTGCTTTTCCCGCCGATAGGCGGTGATCTCCATCGTGCGCTTGATCGACTCCGTCACCTGGTCGGCGTAAAAGATCACCCGGCCGCGCTCGTGCCGGGCCGCCCGTCCGGCGGTCTGGATCAGGCTCGTCTGGCTGCGCAGGAATCCCTCCTTGTCGGCGTCCAGAATCGCGACCAGCGCCACCTCCGGCAGATCCAGCCCCTCCCGGAGCAGGTTGATGCCGACCAGCACGTCGAAGTTGCCCAGCCGCAGATTGCGGAGGATCTCGACCCGCTCGATCGCGTCGATGTCGGAGTGCAGGTACTCGACCCGGACCTTGGCCTCGCGCAGGTACGCCGTGATGTCCTCCGACAGCCGCTTGGTCAGGGTGGTCACGAGCACGCGCTCCTGCGCCGCCACCGCGGCCTTGATTTCCCCGATCAGGTTCTCCACCTGGCCCTTCGTCGGCCGCAGGGTGATCTCCGGGTCCAGCAGGCCGGTGGGCCGGATGAGCTGCTCGGCCACGACGGTCGAGAGCCCCAGCTCATAGGGCGCCGGCGTGGCCGACACGTACAGCGTCTGCCCGGTGATGGCGAGGAACTCCTCGTAGCTTTGCGGCCGGTTGTCCAGCGCCGAGGGGAGCCGGAAGCCGAAATCGACCAGGGTCTTCTTGCGCGAGAGGTCGCCGTTGTACATGGCGCCGATTTGCGGGACGGTGGCGTGGCTCTCGTCGAGGATGAGCAGGAAGTCCTTGGGAAAGAAGTCGATCAGGCAGAAGGGGCGCTCGCCCGCCCGCCGGCCCGTCAGGTGCCGCGAGTAGTTCTCGATCCCGTTGCAGAAGCCCATTTCCTGCAGCATCTCGAGATCGTAGTTCGTGCGCAGGAGGATGCGCTGGGCCTCGAGGTAGCGGCCCTGCTGCTCGAACCACGCCACCCGCTCGCCCAGCTCCGCCTTGATCCCGGCGATCGCCGGCTCGAGCTTGCCCCGGCTCGTTACGTATTGATTTGCAGGATACAGGTCGAACTGCTCCAGCTCCCGCGCCACCGCGCCCGTCAGGGGGTCGAACTGGCTGATGCGGTCGATCTCGTCGCCGAAGAATTCGATCCGCAGGGCGGTTTCGAGGTAGGCGGGCATGACGTCGACCACGTCGCCCCGGACGCGGAAGCGCCCGCGCTTGAGCTCGAAGTCGTTGCGCTCGTAGAGGTTCTCCACCAGCCGCTCGAGGAAGGGGCCCCGCCCCATCCGCTCCCCCCGCCGCAGGCCGATGCGCAGGGTCGTGAACTCCTCGGGCGAGCCCAGCCCGTAGATGCAGGACACGCTCGCCACCACCACCACGTCGCGGCGGCTGACGAGCGAGCTGGTGGTGGAGATGCGCAGCCGCTCGATCTCGTCGTTGATCGAGGAGTCCTTCTCGATGAACGTGTCGCTTGAGGGAATGTAGGCCTCGGGCTGGTAATAGTCGTAATAGCTGACGAAGTACTCGACGGCGTTCTCGGGAAAGAAGTTCTTGAACTCGGAGTAGAGCTGCGCCGCCAGGGTCTTGTTGTGCGAAATGATCAGCGTCGGCCGGCCAAAGCGCTCGATCACGTTCGCCATGGTGAAGGTCTTGCCTGAGCCGGTGACCCCGAGCAGGGTCTGGTGGCGGTTGCCCGCCGCGATCGACGCGCAGAGCTGCGCGATCGCCTGCGGCTGGTCGCCGGTGGGCGTGTAGGCGGCATTGAGTTTGAACGCCATCGCAACCAGCCTAAGCTGAAATCATGTCAAAGGCCATCGTTTCCGGGCTCTACGACTCGGACGTGTTCCGCATGGCGTGCCGGCAGTTCGACCAGGCGGCCGACGCCATCAACCTGCCCGAGGCGATCCGCGACCGCACGAAATATCCCCGCCGCTGCCTGGCGGTGTCCCTGCCGGTGCGGCGGGACGACGGCAGCGTGACCGTCTTCGAGGGTTACCGGGTCCAGCACAACCTTTCGACCGGGCCTTCCAAGGGCGGGGTGCGCTTTCACGAGCACGTCACGATCGGCGAGGTGGCGGCGCTCGCCATGTGGATGAGCTGGAAGTGTTCGCTCGCCGGGCTGCCCTACGGGGGCGCCAAGGGCGGCGTGATCGTCAATCCCCGCGACCTCAGCCCCACCGAGCTCGAGCACCTGTCCCGCCGCTACATGCAGGAACTGATCGGATTCGTCGGGCCGCAGGTCGACATCCCCGCGCCCGACATGGGGACGAACGAGCAGATCATGGCCTGGATGATGGATACCTACTCCAATCACGTGGGGCATGTGGAGCCGGCCGTGGTCACGGGCAAGCCGATCGCCCTCGGCGGATCGCAGGGGCGGCGGGAGGCGACAGGCGAAGGCGTGGCCTATCTCGTCACGCGCTACCTGGAGGACCTGAAGATTCCGGTCGGAGAGGCTACGGTCGCCATCCAGGGCTTCGGCAACGTGGGCAGCGAAACGGCGGCGGCTCTGGCGCGCTACGGCGCGAAGATCATCGCCATTTCGGACTACACCGGCGGCATCTACAATCCCGGCGGCATCGCCGTCGGCAAGGCGCTGAAGTACCTGCAATACGCCCGGGTGCTGCACGATTTCGACGGCGGGGAGCCCGTCACGAACGCGCAGCTCCTGGAGCTGAAGTGCACGGTGCTGGTGCCCGCGGCCCTCGAGCGGGTGATCGACGAGCAGAACGCGCCCAAGCTCCAGTGCCGGGTCCTGGCGGAGGCCGCCAACGGCCCCACGACCAACGGGGCGGACAAGATCCTGGAAGCGCGCGAGGAGATCGAGCTCATCCCGGACATCCTCTGCAATTCCGGCGGGGTGATCGTTTCCTACTTCGAATGGCTCCAGAACCTCCAGAATTACTACTGGAGCCGCGATGAGGTGACGGCCAAGC
>DASRSH010000015.1:0-10728 GCA_035656575.1 Opitutaceae bacterium
AGCGATGCCGCGCGCGCTTGGTCAGCAGCATGAGGAGGAACAGGGCCGGCAGGACCACTTCGGCGGAGGCGTAGGCGTACACGGCCACCACAAAGCACAGCGCCGCCCCCACCGCATCGAGGAGCCGGGCGGAGCGAAAGAAAAAGTACAGCCCCCAGAACACGCCGCAGAGCGAACCCATCGGGTCGTCGTTGGCCATGCGCGAGAATTGAAACAGCCACGGCGAGAAGCCCGCCGCCAGCACGGCGAACCAGGCGCCGCGCCGGGTCAGGAAGAGCCGGGCGAGGAAATAGACCCCCGCGAGGAGAACGACCCCCTCCGTCGCCGCGTAGGCGCGCAGCGCGTAGATCGAATAGCCGGTGAATTTCACCCAGAGGGCCTTGGGGAACAGGTGCGTGGGCGAGGTGTGGCCGCCCCCTCCCGAATCGGTGAACAGTTCGCGCCGGCCAAAGGTGTCGTGGCCGGTCTGCGACAACGAAATGGCCTCGACGGAGATGACCGCTTCATCGTTGTAGAATCCGGGCGGGGCCTGCTGCAGCCCCACGTAGCGCATCACTCCGGCCAGCAGCGCCAGCGCGATCACGGCCCAGCCCCCGATCTCCCGAACGCGGCCGGCCAGGGCGGAGCGGGCGGTTGCGGTCAGTAGCGCCATTCGGCTTTGGCGAACACGTTGCGCTGGATCTCTTCGGTGGTCGGATCGGAGTAGCCGTACTCCAGGTGGTAGCGGTGCAGCAGATTCTGGCCCACGACGGACAGCTCCAGCCCGGGCGTCACCTGCCACGAAATCCGCGCGTCAGCCTCCTGGTAGGCCGGGATCGTGTCGGTCACCATGCCGTCGGTCGGGCTGGGGGCGATGCGGAGCTTCGCCACCCAGCGCCAGTCGGCGAAGAGGCGGACGCGCCGGCCCAGGTGGACGTCGCTGCGGGCGGACCATTGGTTGCGCGGGTCGGCGGTCTGGAGATACCCTCCGGTCGTGTCCGCATAGCCCGGCGCGTTCCAAAACCGCTCGTGCAGGTAATCGTAGCCGGCGTGCAGCCGCCACCAGGCGGCGATCTGATAGTCGGCCGCGACCTCCGTGCCGTAGGTCTGGGCCCGGAGGCCATTCTCGAAGACCACGGGCAGGGCAAAGGGATATGTGGCCGAGGTGGGAGTCGCGGCCGTGCTCTCCAGGTGATCGTAGTCGTTGATGAAATTTGAAACCGAGAGCGTGAAGCCCGAGCTCACTTCGGCGCGGTAACCCAGCTCGTAAGCGAGCTCCGTCTCGTCCCCGAAGGCATGCGAACCGGCGAGATACTCGGTGGGGAATTGGTACGGGGGCGGCGCGTTGACCAGGCCCGTGGGCAGCACCAGGTCGTGATCGTAGCGCGCCGGGGTCCGCACCGCCCGCGACACGGACGCCCACAGCATCTGCCGGGGGGCCACATTCCACTGTCCGCGCAGGCTCGGCTCCAATTCCCATCCGGTGTAATCGTTGTGCTCGATCTTGGTGCCGACCGTGATCCGCGCGTCCGGGCCCAGCGCCGCGGTGTCCTCGGCGAAGCCTGACACCAGGGATTGGTCCAGCTTCTCCGGAAGGAACTGGACGAGGTTCTGGTCGGTGTCGATCTCGCGGGTGTAACGGTAGCTGGCGCCCCAGACCACGCGGTTGGACGCCGCGGAGCCGATGCGGTCCTGAAAGTCGACATCCCATGTATCCAGGTTATCCGTGAGGGCCGAAGCGGGAAAGCCGGTGTAATAGGGCGGCGCCGCGGGGCTGGCGGGGTAAGGCAGGGAAAGAAACGTGCGGTCGAAATAGGCCAGCAGCGACATCTGCGAGTCGTCGGCTCCGTCGCGCGTCCATCGGCCCAGGACGTTCTCCCCCTCCACGTTCTCGTCGCCCTGCGCCAGGAACTCGGTCCCGCGGTACGCATCCCCCTGCAGGGTCAGCGTCGTGTCGGTGACAGCGGTCGAATCCACGCGAAAGCCGCCGCGGGCCACGTCGAAGGAATCGTCCGTCCCCTGGCCGCTCGGCAGCAGTTCGCTGTCCCGGCGGGTGTACTCGGCGTAGGCGCGGTAATAGACATCGGGCGCCACCTGGCCGCCGTAGCGGATGGCGGACTGGTCTTCGAGCTCGGCGCCCGCCCCCGCCTCCAGGACATAGAGCCCCTGGGTATCCTGCGCGCTCTTGGTGTCGATGTTGATGACCCCGTTCACCGCGTTGGCGCCCCATTCGGTGCCGGCCGGGCCGCTGATCACCTCGATGCGGTCGATATCCTGCAACAGGTAGTCCTGCATGTCCCACAGGACGCCGCCGTACAGGGGGGTGTAGACCGCCCGCCCGTCGATCAGGACCAGGAGCTTGTTCGCCAGATCGGCGTCGAAGCCGCGGGCGCTGATGGCCCAATCATGCGAATTCTCCTGGGCGACTTCGAGGTTCGACGCCAGCCGCAGGGCCTCGGGGAGGCTGGTGGCCGCGGAATCCGCGATATCGGCGCCGGTGATGAGCTGGATCGCGGACGGGGCATCGAACAGGGCTTCGGGGGTCCGGGACACGGATGTCACCTGGACGTTCATGAGCTGCTCGAGGCTGAGGCCTTTCAGGGCGTCCACGCTTCCCGTCGTATCCTCCTGGGCGAGCGCCACCGCGCCCGCCAGCAGGAAGAGAGCCCCCAACTGGAACCCGTTCATCATGAAATTTGCATTACGACTCAGCATGGTTAGGCTGGCCGCGGAGCGGACGGGGGCAAAGGCTTAATGCCTCCGGTAGCCCCACTTCCGCAAAATCGGAATTTCTCCGATGGGCCGGTTCCCAAAATCCCCGATATCGATTTCCCATGAAAAGACTCGCTTTGGTCTTCCTCGCGCTTGCGGGCGCCTGCGCCGCCGACGAACTCGCCACCTATAACACGGCCGGAGCCCTGACTTCCCTCATTTGGGATGGCACCGAGCTGCCCGTCCAGGGGGAGTTCCAGGTGGGCTTCTCCGGCCGCTTGACCGAGTCGGCGCAGCCTCACGAGCAGCGATCGGAAGTGTTTCGCACCGGACGCGAGCTGAACTGGCACGGCGTCGCCACCTATCCCGATTCGGCCGCGTCGCGGTTCGAAGTGCGCTGGACGGAGGATCCCGCCGGCGGCGTGACGCTGCATGGCGCGCTTACAGCCGGCAATCCCGCTCCGGGGATGCCCGCCGGCTGGCGCTTCCCGGTGCCCGTCGACTCGGTCGACTACGTCGTCGACGTGCCCCGGGAACCGTTCCTGGGCGGGCGGCTGCTGCCCTCCGGGCAGACGATCGCCTCGGCGCCGTTGGACGGCCCGGTGCTCTACACCGGTCAAACGGCCAGCGTCGCATTTGTCGATGCCGCGGGCAACTGGAAGCTGACCCTGACGACGGACCGCGCCCTTCCGATCACCGTGACGGACCGCTGGGACGCCAAGGGCCGCTCCTTCCGGGTGCGGCTGCAGCTCCATTCCGGCCCCTGGATGCAGGGCGACGTGATCCCCTTGACGCTTGCATTCAAGCTGACCGGCCGCTCCGCCGCGCCCGCCGCCGCCCTGTCGGTCGACCCGGCGGAGAGAAAATACCCCTTTGCGGGCTTCGGCGGGGACTTTCGGATTTACACCCCCTCACCCGTGGCGGACTACATGCTCGAGCACCTGCATGTGGCCTGGGCCCGGACGGAATTCAAGGCCTCGCTCTGGGACCGCGAGCGGGGCCATCCCGGTGCGGTGCTGCAGCGCGACTTCGCGCTGATGCAGCGGCTGTCCGGCTCCCACATTCCCTGGGTGCTGAGCCTGTGGAGCCTCCCGGAAAGCTATTACACCAACCCGAACCGGGTGCCCTTCTACACCTTCGGGCGCACGATCGCGCCGGATCGCTGGCCGGCCTTTCTCGATCTCTTGACGAGCTATCTCGGCTACCTCAAGAGCCATTACGGCGCGGAGCCGGACCTGTTTTCGTTCAACGAGCCCGACTTGGGGGTGAACATCGGCTTCGACGGCGAAACCCACCGCGAAGCGATCCGGCGGATCGGCGCGCGCCTGGCGGCCGACGGCTTCAAGACCAAGCTCCTGCTCGGCGACACCGCCAATCCGCGCGGTTCCTACCTGTTCACCCTGCCGACGGCGGCGGATCCGGGGGCGATGCGCTACGTCGGCGCGCTCTCGTTCCATAGCTGGGGCAACGGCACGCCGGAGCAGTACGCCGACTGGGGCGACGTGGCCGAGTGGGCGCGCCGCCCGCTGCTGGTGGCCGAGGCCGGGGTCGATCCGGGGGCGTATCGCAATGCGGAATACGACAGCTTCGCCTACGGGCTTTCCGAGATGCGCCAATACCAGCAGCTGCTCCGCTACGCCCGCCCGGCGGCGATCCTCTATTGGCAGTTCACCGACGACTACAGCCTGGTGCATGTGAGCCCGGCCGGGCGCATCGAGCCCACGGGGCGCTACTGGATGATGCGGCAATTCACGAACCTGACGCCGGACGGCGGCTCGGCGGTGGCGAGCGCGAGCGACCAGCCGGACGTCCTGATCAGCGCGTTCGCGAACGGCTCCCGCCTGGCCGTGCACATTCTCAACGCCGGGCCGGCGCGGACCGCCACGCTCTCCGGGCTTCCGGAGGGTCATTGGCAGACGATGACGACCACCGAGTCGGCCGGGGACGTGGCGGGGACCTTTGACCAGTCCGCCGGCGGCCCCGCTTCGTTGGCCTTGCCCGCCCGGGCGCTGGTGACGTTGTACCGCTGACAGGCCGGCCTTGCCGCCGGGCGGGTGGACCGACAGGCTGACGGTCCCCTATGCTTCGACGTTGCCTCTTCGGACTGCTGCTGCCGCTTGCCGCCAGGTGCCTGCCCGCGGCCCCCGCCCCCTATCAGGACGCCTCGCGCCCCATCGATATCCGCATCCAGGATCTCATGAGCCGGATGACGCTGGACGAGAAGGTCGCCCAGCTTCAGGGCAAGATGATTCGCGATCCCAAGGCGTTCGACGCCCAGGGCAATTTCATCGGCGGCCCCGAGGCCCCTGAGCTCTGGCAGGGCGCGGGCTCGGTGTGGGCCGGCCTCGAACAGGCGCCCGGCGACTTGCACGCGGTCGCGCGCATCAACGCCTCGCTCGAAAAGTTCATGCGGGAAAGGACCCGGCTGGGCATTCCGGTCTTCACTTTCGCGGAATCGCTGCACGGCTACATGGCGGCGGGCGCCACCAGCTTTCCCCAGGCCATCGCTCTGGGCAGCACCTGGGATCCCGCCCTGGTCGAGCGGGTATTCACGGTCGCGGCGCGGGAAGCCAGCGCCGCCGGCGTCCGCCAGGTCCTGAGCCCCGTGCTCGACCTGGCGCGCGACCCGCGCTGGGGCCGCTTCGAGGAATGCTACAGCGAGGACCCCTACCTCGTTTCCCGGATCGGGCTGGCCGCCGTCCGCGGGCTGCAGGGGCGCGGCGCGACGATCGACCCCTGGCATGTCGAGGTCACGCTCAAGCACTTCGCCGGCCACGGGCAGCCGGAAGGCGGCCGCAACATCGCGCCGGTCGACATCGGCGAGCGGATGTTCCGGACCAACCACCTCTATCCTTTCCAGGTCGCGGTCGAGGTCGGCCACGCGCACTCGGTCATGGCCTCGTACAACGAGATCGACGGCGTTCCGAACCATGCCAATCCCTGGCTGCTCCAGACCGTCCTGCGCGGGGAATGGGGGTTCCAGGGCTACGTGATGAGCGACGGCGGCGGCATCGACACCTTGTACCAAAACCAGCTTGCCGCCGCGGGGCCGGCCGAGGCCGGCGTGCTCGCGATCAAGGCCGGGGTCGACTACGACTTGGGCGGAAAGGGCCGCTGCTACTCCACCCTGGCTGACGAGGTCCGGCATGGGCTGGTGCCGATGGCCGCGATCGACCGCGCCGTCGCCGGCGTGCTGCGCGTGAAATTCCTCTGCGGGATGTTCGACCGCCCGTACGCGGACGTTTCGCGCGTGGACACCGACATCAAGACGCCGGCGCACGTCGCCCTGGCGCGCCAGGCGGCCGACGAGGCCATGATTCTCCTCAAGAACGAGGGGCATGTGCTGCCGCTCGATCCCGCCCGATTGAAGACCCTGGCCGTTATCGGGCCCAATGCGTCGGACGTTCATCTGGGAGGATACTCCTACGTTCCCATGGCCGGAGTCAGCGTGCTGCAGGGGATAAAGGACTACGCCGCGGGCCGGTTCGCCGTCCGCTACGCGGAAGGCTGCAAGCTGACCGCGAATCACGCCTCGGGCTGGATGGTGAATGAGAACCCGATCCTCAATGACCGCGACGAGGACTCTCGCCTGATCGACGAGGCGGTCGCGGTCGCTCTGCACAGCGACGCGGTGGTGCTCGTGCTGGGGGAAAACGAGCTGCTGCGCCGCGAAGCCTGGGAGGTGACGCACCTGGGCGACCGCGACACGCTCCAGCTGGTCGGGCGCCAGCATGAGCTGGCCCGCGCCATCCTGGCGACGGGCAAGCCCGTGGTGGTGCTGCTGATCAATGGCGGCCCCCTGGCCATCACCTATCTTCAGGACCACGCGCCGGCGATCATCGAAGGCTGGTATCTGGGCAACGAGACCGGCCACGCCGTGGCCGATGTTCTGTTCGGCAAGGTCAGCCCCTCGGGCAAGCTCACCGTGACGTTTCCGCGCTCGGTGGGCCAGCTGCCGGATTACTACGATCGCCAGCCCTCGCGCTTCCGCGACTACGTGCTCGCGGACTCGACTCCCCTGTATCCCTTCGGCTTCGGCCTGAGCTACGCGCAGTTCGATTATCATAACCTGCGCATTGCCCCGGCGGAAATCGCGGCGGATGGAACGGCCCAAGTCTCGGTCGATGTGACGAATCACGGCCGCATGCGCGCGGACGAGATCGTCCAGCTCTACATCCATGACCGCGTGAGCCTGCCCGTGCGGCCGGTTCAGGAACTGAAGGGCTTCCAACGAATCACGCTCGACCCGGGCGAAACCCGGACGGTCCGGTTCACGCTCGGTCCCGACGAACTGGCCGCCTATGACCTGAAGATGCGCCGCCGCGTGCAACCAGGCTCCGACTTCGAGGTGATGGTGGGAAGGTCGTCGGCCGACTATCTGAAGGGCCGGCTCCAGGTGGGCTCCGGGGAGGACGACGCAAAATGAATTGAATTTTTTGCCGCCCGGCTCACTCTGGGAGGCGTTACCTCGTAAGACGGGTTGCCTGACCCAACCCGTTTTTGCAACCCCTTAGCCAGCATTGAGCAACACCGATAGTTCCAAGGCCATCTTGACGGCCCGTCCGATGAATTCGGAGGCCCGGGCCGAAATGCGGTCGATTTTTGACCGGGCGATCAAGCTGGCCGACCGCGGCACCCTGACGTTGCGCGTGGCTCGCGAGGTCAAGACCGTCCAGCAGATCCCGGGGATGCACTATCATTACCGCCCGGAGATCTTCCTGCAGCTGCGGGGCTCGACGCACTTCACGTTTCCACGGCAGGAATTCACGCTTCACGCGGACGAGATCGCGGTCATACCGGCCGTCGTTCCCCACAGCGAGCGGGTCTTTTCCACTGCGGAGGAGCCGTTCCGCAATCTCGTGGCCGGATTCTACAACCATACGCTGAGCCTGCACTTCGCGCACGAAGTCGCCCCCTGCCGGCCGGACATCGAATGCATCGAATTCTTCGATGCGCAAAGCCTGGACACGTTCGTCGCCCTGGCCAACGGGCTGGCCAAGGCCCACGCCATGCAGAGTCCGGCGCAGCAGGCGGTGCAAAAGGGCCTGCTCCTCGCCCTGCTGGGAATGTTTCGCAACATCGTGGAGACCGGCACCGGGCATCTGAATGAGGACGTCGACAAGGTCTTTCAGGCCAAGTGCATCGTGCGCGAGCAATTCTCCAATCCCGACCTGCGCGTGCAGCACATCGCCGAGGCCCTGAGCTGCTCGGCCGACTACCTGTCGCACCTCTTTCACTCCGAAACCAAGGAGCGCCTGACCCACTACATCCAGCGCATCCGCGTCCAGGGCGCCATGCTCGCCCTGGAGACGACGGCGCTGACCATCGCCGAAATCGGGTACGCGAGCGGCTTTTCCGATCCCGCCTATTTCGCCCGCGTGTTCCGCCAGCACAAGGGGCTGACGCCGCAGGCCTTTCGCGCCCGGCTCAACGAGACGCGCAAGGAGCGCGAATCCCAGCCCAAGACGGTCTACGACGACCATCTGGACTTCACCCACGGAACGGCGAAGCCGCGGCTGCCCGTCAGCGCTTGACGTCAAAATTGCATGCCAACGCCTCAAGATCGACGCGGCGCCGCGCGAGAACCGACCGATAACGTCCGAGTCGGGCGGTCAGCCCATCGCGGGAAGGCTTCGGCCGGTTATCGCCCGGCGTCTTCCCTCGAGATGGAGGCGATTTTAATGCCATATCGGGGTTAAGTGGGACGACGTGTCTGGCTCCATCGGGCGCTGGCCATCGCCGCCGTGCCCGCGGCTTTCCTGCTCGGCCTCGAGGTCGTGCTCCGCGCCGTGGGCTACGGACGCCCGGCGAACTTTCTCATCCCCGACGCCGTCCCGGGATGCTACCGCACCAATCCCGAATTCGTCGCCTCGTTCATGCCGGGGAGCTTCGACCTGCGCCCCTTGAATCAGCGGCTCGCGCGCCGCAAGCCGCCGGGAGCCCTGCGCGTGGTCGTGCTCGGAGAGTCGGCGGTGCAGGGCATTCCGGTGCCGGCCTTTGGCTTCGTGGCCCAGCTCCGCGCCCAATTGCGCGCCCGCTATCCGGGCCGGACGATCGAGGTGCTCAATGCCGGCATCGTCGCGATCGATTCCCACGTGGTTTATCGCATCGCGCGCGAGCTGGCCGGCTTTTCCCCCGATCTGTTCGTGGTGTACATGGGCAACAACGAGGTCGTGGGGCCTTACGGGCCGGGTTCGGCCTATCTGGACCGGATGCCCCCGCTCTGGCTCGTCCGGCTGAGCGTCGCGGTCAAGGCCAGCCGAACGGGCCAGCTTCTGGCCGCCTGCCTGGGCCGTTTCCACGGCGGCCGGGCCAATGGGCCCCAGTGGGGCGGCATGGCGATGTTCGTCGATCATGGCGTCCGGGGCGACGACCCGCGGCTGCAGACGGTCTATGCCAACTTCGAGGCGAACCTGCGGGGCATCCTGCAGGCTGCGGACGGCTGCGGCGCGCGGACCGTGCTTTGCACTGTCGTTTCGAATCTGAAGGACTGCGCGCCCTTTCTCTCCTTGCACCGGCCCGGCCTCGCGGGTCCCGAACTTGCGTCCTGGCAGCAGGCCTATCAGGCCGGCTTCATCCAATGGCTCATCGGCGCCGAACCGTCGGCGCGGCGCAACCTCCAGCGGGCGTGGGAGCTGGATCCCCAATATGCCGCCACGGCATTTCTCCTGGGCCGGATCGATCTGGACCGGGGCGACGTCGCGTCCGCCCGCGCGGAGTTTCTGGCGGCGCAGCACTGGGACGCGCTGCGCTTCCGGCCCGACGAGCCGATCAACGCCATCATTCGCCGGGTGGCGGCGGATGCCGGGCCGGCGGTGGCGCTTCTCGACTTGGCGCGCGCGCTCGGTTCGGACCGGGAATCCACCGTTGCTCCCGCCGGGCGGGAACTGCTGTTCGAGCATGTGCATTTCGACTGGGCGGGAAATGTCGCCGTGGCGGCCGCCATGGCGGATTCCGCCCAGCGGCTCCTCGGTGGGGGCGGGGCGGGGCTCGATGCATCCGCCTGCGCCGCGGCCGTCGGCTATTGCCCCTACGAGCGCCGCAACCTGCTCGAGCACATCGGCACGGTCGTCCAGCATCCGCCGTTTACGGGGCAAGTGACGTATCCCATCGACCAGGCGCGCTTCGCCGGGGCGCTGCGCGCGGCCCTGGCGGTGGCGCAGTCGCCCGCCGCCCGCGACCGGGCGGCTGAAGTCCTGCGCGCGGCCCGCGCGGCGGATCCGGATGATCCCGATCTGCCCAAGCTGGCGGAGGACGTGGACGACGATCGCGGCGACCTGGCGGCGGCGCTGGCGGACGCGCGCGCCGCCGAGCGGCTCCAGCCGCGGAATTTCGCCCTGGCGACGGACGAAGCCATCAAGCTGTCGCGGCTGGGCCGCACGCGCGAGTCCCAGGCGCTCCTGCAGGCCACGGCGCGCGGATGCTCGCCGCGCGACCGGGCGCTCATGGCTCCGGCCTTCGCCGATCTGTACGCGCGCACGGGGCGCTTCGCCGAAGGCCGCCGGTACCTGGCCGCCGAGTGCGCGGAGCTTCCGGCGGAAGCCAGCCTGCGCCTGGTGCAGGCCCGCTTCGAGCATCTGGCCGGCGACGATTCTGAATCCGAAAAGCTCTACCGCTCCCTGCTGCGCTCGGATCCCGCCAATGTCGCGGCCCTGTCCGGGCTCGTGGCGGAACTCCAGGCCGAGGGTCGAACCCGGGAGGCCGACGCCGCCGCGCTCGGCGGCTTCGCCGGGCAGCCGGACAATTTCGACAACGACGTCCACTGCGCCGTCCTGTGGGCGCAGCGCGGCGACGCGCCGAACGAAGACCGCTGCCTGCTGGCGGCGGAGCGCTGCGGCCCGATGAGTTCGGGCATGGAGCTGACGCTCGCCCGCCATCTGTTCGCCGCCAACCAGCCCGCCGACGCCGTCACGCACCTGGGCTGGGCCCGCCTCATCGCCGGCGCCGAAGGCGACACCGCGGTCGAGGCGCAGATCGACGCGGCGATCGCGCGCCTGCGGTAAGGGGTCACGTACCAATTCTCAACCGCCCGTCGCG
>DASRSH010000016.1:0-8649 GCA_035656575.1 Opitutaceae bacterium
CCCCGCCGCCGCCCAATCCCCGCCCCCCGCCCGCCTCCCCCTCTGGCCGGCCGCGGCGCTGGTCCTCGCAATCGCCGCCGCCTACCTCAACTCGCTGCACGGAGCCTTCGTCTGGGACGACCTCCCCTCCATCGTCGGCAACCGGGCCATCGAGCATTGGGCGACCGCCCTGCAGCGGCCGGCGGCGGTCAACACGGCCAGCGGCCGCCCCCTGGTGGGCCTGTCGCTGGCGCTCAACTACGCCCTCGGAGGCCGCAGCCCGCTGGGATACCACCTGCTGAATCTCCTCGTGCACGCCGTGGCGGCGCTGGTGCTCTTTGATTTCGTCCGCCGGCTCGCGCTGCTGCCGCGCTGGGCCGGCCGCTACACGGCGCAGGCCACGGCCCTGGCGTGGGGCGTCGCTGCGGTCTGGGCGCTTCATCCGCTGCAGACGCAGGCGGTGACGTATGTCATTCAGCGGGCGGAAGCGCTGATGGGCCTGTGCTACCTCCTGACGCTCGATCTGTTTCTGCGCGCGGAAGGGTCCCGCCACCCGAACCGGTGGCGCGCATCCGCCGTCGTCGCCTGCGCGCTGGGAATGACGGCCAAGGAGGTGATGGTGTCCGCCCCGGTCGTCGTGCTCCTCTTCGACCGCACCTTTCTTGCCGGATCGTTTCGGCGCGCCTGGGAGGCGAAGAAGGGCTTTTACGGCGCGTTGTTCGGCACCTGGCTCATCCTGTTCTGGCTCGTGTTCAGCCTGGGCGGCAATCGCGACGGAAGCACGGGCGGATTCTCCGCGCACGCGGCCTGGGGAGCCTATTGGCTGACGCAGTTTCCGGCCCTCGCGACCTACCTGAAGCTCGCCTTCTTCCCCCATCCGCTGGTGTTCCAGTACGGGGCATTCTGGCTGCCCACCGCGGCGGCGGCCCTGCCCGGCTCGGCGGTGGTTGTGCCGCTGGCGCTGCTGACCCTGGTCGCCCTCGTGCGCTGGCCGGAGATCGGCTTCTTCGCCTTCTGGTTCTTTTCGGTCCTGGCGGTGACCTCGGTCGTTCCCGGCACCGTCGACATGATTGCCGAATACCGGATGTACCTCGCCCTGGCGCCGCTGTGGATCCTGGTCGGGGCCGCGCTTTGCGCCTGGCGGCAGGCGGCGGCGCCTGGGATCCTCGCCGCCGCCGCCCTGGCGCTCGGGGTTGTGACGGTCGCGCGCAACCGCGACTATCGCAGCCCCCAAAGCCTGTGGGCGGACAACGTCGCCCATCGGCCGGACAACGCCTTGGCGCGGTACAACCTGGCGGTGGCGCTGCTGAGCGAACCGGGGCACGAGGCCGAAGCCCAGGCGCAGCTCGAGGCGGCCGTGCGGCTCAACCCCAATCTGGGCATGGCGCACTACAATCTTGGGCTGCTGCTGGCGCGGCAGCCGAACCGCGCCGAGGAGGCGATCGCCCACTACGAGGCGGCCGTGCGCATCGCTCCCCGGTATTCCCAGGCCCATAACAACCTCGCCGTGCTGCTCTATGGGCGGGGCCGGCTGGAGCCGGCCCTCCGCCAGTTCCAGCTGGCGGTGCAATCGGATCCCGGCAACCTCTCCGCCTGGCTCAACCTGGTGCAGGTGCTGGAACAGCTGGGCCGCGACGACAACGCGCTCCAGGCCGCCTCGGCGCTGGTGCGGGCCCACCCGGGATTTGCCGCCGGCCGGGCCCAGCTCAGCCTGCTGCGCTACGACCGCGGCGTCGGCGACCTGGCCGCGGGCAAGCGCCTGGGGGACGCGATCGGCGAATTCAGCGAGGCGGTGCGGCTGAATCCGCAATTCGCGGACGCGCAATTCAACCTCGCCGCGTCGCTGGAGCGGCTGGGCCGCCGCGCGGACGCCATCGCCCACTACCGGGCCGCGGCCCGGCTCCAGCCCGGCGTGGCCGAAAATCATTACCGCCTGGCGCGGCTGCTGGCATTGGATCCCCGGTCCCAGGCCGAGGCCCGCGACGAAGGCAGGAAAGCGCTGGCCCTGGATCCGGCCTCCGTCGGCGCGAAATCCCTGCTGAGCGAACTCGGAGGCCCGTGACGCCGACCGGCCCTGTGAGCCGTGTCCCGTAGTCATTCGGCGTGAGGAGGTTGCGCGCGCGGCGCAAGGCTGGCCCAGGCCCCTCCCCAGATGAACGGATTTTAATCCTTCCTTAGCTGAGTCTTAATGAAGTTCTGCTACGATGGGCGGGCAATGAGAATCCTGGTCGTCGAAGACGAGCGCAAGCTGGCGGAAATGATCGCCCGGGGACTCAAGGCGGAGCGGTACGCCGTCGATCTGGCCGAGACGGGGGACGCCGGCCTGGCCATGGCCGAAACCTACAATTACGATCTGATCATCCTGGACCTCATGCTGCCCGGCCTGAGCGGACAGGAGATTCTCAGGCGCATCCGGGCCGAGAACGGCCAAGTCCCGGTCCTCATCCTGACGGCCCAGGCGGCCACGGCCAGCAAGGTCGCCAACTTCGAGGCCGGGGCGGACGATTACCTGACCAAGCCCTTCGCGTTTGCCGAGCTGCTCGTGCGGATCAAGGCCCTCCTGCGCCGGGGTCCGGTCTCGCAGCGCAGCGTCGTCCGGGTGGCGGACCTGGAGGTGGACCGGCTGGCGCAGCACGTCCGCCGCGGGGGCCGGCGGATCAACCTCACGCCCAAGGAGTATTCGCTGATTGAATACCTGGCGACGCAGCCGGGGCGGGTCTTTTCCCGCACCATGATCGTCGAGCACGTCTGGGACCAGAGCTTCGAGGGCCTGACCAACATCGTCGACGTCTATGTCCGGCACCTCCGGGAAAAGATCGACGCCGACTGCCCGCAAAAGCTGATCCACACGATCCGGGGAGTGGGCTACTGCCTGTCGGAAGAGCCGCGCGCGTGAACATCCGGTCCATCCGCTTCCGGCTCACTGCCTGGTACGCTTCCGTCCTGGCCGCCATCTTCGTCCTGCTCGGCGCCCTCTTCTTCATCCCCCTCCGGCGCTCCATCGAGGGGATCATGCTGGAGACGGAAGCCCGGCGGGCCCGGCAAATCGGGAATTTCATCACCGGCCCCTTCTCGCCCTCCGCGCACTCGGGCCTGGCCGAGACCATCGAGCGGTTCTACGCCCCGGAGCGCAACAGCCGGTTCATCCGCATCACCCGGCAGGACGGCACCGTGCTCTATCTTTCCGGCGCGCCGGAGGACCAGACCTTTGCTCCGGCGGCCGTGCCGGTGGCGGAGCACTGGCCCGCCCGCAGCGCGGCCCGCCGCCAGGCGCTGGGCAGCGGCCCGGCGCTGCTGCTCGCGGCCTTTCGCGCGCCCGCGCCGGGCGGCGGGTCCTATCTCGTCGAGGTGGGAACCTCCTCCCTGTCCGTCGACCGGATGCTCAGCCGGCTGGGCCTCCTCTTTGCCCTGGCCCTTCCGGTCGTTCTGGTGGTCGTGGCCGGGGGCGGCTACCTGCTCATTCGCCGGGCGCTGCGGCCGGTCGACCTGATGACGGGCAAAGCGGAGCTGATCAGCCATCATAACCTGGATGAGCGGCTGCCCGTCGCCCCCAGCGGGGACGAGCTCGAGCGCCTGGCCGAGGCGCTCAACCGCATGCTCGGACGGCTGCAGGACACGCTCTCCAACTCCAAGCGCTTCCTCGCCGACGCCTCGCACGAGTTGCGCACGCCGCTCACGGTCGTGCGGGGCGAATTGGAGAATCTGGCCCAGGATCCGCGGCTGGCTCCCGACCTCGCCGACCGGGTGGGCAGTCTCCTGGAGGAAGCGGAGCGCCTGTCCAAGATCGTGGAGCGGCTTTTTGCCCTCTCCCGGCTGGATGCGGGGGAAGCGCAGTCCGAATGGGTCCGTTTCGACCTGGCCGGCCTGGCGGCGGGCACCGCCGACCAGATGGGCCTGCTGGCCGAGGACAAGCGGATCAGTCTCACCTGCGAGGCGGAGGCGCCCGTCCCGGTGGAGGGCGACCGGGCCCGCCTGAAGCAGGTGGTGGTGAACCTGCTCGACAACGCGATCAAGTACACGCCCGAAGGCGGCTCGATCCGCCTGCGGGTCAGCGCGCTCGACGGGCAGGCGGTCCTGCAGGTGAGCGACACGGGGATCGGCATTCCCCCGGAGGCTCTGCCCCACATTTTCGAGCGCTTCTACCGCGTGGACCAATCGCGCTCGCGCCAGCCGGACGGAGCCGGCCTGGGGCTCGCCATCATCAAGTCCATCTGCAAGGCCCACGGCGGCGAAATCGGCGTGGAAAGCGCCGTCGGCCGCGGCAGCACCTTTCGCGTCCGGCTGCCGCTGGCGGCGTAGGACCCCGATCTCTCGCATGAAGCTCGTCGATTTCGTACTGAAGCATCCCTACACCGTGGCGGCCGGGGTCATCCTGATCTGCCTCCTGGGCCTCGGCGCCGGCCTGCGCATGCCGATCGACATCTTTCCCGAGATCAACATCCCGGTGGTCAGCGTCGTCTGGACCTACAACGGGATGAGCGCGCAGGACATCCAAAACCGGATTCTCTCCCTGCACGAGCGGCAGATGGCGTCGCTGGTCGACGACATTCAGCGCATCGAGGCCACGAGCTACACCGGGGTCGGCGTCGAGAAGATCTATCTGCAGGAGGGCGCGGACGTCAGCCGCGCCGTCTCGCAGGTCGCCTCGAGCGCGCTGGTGGTGCTCAAGTACCTTCCGCCCGGCATCACTCCTCCCCTGGTGCTGCGCTACGGCGCCACCGACGTGCCGGTGATCCAGCTCAGCCTTTCGTCGAACGAGCTCCCCGACACCAAGCTCAACGACCTCGCCCAGAACATCATCCGACCCGCCCTGGCCGTGGTTCACGGCGCCCAGGTTCCCCAGGCCTATGGCGGCAAGCCCCGGATCATCATGGCCGATCTCGACCAGGGCGCCTTGGATGCGCGCGGCCTTTCCCCGAGCGACGTCACGGCCGCCCTGCAGCGTGAAAACGTCATCCTGCCCGCCGGGGACGTGAAGATCGGCTCGAAGGACTACACGCTGGCCATGAACAACAGCCCCGACGTGATCGCCAAGATCAACGCCTTCCCGATCAAGGAAGTGAACGGGCGAATGGTGTTCATGCGCGATGTCGCGCATGTGCACGACGGGTATCAGGTCCAGACGAATTCGGTGACGGTCGACGGCACGCCCGGGGCGCTCATCACCATCCGCAAGACGGGCCGCGTATCCACCCTTGCCGTCATCGACGGCATCCGCGACGCGCTGCCCTACATCACCAAGATCGTCCCCGGCACGGTGAAGATCCAGGCCCTGTTCGACCAGTCGGTCTTCGTCAAGGCCTCGCTGAACAGCGTCAAGATGGGCGGCCTGATGGCGGCGGGGCTGACCGCCCTGATGATCCTGCTCTTTCTGGGCAACTGGCGCCTGACGCTGATCATCCTGGCGTCCATTCCGCTTTCGATCCTCACCGCCGTCCTCGTCATGTACATGGCGGGCCAAACCCTCAACACCATGACGCTGGGCGGCTTCGCCCTGGCGGTCGGCATCCTGGTCGACAATGGGACGGTGGTGATCGAGAACATCGAGCGGCACGTGCACGAGGGCGAGCCCTTGCAGGTGGCCATTGTCCAGGGCTCGGGCGAGGTTGGGCTGCCGACGTTCCTGGCCACGTTCTGCATCTGCACGGTGTTCATTCCCGTCTTCCTGCTCCAGGGAACCGCGAAGTATCTGTTCTCGCCGCTGTCGCTTTCCGTATGCCTGGCGCTGATCGCCAGCCTCGCGCTCTCCTTCACCCTGGTGCCCGTCCTGTTCCACTTCCTGATGCGCTCCATGGCCACCGCGCACCAGGGCCACGCCCCGGCGGAAGCGCCGCCGCGGGCCGCCGGCCGCAATCCTTTCCGCGCCATCCACCAGGGCTTCGAGCACGGGTTTGCACGGTTTCGCGAGACCTACCGCACGACGGTCGCCTGGGCGCTGGACAACGCCGGGCGCAGCGCGCTGTTCTTCCTCGCGCTCATCGCCGTGTCCCTCCCGCTCTTCCCCCTGCTGGGCGAGGATTTCTTTCCCCAGGTCGACGCCGGCCAGATGCGGCTGCACGTCCGGGCCCCGGCCGGGACGCGCATCGAGCAGACGCAGGCCTACTTCGCGGACGTGGAGAAGGAGATCCGCCGGCTCGTCGGCTCCGGCCAGATCGACACGATCCTGGACAACATCGGCCTGCCCTACAGCGGCATGAATATCGCGCTCAGCGACTCCGCCACCGTCGGCCCGATGGACGGCGAGATTCTCATTTCCCTGAACAAGCACCACACGCCGACGGCGCGCCTGACCGCGCGCCTGCGGCGCGAGCTGCCCAAGCGCTTCGCCGAACTGCAATTCTTCTTCCAGCCCGCCGACATCGTCGATCAGGTGCTCAATTTCGGGCAGCCCGCGCCGATCGACATCCGGGTTTCGGGTCCCCGCAACCACGCCGCGTTCGCCGTGGCCGAGAAGATCGCGCGCGACCTGCACGGGGTTCCCGGCGTCGTCGACTCCCACGTGTTCCAGGTGCTCAACGCGCCGACGCTCCGGCTGGATTTCGACCGCACGATGGCCGCCGAGGTGGGCCTCAACCAATTCCAGGCCGCCAGCGACGTCCTGGTGACGACCAACAGCAGCGTCCAGACCGCGCCGAACTTCTGGGTCGATCCCGCCAACGGCGTCAGTTACCCGCTGGCCGTGCAGCTCCCGACGTACCACATCAAGTCCCTGAACGACCTCGGGCAGATTCCGCTGTCGGCGGCCACCGCGGCCGCCAATCAGCCCGAACTCCTGATGAACCTGTCCCGGATCACCCGCGGCACCGCGCCGCTGGCGCTTTCCCAGCTCAACATCCGCCCGGTCTTCGACGTCGACGCGGACGTCCAGGGTCGCGACCTCGCCTCCGCCGCCTCGGCCATCGACCGGGTGCTCGCCCGGGACCGGCCGGCGCCGGCCACCGCCATCACCGTGACCTTGAGCGGCCAGGTCGACACCATGCGCGAAAGCTACTCCGGCCTCTTCTCCGGCATGGCCCTCGCGGTCCTGCTGGTCTATCTCTTCCTCGTCATCAATTTTCAGAGCTGGATCGATCCCCTCATCGTCCTGTTGGCGGTGCCGTTCGCGATCAGCGGGGTGATCTGGATGCTTTTCCTCACCCAGACGCACCTGAGCGTCCCCGCTCTCATGGGCACGCTGATGTGCATCGGACTGACGACGGCCAACAGCATCCTGGTGGTCACCTTTGCGAACCAGCGGATGGAGGCGGGCGATTCCCCGCTCGAGGCCGCCCTGAACGCCGGCTACACCCGCCTGCGCCCCGTCCTCATGACGGCGGGGGCGATGATCCTCGGCATGATCCCGATGGCGCTCGGCGTCGGCGAAGGCGGCGAGCAGAACGCTCCACTGGCCCGGGCCGTCATCGGCGGCCTGCTGTTCGCGACCTTCGCGACGCTCGTATTCGTCCCGGCGATGTACCGGCTGTTGCGCCGCCCCCCGGCCTCGCATCCGCCCATCCACGGCCTATCCGCGGGAAAACCGCTTCCCCCCGCCTGATCCCGCGCCCGAGCCAAGACCGCCATGCCACACGACCCGAAAGGAACCGAGAAACCCATGCCTCATGATCCGAAAACGCGGGAGGCCGAGCCGGCCCGCAAGAATTCCGCCGGCCGGTTGGCCGCGCTGCGCCGCGGGGCCGACACCGGCACGCGTACCCAGCTCGCGGCCGGCCTGGTGTTCGGCGTGCTGGTCGTGGCTTTCATCATCGTGTTTTCGCTGCGCGCATTCAAAAGCCATGCGCTGGCGGCCGAGACGACCCGCGCCGCGGCCGCCCCCGCCGAGGTCGATGTCGCCACCGTCAAGCCCGCCGCGGCGACCCAGGCCCTCACCCTGCCCGGCGAAACCGCCGCCTGGTACGAGGCGACCATCTATGCGCGCGTCGACGGTTACGTGTCCCGCTGGTTCGTGGACATCGGCGACCACGTCAAGGCCGGCCAGGTGCTGGCGGTGATCGACACCCCCGACCTCGATGCGCAGCTGGCGGCGGCGCAGGCCAAGCTGGGGACGGCCGAGGCGGAAGTGAACGTGCGCGAAGCGCAGGCCGACTTTGCCCGGACAACTTACGTCCGCTGGCGCGAGTCTCCCAAGGGCGTGGTCTCGGAACAGGAAACCGCGGACAAGAAAGCCGACTACGAGAGCGCCAAGGCCGCGCTGGTCGCGGCCCAGGCGGACGTGAAGGAGGCCCAGGGAGAGGTAGGCAAGTACATGGCGTTCGAGCAGTACCGGAAGGTCACGGCGCCTTTCGCGGGGGTCATCACCCAGCGGCATGTCGATATCGGCAATCTGGTGACTGCCGGCAGCACCGCGCCCACGACGATGCTCTACCGCATGTCCCAAAACAATCCCATCCGCGTGTTTGTCGACGTGCCCCAGGCCGCCGCCCCCGAGATGACCGTGGGCAGCCCGGTGGACGTCAGCGTCGGGGGGACCGGCAGGCGCACCTTCAGCGGCAGGATCACGCGCACCTCCGACGCCGTCGATCCCCAGTCGCGCACGATGAAGGTGGAGGCGGACATTCCCAACCAGGACGGCGCCCTGGTTCCCGGCCTGTACATCGACGCCACGTTCCACCTGCGGGCCGAAGGGGCCGCCGAAGTGCCGGCGGCGGCGATCATGCTCCGTCCCGAGGGAAC
>DASRSH010000017.1:0-10844 GCA_035656575.1 Opitutaceae bacterium
ACTGTGTCAGTCGGATGTGTGGCTGCGGCCGACTTCGCGCCACTGGGCATCTCCGCCCAATATCGAAAAACTCATGCCGGTGGGCGACAGCCCGTCCAGGCCCACGGCGGAGGCGGGGACGCTGAGGCGGACCCATTGGCCGGGGGCGGGCAGGTCGCCGGCGTGGCGGCGGCCGGCGGAGCGGTCGCGGCCGTAGGTGATTTCGTCGGCGCCCCAATAGGCGCGGTGTTCCCAGGATTGGCCGTCGTTCCAGGCCAGCATGATTTCGCGCGGAGGATGCTCAGGGTCGAGGCGGACCCAGGCGAACAGCGTGTCGCCGGATTTGAGCGGCAGGGGCTGGGGCGACTGGGTGAAGGAGCGCTCGGTGAGTTCGTCGCCGCCGGAGGGCTCCTTCTGGGGGCCGATGTCGGATCCCGCCGGGAAATTCTCGCCCGTGAACCAGACCACCGTCCTCGCGTCCGCCCCGAAGTCGGAGACGGCGAAGGCCCGCCGCCCATCGGGCCACTCCGCCTCGGCCTCGATCCACTGCGGGCCGGCGGAGCGCGCCGTGAAGGTGTAGGTGGGACCGAAGGCGGGCTCCTGGCCCGAGCCCTCCCACTCGATGCGCGCGGAGGCCAGCGAGAGGCCAGGATCGTCCAGCTTCAGGCTGAGCGTCATGGGCCGGCCGATCCCGGCTTCGCCGGGCGTGGGATCCACCCGCGCGCGCGCGAAGGTCCAAGGGCCGCCCAGGTCGCCGCTCATCTGCGCCAGGCACACGGTCGAGAGGAGCGCGCGCGCCTGGTTCACGGCGATGTATTCGGTGGAGACGTTGTGCGCGTCCGTCCAGCGGTCGTAGAGCGGATAGACGTCATTGGAGGGATGGCACAGGTCCTTGAGCCTGGTCCCGTACATGCCGGAGTATTCGAAGCCGGCCTGGATGTTGCCGATCGGTATTCCCGATGGCGGCAGGATATGGCGCTCGTTTTCGGCGTACTGGCTGACGATTTCGCGCTGGCGCGGAACGCCCAGGCCGGTGACGAAGGGGCGGCTGACCGGATTGCAGCCGCCTTCGTAGTCCATGGCGCCGACGAGCGCCCGGACGTAGTCGGGCTTGGGTTGGATGAGGCTGGCGACCGCGGCGTCCGACGCCTGGTCGAGGGAGAAGAACCAGCCGCCGCCCATCACCCTTTTGGTGGGGTCGGGGAACGGCATGGCGTACGCGCTGTCGGCCGACCAGGTGACGACGTCGTCGGCGGCGGCGATGATCTGGTTTTCGCACGCGGCCAGGTAGTGGGCATCCAGGGCGCTCGCGGGAAGGCGGCCGGTGCGGGCCGCAAACGCGTAGTCGCGGATCGCATTGCCCCAGCCCTCGGACATGCGCCACCAGCCCCAGCGGAACGTGTTGCTGTCGGACGGATCGGGAAACCACTGGAAGAGCTGCCGCTGGAACGCCGGCTCGCCGGTCGCCGCATAGAGCGCGGCGGCGGCCCAGGCCAGCTCGTCGTCCGGGCCCCAATGATCGCCGTAAAACGTGATCTTCTGATAGGATCCGTCCTTTCCGTAGCGGGCGATGGCCGCCTGCAGGAATTGCCACCCGAGGCGGGCGCGCGCCAGGTACCCCTGTGCGGCCTGGGGATAGTACCGTCGAAACTGCGGCGAAGATCCGCATTCGGCCAGGGCGGCGACGGCCGCCGCGGTCACGGCCGTATTCTTGGGCCAGACCACCTGGCGGTCGCCCCGGTCCGGCGGGACGTTCGACTCGTATTCCCGGTCGATGGGATAAACCAGGAAATAGAATCCGCCGTCGTCGTCCTGCATCTTGGCGAGGAAGTCGGCTTCCCATTTTGCCTCCTGGAGGATGTCGGGGATGTGGTCGCCGCTCTCGGGGATGCCCAAATTGTCGAGGCGGGATGCCGCGGGGACGGCATCGGCGATGAAGGTGAGGTAGTGCACCAGTTCGGCGCTGTTTTCGGTGTACTTGCTGTAGTCGCCCGCGTCGTGATGGCCGCCCGACACGTCGACGGAGCCCTGGCGCACGAAGGGAAACAGGGCGGTCGCTTCGCTGGTCAGGGCGGGCGCGGTCTGGACGATATTCTGGCTGGTGATGCCGCCGTACTCCTGCGCGATCGTCTTCCAGGTGAACGCGAACCGCGGGTCGGTGTCGGGCGAGGGCACCAGGGCCGGCGCCGTGTGGCAGGCGTCGTGCGTGAAGCGCGTGTAGGGCATGACACTCGCCGTGCCGCACCGCTGCTCATACAGTCCGAGCGCGTAGGTGCGGGCGAAGCCCAGCGCGATGCCCGGATCGATCAGAAACGGATAGGAGGCGCCCAGACCCGGCACCTCGAGCCGATACTCGCCGGGCGTGCGAAAGTCCGAGAAGTCCGCCGCGAGGACGTCCTGGTACTCCGGCGTCTGGCCCGGGTAGTTCATCTCAGGCCGCGCGCGGAGCCGCCCGGAATACACGCGCCGTCCGGTGCGCGCGTCGACCAGTTCGAACCGGAGACCGGGCGAAAGCGCGAGTTCGCCCATATCGCCGAGATAATACCCCACCATCGCCAGCTTGGGGAGGTTGGGAACATAGCCCTCCTGGTTGACGTGGATCGCGGGGCTCAGCCGCAGCGGATCGGTCGAAGCGGAAAGCGCCGAGCCATCCGGAGCCGAAACCCGGACGGTTTGGCGGGCGCCCAGCGGGTGTTCCAGCTTCAGGTAAACCTCGGTCGCGACGCGCAAGTCGAAGTGGTGAAAGTCGGCATAGAGGGGGCGCCGCTTCCAGCCGACAGCGGCGACGGCGATCTCGCGCCCGTCAGCCAGCACGGTGTAGCCGCGCAGTTCGGGGGATGGGGCATCGGACCCGCCAATGCGCGTGAGTTCCAGGATGTCCGGTGCGATGACGCGAAGCTCCACATCGCCGACGCGCGGGAGGGCAAGCCCGGCGGTGTCCGCGGCTTCGCGGAGCGGCGCGGGCTGAGCCCAGGCGCAGACGCAGACGGCCAGCGGAATCACGAAGCTGAAGGCTCTCACCGCCATCATATACCCCGGGAGACGTTTCATGTTCGCGCGACCGGCCAACTATTAGATGCGGTGGAAGCGCCGTCCCGCCGCTTCCACGCTTCCAAACGCAAGTGCTCCACCCCCGGAAGGGAGTGGAGCACAGGTGTTACGGGGCCGGGAAGCGGACCGGCTCGAAAAGTCTTATCAGTCGCGGGCGGTCAGATTCGTCTGCGAGAGGCCGACGCCGGACTTGTCCCAGGTCGTCCGTCCGTCGTAAGTCGAAAAGCCCATGCCGCTGATGCGCTGGCCGACGAGGCCGACCGCGCCGGCGGGAACCTCGAGGCGGACCCACTGGCCCGCGGCGGGCAGGGGCCCCATGTATTGGCGGCTGTCGGTGTGGTCGGTGCCGTAGCCGATGCGGTCGCCGCCCCAATAGGCGCGATGCTCCCAGTTGTCCGCGTTCCAGCTGAGCATGATCTCGCTCGGCGGGTTCTTCGGATCGAGATAGACGTAGGTGTAAAGCACGTCCGTGTAGCGGGGCGTGATGGTCTGCGTCGCGTAGTTGAAGAAGTGCTCGTGCAGGCCGAGAGCGAGGGCGGACTGGTGGGCCAGCCGGCCGGTATAGGGCGCGGGATTGGCGCTGATCCACTTCCACCCTTCGTCCGCGCCGTCGAGTTCGGCCGCGCCCGAGGGCACGCGGTCGTCGCACCAGTCGGTCCCGCCGGCCGGCGTGTAGACCGCGGGCATGATCGTGTCGGGGGTGTCGTCGCCGCATTTGTCATACGTGACCCGCCCGTCGAAGGTCGAAAACGCCATGCCCGTGACGGAGCGGCCCGCCAGGCCGACGACCGACGCGGGCACTTCCAGGCGCACCCATTGGCCGGTGGGCGGGAGCGGCCCCAGATAGCGCCGGCCGCTCGAATTCGGAACGCCGTAGCCGATCCGATCGGCGCCCCAATAGGCGCGGTGGTCCCAGCTCCCGTCGTTCCAGCTCAGCATGACCTCGGCCGGCGGGTGGGCCGGATCGAGGTAGACGTAGGCGAAAAGGTTGTCGGCCGCGCCGATGGCCAGCGGCTGCGCCGCGTAGTTGAAGAAGTGCTCGTGCAGCCCGGCCGCCAGCGCGGACTGGTGCGCCACGGCGCCGGAATAGGCCTGCGGATTGCGCGAGACCCAATGCCAGGACTCGCCCACGCCGGCGAGTTCGACGGCGCCGGGCGGAACGGCATCGTCCGACCAGACATTCTCAGAAGCGCGGCCCAGGCTGGAACTGAGCCCCGCGATGACCAACAGGGGGGCTATCCCGAGTGCGACCTTCTTCATTACGCCCGGCAGTATGCCGGGCGCAGAGGGTCGCCAGTAGTCGCCCTGGTCTGATTATGCCGTCAGATTGCGTCTAGCGGGCCTTGTCGGTGTTTGACTGACACGCTAACGCAACCTTATGGCGACACGGAGATACCGACGCCCACACCGGCCGCGTTGTTGGACACCGCGCGGGCGCCTTCGTTGATGCCGACGGTGCGGGCAAAGGTGTCGACGATCAGATAGGCGTACCGTTCGAGCGTCCGGTAGGGCGAGAGGGGAACGTAGACGATGTCGCCCGGCTCCAGGCGGACATCCTCGGCCTTGCCGTGCAGGATGTCGCTGACCGAAACGATGCCCATTTCCGGATGCGTGACGCTGCCGCGCATGATGGCGACCTGCTTCAGGTAGGCGTTCTCCACCGTGCCTCCGGCCAGGGCGATGGCCTGGACGACCGTGAGCGAGCCGCGCATGGCTTCCCCGCCCGGCTGGGCCACCGCGCCCAGGACGTACACGCGGTGGGCATGGACGGAGGGCACGTAGATGAAGTCATCGGGCTGCAGGTACACGTTCTGGCTCAGGTCGCCCTCGCGCAGCAGCCGCTCGAAATCGACGGGGACCACCTGGCCCTGCCGGATAAGAAAGGCGCGGGAGAGGTCGGCCGAGTCGGTCCCGCCGCCGGTGCCGAGGCTGCTCACGCCCAGGCTGCTGGCGAGATTGGCCAGGGCCGAACTGGAGGCGAGTCCGCCCGAGTTGGCGATGGCGTCCAGGAGCGTCGTCGGCCCGGAAAGGGTGTAGACGCCGGGAAAGCCGACCCGGCCCAGGATCCAGACGCGGCGGCTCGCGGCCGTGACCAGGGCCACCGAGATCGCCGGCTCCTGCCGCAGGTACTCCCGCATGCCCTGCGCGATGCGGTCGCGGGTCTGCGCGAGGGTGAGCCCCCAGACGTCGATGCCGGGGAGCAGGTAGTAGTAGATCTTGCCGTCGGGGCCGACGGTGACGGTCGCGACTCCATTGGGTGGATACGACCCCTGGATGTCGGCATTGCCGACCGTCTCGATGCTGAGCTGGTCGCCCGGACCGAGGCGGTAGACCTGGTCCGAAGGCCGCAGCAGCGCGGGGTCGAGGGGGGCCGCGGCCCGCACGGGCGCCAGCGTGGCGGTGGCGGGAGGCGGGCCATGGGGCGCGTCCGGGCCGGTGGGAATCTCGCTGCAGCCGGCCATCAGGAAGGCGGCGGCCGCCAGCGCGGCAAGGGCGGACCGGCTCATGGCGAGACCAGGGTGGAGGTGCCGGCGGTGGGGGTCACGTGGATGCTGGTCCAGGTGACCACCGCCGATTCAACAAAGGCCGACGCGGCGCGGTCGAGGATCTGCTCGGCCTGGTACCACGGGCGGTTGGCGACGTAGACCAGGTCGCCCGGCTCGAGCGCGAAGTCGGGCCCGAGATCCTTGAGCGTCTTGCCGATGTTGACGACAAAAGTCTTGGGATGGTCGAGCGAGCCGCGGACGACGAGAATCCGGTCCTTCCAGGCGGCGGGCAGGAAGCCGCCGCGATCGGCCACGACCGTGAGGACGTTGGCGTCCTCGCCGACGGAGGCGGCCCCGGGGTTCTTCACGGCGCCCAGGACATAGACCGAGCCGCCGGAGGTGGACGGAAAATAGAGGTAGTCGCCGGGCTGGAGGGTCACGTTCTGGCTGAGGTCGCCGCGCAGGAACAGCGCGGAAAAATCGATGGGCAGGTGGCGGCCGCCCCGGGCGAGGAAGGCGTGCGCCAGGTCGGTGTTGTCGACGACCGTCCCGGCCGACATGCCGGTCTCGAACCCCTTGGCGCGGGCGACGGCCTCCACGATCGTGACTGGGCGGTCGAGGGGGAAGGTGCCCTTCTGCACGACGGCGCCGAGGACGTAGTAGTGCTTGCTGTGATACGCCTGGGGGATGATGTAAACCTCGGGCGAGCGCCGGAATTCGGCCAAGGCGGAGTCGACCCGCTGGCGCAGCTCGTCGACCGTCAGGCCGGCCGCGTCCACGTTCTCGGCCTCGAGATAGGAGACCCGGCCGTCCGGCCCGACGGCGACGCCGGTGCGGGTCAGCTGGGGATAGCCGAAGAGGTGGAAGTCCAGGATGTCCCCCGGCCCAAGGGTCAGGTGCTCCTGCCAGGGTGCGCGCTGCGCGCTCAGGGGCGCGGAGAAACTCTCCTGGGCGCGGACCCGCGGCGCGCCCGCGGCCAGGGCGAATAGGAGGGGAAGCAGAAAGGCGCTGCTGCCGAGCCAGCGGGTGAACCGGCCCCGGACCGGGGCGGCGCGTTCGCGGTTGAGCACCGCCCCGACGAGATTGCAGCTGGCGTCGCGCAGGGTCTGGAGCTCCATGTGCGTCTCCGCGGCGTCGGACTTGCCGCTGTCGACCAGCCACAGGAGGTTGGGGACGTTTTCGGCCAGGAGCACCGTTTCCGGATGCGACGCCGGCGGCAGCTCGACGAAGATGACGACATTGTCGATGTTCCGCCACGCCTCGAGCGCCGCGCCCCATTGCTTGCGCCGTTCCAGGCTCCAGACCCAGCCGGGGAGGGGGATGTTCACGCGGGGAGGCCCATCCGCGGCGACGAGCTGGTCGGTGATCTGACCGGGGGCCGCCAGGACGGTGGTGGACAGGGGAACGGAGCCGTCCGGGGCCGCCGGCTGCGCCGCCGCCGCTCCCGCCGGCAGGTTGCGCGGGCGGGAGCGCGACTCGGTCTGCGCACGCACCATGTCGGCCGAGGGGCGGGCCGTGATGGTGAGGACGCGGAAGCCGATTTCGCCGGCGGCGCGAGCGAGCAGGTCGATCCAGGTGGACCGCCCGTCGCCGGGATGGGCCGAAGTGATGCCGCAGACCATGCCGTGGTTGCGGGAAAGGCTCAGGCGGTGCTGGAGGGCTTTCCAGGTGCTGAACGCCCACTGCTTCTTTTCCGTCTCATTGAAGCGCGAGACGTCGCCGAGGGTTGCGATGAGCGGCAGGCCGGTGACCCGGCGCACGTCGGTGCGGGTCTTGATCCGGTTGTCCAGGAACTCGCCCAGGAGGATCTGGCCGGCCGAGCCGAAGAGCCCGAGGATGGCGCCCAGCCCGGCGAAAAGAATCATCTCGAGGCGATGGCGGTGGCGCACGACGCGCGAGGGCGAGGCCGGCATGGTGACGGCGAAGTAGCCGGGAGGGCTGTCGCGAAACGGTTCGAGGGCGCGCTCGCGCTCGACGAGCACGGCGCGGTTGGTTTCCAGGTCGCGCATGCGTTCGGCCAGGGCGATCTCCTCGGGCGAGGCCGCGCCCATGGCCTCCAGTTCGAGCGGCAGGTCGCCGCCGCTGTCGTCGCTCGGGCTGGCGAAAGCCGCGCTCGGGTGGTCGGCCTCCTGCTTCTGCAGGCTTTGCAGATAATCGAGCTTCGCCCGCTGCTCGCGCACCAGCGGATGCTGGTCGGTGTACTGGAGGAGCAGCTCGTTCAGCTGGATGCGGGCCTGGTCCACCCGCTGGTCGAGGTCGCTCTCATTGGCCGACGCGGCGGCGCGCGCGGCCATGCTGCGGCGGCGCAGGGCCTGGACGGCGACGGATTTGGCCAGCGGATTGGCCTCGGCGGCGGCCTGCTCCTGCTGGATTTCCGCCAGCTGGCGGTGAATGTCGGCGTCGGCCCCCAGGGCTTCCTCGCGCTGCATGCGCTTGGTCGCATTGATGATCTCCGCGCTGTACCGGTTGACCAAAGCGACGGTCGCGTCACGGTCCTTTCCCGTGGCGGCGATGTCCGCGACGTCGTTGTTGCGATCCAGTTCGAGCGTGAGGTGCCGGGAAAGCTGTTCGGCGCTTTCCGGGGGATGCAGGGTCTCCCCGATGCGCTGCATCATGGCGGGCGATTGCATCATGAGCACGAGGCTGGCGGCGGCCAGGTCGCGCGGGTGGTAGGAATCGTCGACGGACGTCGGCTGCAAGTGCACCAGCTCGGCGGTGGCGGTGTAGGTGTTGCCCCAGATCCGGTAGGCGGCGAAGGCGCCCACCGCGCCCAGGATCACCGTCCAGGCGGCCAGCCAGTACCACCGGCGGCGCCAGAAATCGAGCATCGACCAGGCGTCGAACGGGATCGAGGCGGTGGCTTGAGAACTGCCGTTGTTGTCGTTCATGAACCGGTTATCGTTCGCCGTCTGGGCCTTGGGTTCCTCGGCCGGCAGTGGGTGTTGCCCCTACTTTGGCGCCGCCGCCGACCCCAATTCGTCCGCTTTCTGGTCCACGAGCTGGTTGCGCAGGGCGTAGTGGATCAATTCGGCGTTGTTGCTCATGCCCATCTTTTCCAGAAGCCGGGCCCGGTAGGTGCTGATCGTCTTGACGCTGAGCGACAGCTCGCGGGCGATCACGCTCACGGGCTTGCCCGAGGCGAGCAGCCGCAGGACCAGGAACTCCCGGTCGGACAGCTTCTCGTGCGGCGGCGTCTGGGAGTCGCTGACCAGGTACGAAGCCATGCGCTCGGCCAAGGCCGGGCTGACATAGCGGCCGCCGGCCATCGCCTTGCGGACCGCGCCGACCAGCTCTTCGGGGGCGCTCTCCTTGGTCATGTAGCCGGAGGCCCCCGCCTTGAGCAGGCGCACCGCGAATTGGTCCTCGGGATGCATGCTCAGCATCACGACCGGCAGCGAGGGCTTGCTGCGCTTGATTTCCTTGAGCACCTCCAGCCCGGTGCGCCCGGGCATGCTCAGGTCGAGGACGACAACGTCCCACTCTTCCTTCCAGACCCGTTCCAGCGCCTGCTGGCCGTTGGCGGCTTCGCCGAACGCGGCGCGCTTGAATTCGGCCGCCAGGATCTGCTTCAGCCCCTGGCGGACGACCGCATGGTCATCGGCAATGAGGATTTTCACGAGCGGATTCCTTCGAGCGGGGCGGAGTTGGGCAGGGGCACGCGCATCGTCACGGTGGTGCCGCGGCCGGGCAGGCCGAAGAAGAAGACCTCCCCGCCCACCTGGGCGGCGCGTTCCTTCATCCCGATCAGACCGATCGAGCGCGTGTTGACGATTTCCTTTTCCGAGATGCCGCGGCCGTTGTCGCGTACGGTCAGGACGAGCTGGCCCTCGCTTTCGGCCAGCCGCACGTCGACCCGCGTGGCCTGCGCGTGGCGGATGATGTTGGTCAGCGTCTCCTGGAAGATGCGGAAGCAGACGGTGCTGAAGTTCTGGTCCCAGATGGCCTCCTTGAGCTCGATCTTCACCTCGCAGCGGATGCCGGTGCGGTTCTGGAATTCGTTCGCCTGCCACTCGATCGCGGCCACCAGGCCCAGGCTGTCGAGGACGGCGGGCCGCAGCTCGGTGGCGATGCGGCGCACGTTCTGGATCGTGGCGTCAACCTGGGCGGACATTTCCTTGACCTTGGGCAGCAGCGCGCGGGCGGAGCCCCGCAGCCGGCCCGCCAGATAGGAAAGGTCCAGCTTCAGCCCGGTCAGGTTCTGGCCCAGCTCGTCGTGCACCTCGCGGGCGATCCGGCTGCGCTCCTCCTCGCGGACATACTGCAGGTAGCCGGTGAGGGCGCGGAGCTGCTCGTGCGAGCGGCGCAGCTTGTCCTCGGCGCGCTGGCGTTCGCGGCGCTCCTGCGCCTCGCGCAGGGCCCGCTTGACGGCGGGCACGAGCCGGTTCAGCCGGGTCTTGAGCACGTAGTCGGTGGCGCCCTGCTTGAGCGTCTCGATGGCCACCTCCTCGCCGAGCGTCCCGGTGACGAAGATGAAGGGGATGTCCGGCGTGAGCTCCTTGGCGATCTCGAGGGCGGCGCTGCCGTCGAATCCCGGCAGCGAATAGTCGGAGAGGATCAGGTCGGGCGGGTGGCGCTGGAGCTCGGCCGTGAAGTCGTCGCGGTTGTCGACCCACGAAAAGGCGAAGTCCAGGCCGGAGTGGCGCAGCACGTGCTCGGTGAGCTCGACGTGCGCGGGGCTGTCCTCGAGCAGCAGGATGCGCAGGGCCGGCACCGGGGGGGTGGAGGCGGGAACGGGAGCGGGCACGCTGGCGGGGGCCGGCTCGGCGAGAGCGGCCGGAGCGGCGGGGGCGGCGGTGGCGGCGCTGGAGCGCGGGGCCAGGTCGAATTCTTTGCGGCGCGGTTTCATGGCGGAGGCTCGTTGAGAGTGAGCCAGAACGAGGCGAGGTTGGTGACGAAGGAAGAGAAGCGGCGAAAATCCACGGGCTTCACCACGTAGGAATTTGCGCCCAATTCGTAGCAGCGGCGCATCTTGGCCTCGTTGGGCGTGCCGGCGATGATCACGACGGGGATCCCGCGCAGATGCTCGTCGGACTTCATCGCCTCCAGGACCTCGATGCCGTTGCGGTGCGGCATCTCCAGATCCAGGAAAACGACGGCGGGAAGCTGCGGGGTGCGGTTCTTGAAGCGGCCCCGCCGCTGGAGGTATTCGAGGGCCTCCTCGCCGTTGGCCACGTGGACCGTTTTCAGCGAAGCATCATAGCGGGCCAGGATAGCCAGGAACAGGTGGACGGAATTGTCGTCGTCCTCCGCCAGCAGGGCGTAGGGGAAGGTTTTCACGGCTCTTCCGGCCCCTGGTCCGGGATGGAGAAGTAAAAGGCCGCGCCGCGG
>DASRSH010000018.1:0-5888 GCA_035656575.1 Opitutaceae bacterium
GCGGTACAGCCAAGTCACCGGCTGATTCAAGGGGCCTGCGGCGCGCTTTTCAATCGTTCGAGCAGCTGTTCCGCGACGTGCAAATCCGGACGCAAACGGAGGGCGATTTGCAGGTGCTCCACCGCTTCAGAACGGCTCCCGCGCGAGCGCAGTACGGCCACCGCCAGGAGGACGTGGGCGACGGCATCGTCCGGCTTGAGCCGCACGCACGCCCGGTATTGTTCGGCGGCCTCCTCCAGCCGGCGGGGATCGCGCAGCAGCGCATTGCCAAAGTTGAAATGAATCGATTCGTCCCCGGGCGCCAGGGCGAGGGCGCGCCGGTACTCGGCGAAAGCCTCCGCGCGCGTGCCGCTCTGGCGCGCCAGCACCGACGCCAAATTTGCTCGGGCCGGCACGTCATCCGGATCCAGCTCCAGCGCCTGGCGGTAGGCAGCGACCGCCGCCGCGGGTTGGCCGGAAGCGAGAAGCGCGTTGCCCAGGTCGTAGCGGTATTCGGCGCTGGCCGGCGCCAGATCCACGGCGGCCCGATACTCCGCCAGCGCCGCCGAGGCGCCCCCCTCCTCCTGCAACAGCAGCCCGCCCAGATTGGCATGCGCGGCGTCATAATCCGGCCGCAGCCGAATCGCCGCTCGAAGTTCCGCAATTGCGTCCGGAACGCGGCCGGGCAGCCGCGCCAACGCCACTCCCAGATTGTTATGCGCTTCGGCAAAGGCCGGCCGCAGCCGCAGCGCGGCCTCGTATTCGGCGATGCCGCCTTTGAGGTCGCCCTCCGTGACGAGCAATTCGCCGAGGTTGTTGCGCGCCGCCCAATGCCCCGGATTGAGCCGCAGCGCCGCGCGGTATTCGGCGATGGCCTGCTGGCGCCGGGCCGGGTCGGCGCCCAGAATCACGCCCAGGTTGAAATGGGCCAGCCACGCATCCGGATTCCCCGCCAGCGTGCGCCGGTACAAGGTCTCGGCATCGCGGTAACTGGAACTCAGCGCATGGGAGCGCCACGCCAGGAGCGCCGGCAGGAGGGCGAGCGCCGCGGACGGCACCCGCACCCGGGCCAGAAGCCACCCGGCCCCCGCCAGGACGCTCGCGCACGCCAGGTACTGGAAGTGATCGGCCACATAAGAAAAGAGGAACGGGTACACGTTCACGAACCCGAGCGCGGGAAACAGCGTCCCGATGAACAGGAGCGCCGCCGCGAGCGGCGCGCGGCGGCCGCGGGCGGCCCACCGGCACAGCAGCGCCAGAACGCCGATCGTTGCCGCCAGGGGCAGCCAGTCGACCGGGCCCAGGCGGCCGAGATTCCAGCGCGGATAGATGAAGAGCACGTGCCGCGGCCAAACGATCTTGCCGAGGTAAAACACGATCACCTTGCCGCACAGCGCCAGGCGCTGGACCAAACTGAGGGCGAAAGGGGCCCCCTCGGCGCCAATGTAGTGCCGCTCCACCCACGCGGTCAGGCCTCCGCACGCGGCGCTCCAGGCCAGCCACGGGAGCAGCAGGACGGCGTCCCGGCGCGGCCAGCATCCGCCGCGCCACCACAGCACGACGAGCAGCGCCGCCGGCAGCGTGCCCGTGACGGTCTTGGTCAAAACGGCGAGGACGAACACGGCGGTCGCGGCCGCGTACAGACCCCGCCGGCGGTCCTCCGCATAGCGCAGATACAGCAGCCCGGCGCCGAAATAGCCCAAGGCCGAAAGCGTGTTCTTCTGCTCGGAAATCCACGCCACCGACTCCACCACCGCCGGGTGAAAGGCCCACAGGCCGGCCCCGAGCCACGCGGCGCGCTCGGAAAAGCCGAGCCGGCGCAGGCACAGCAGCAGAAGCACGGCCGCGCCCGCGTGCCAGGCCAGGCTGATCAGGTGATATCCCAGCACCGCGTCGCCCCACAGCCGATGCTCCACCCAGAACGCCGTATGCAGCACGGGATAATACTGCTGCGTCGCCCCGAGGTGAAACCAGATGTCACCCAGCCCGCGCCACGAGCGGAGCGCCGCCCGGGTGACGTGGGCGTCATCGTCCCACAACATTCCCCCGCGCAGTGCCGGCCCGTAGACCCAAAAAAGGCCGGCCAGCAGCGCGAGCCCGAAGAGCCCCGTGCGTCGCTTCACTCCGGCTACTTTAGGCGAGAGCGATGCGACGCTTCAAGAGTGGCATCGCCCCGGGGGCGAAGCCCCCTCCAACGCATCTCGCGTCCCAGCCGGCACTTCGCTCCGGAGATCCGGGCCTCTTGCCCTCGCCTCGGCTCTGCCTGCCGCCCGCGGACGAGGCCATCCCGATGCCCGGGAGCTGCGCGCAGCCTGGCGGCAGGCCTGGAAAAGGCCTAGGGAAAACACCCCGGATATAGCCCGCGGATTTCCGTAATTGAGGCGCAATTACGCCGGCGCCGGAACGGCGCCGCGCGGGGGGTGGTCTGCAAGAAAATCTATGAAATTTGCCCCCACCTTGCTTGCCTCGATCTCGGCGCTGGCGTTCACGCTCAGCGCGTCGGCCGGTCAAACCATCAGCGTCGAAGCCGGGCCCGCCTATGGCGGAGACAACCCCTACCAGTCGCAGGGGGGCGGCGAATTCACGGCCTTTGCTTCCACCGGCATCCCGGCGGGTTACGCCAGCGACGCCACGCTGACGCTGAACGGCCAGACGGGATTCGAGACCTTCTGCATCCTGCCCACCGTCGATATCGGCTTCGGGAACACCTATAGCTTCCAGGCCGGCCCGAACGTCCTGGTCCCGACCTCGGGCGATTCCGCCGCCGGGGCGAACAGCGTGGCGCTCAGCAATGGAACCGCCTGGCTCTACGCGCAATTCGCGACGGGGCAGTTGAATGGGTACGACTACGCGGACACGGGCAACAATCGGATCAACACCGCCTCCGAGCTGCAGCAGGCCCTGTGGTTCTTCCAGGGTGAAACCTACGAGCCCACCAACGATCCCTTTGTCAGCGACGCGCTCGCGGAATTCGGCGGATCGCTCACGCTCGCCCAGTCGGCGGAGACGCCTTATGAATTCGGCACGGACGCCCTGAACATTTACACGACCAACGCCAATGGTTCCCCCGATACCCTGCAGCAGGGAATGCTGGTGTATGGGACGCCGGATGCCGCTTCCACCGCCCTTCTTCTGGGCGGCGGTCTGCTGGTGCTGGTGGCGGCGCGCAAGCGCCTGGGGCTGCAGGCGATCTAGCAATCCGGGGCCGCCTTCGCGCGGCCGCGCCGGGCGCCCGCGCAGGGCGCCGCCGCTTCTAAGGAACTGACGTGCCCATGCCGCCCTTCAGTTCCGGCGGCGCAGCCGAACCGGTTCGGACGTCTCCTTAGGCGCCAAGCCCGGATCGACTCGGATCGCCAGCGCAGGCGTGTAGGCCAGTTCCCAATCGTAGGACCTCAGGATCTCGGCGAGGACGATCGGGGCATGAATTCGGGTCAGGTTCATCCCGATGCAGATGTGCGCGCCCCCGCCGAAATCGGTCAGCGCCTTGCGAGGCAGGGCTCCTCCGTTCAGCCAGCGCCGGGGCCGAAACGCGAGCGGGTCCTCATAATATTCCGGCAGAAAGTGCGGCAGCGTGTGCGCCTGCATGACCCTGGCTCCCGCGGGAATCGTCCGGCCGCCCAGCTCCAGATCCCGGATCGGCACCCGCTTGAGGAAGGTGGCTCCCGGATGGAGCCTCTCCCCTTCCTGGATCGTCGCCTTCAACTTGGGAAAGGCGCCCAAGCCGCGAGCGAACGCCTCGGGGGCGTAGCCCGCCAGTTCCGCGCGCAGCTCCTCGACCCACGCGGGATCGGCCGCGAGGCGCTCCAAAATCCGCGTGAGCAGCCGGGTGGTGTTGTGGATTCCGGCCACAAGCAGCATGTACGTGTCGTTGCGCAGCTCCTCGGCCGAAAGGGGCTCCAGACTGCCCGGATCCTGCTCCATCAGCGCCTGGAGGTTATCCGGCGCCCTCCGACCTTCGGAGCGGGCCTTGAGCTCGCGATCGACGCACGCGAAGACACGCGCCTTGCGCTCCGCGTAGGCCGTCCGGTTGAAAAACTCCGCCGGCGCGGCGCTGACGCCGATCCCGTAGATGACTTCACTTTCGAAGTGGATGGCATCCCGCATTTCTTCCGGTGAAAGCGCGGTTTGCGCGACGGTCGCCTTGTTCAGCGTCAGCAGGAGCGCCGGCAGCCACTCGTTGATGTCGTCGCCCCAGCCGCCGCAATCCCCCAGGAAGCGCTCCGCCTCCCGAGCCATGGTCGGCACATGCCGGCCGACCGCCTCCGCCGAGAAAGCCGCCTTCAGCAGCCGGCGTTTCCGCAGGTGAGGGGCGCCGTCGAGCTGGGTGACATAAGTCGACCCGAATTGATTCGTGAAGCCGGGGCCGGCCTGGGCGTAGCTCCAGTCTGCCGTATTCTGCCAGAAGAAGTCGTTGGCCTCGATCCCGGCGATGGTGATCCAGTCGGATCCCCGGAAGCGGGTCCGGAAGGTCGAGCCGTGCGCCCGGTAGCCCGCCGTGAAATACCCGACCGGGTCCGACAATAGCCAGGGGCTGAAGGTCTCGGTGCCCGATTCGCCGGGTCCAAGGTGCAAGGGAATCTCCGCGGAGCCGTTGTTCATGGTAATCAGTTCTGCGCCAACGCCGCCAGGTCGGGGGGCAGGAAAGCGAAGGTGGCAAAAGCGTCCACCGGAATCCGGGTCTCGATGACTTTCAGCTTCCAGAACAGGTCCACCTGCTCCTGCAGCCGCCGCCGGGTGATCAGGCCCAGGCGCTCGCCCCGTGCGGGATTGCCCCGCAGCAGGTGGTCTTCCGCCATTGCGCGAATGCTGAAGGCCATGAACGCCGGGGTGATCGACCGATTGCGCGCATAAATCATGCTCTCGCCCGGGGTGGGATCGCCCGTGAGAAAGTCGTTCCAGCCCCGCAGGGTCGCGGCCACAAACGCCCGGGCCGCGTCGGGATGATCACGGACGAAGCCCTGGTTGGAGTAAATCACCCGGTAGGGGTTGTAGCCCGAATCGGCGATCAGAAGCGTGCGGGTGGGCACGCCATGCAGACGCAGGTAGTAGGGCTCGTTGGTCGCGAAGCCCTGCACGATCAGGTTGGGCTCGACCATGAACTCGCTCAGGCCGTAGTTGTCCGCAACCAGGCCGAACTCCATGTGGTAACGGGCCTTCAAATAGGGCACCCAGGCTGAAGCGGGATCGGCCATGACGGTCTTTCCGGCCATGTCGCGAAACCCCCGCACGGGACTCGCGGCGTGAACCAGCACCGCCATGGGATCCTTTTCCATGTACGCGCACAGGATCACCAGCGGCAAATGCGACCGGGCGACCGCGAGAATGACGTCGTCACTGCGGCCGAGAGCCATGTCCGCCTGTCCCTCCGCGACCTTCTGCAGGGGAAATCCTCCCGGGCCGCCGTCCAGGATCGTCACGTCGAGCCCGGCCTGCCGGTAGAATCCGCGGGCCAGCGCCTGGTAATTGCCCGCCTGCTCGGCTTCGGCGAACCAGTCGGCCTGGAGAGACACCGGCATCATCCTGCCGGGACTGGGTGGCGGGGGCCGGGAGCAGGCCGCCAACCACCACAGGCCGCTCAGGGCGATGGCTCGTCGGACCCGCCAGAACATCGCGGATTTTTAGCACATTCCGTACCAGCCCCGGCCGGGGCATGGTCCGGAGCGCAGCCCGCGCCGCGGCTCCTTCGGTTTGGCCGCCCGTCACATCCGGTAGCGGAAGGTGATCGAGGCGTTGACCGGCTGCCGAATATAGACCACGTCGTTGCCGGCAAAGGTGACATCCACCGGATCGAGGATGCGGACGTTGGTGATATTCTGCACGTTGACTGTCACGTCCCATCGCTTCTGGCGGTAAAAGATGTACCCGTCGAAGAAGAGTTCGCTGGGAATGTGGAGTTGGTCCTCATCGTC
>DASRSH010000019.1:0-34699 GCA_035656575.1 Opitutaceae bacterium
GCCTGAGCGACGGAAGCGGTGGCGTCCGAAAAATCAAAGGCGGCAAGGATCGTTTTCATGCCGGGCGGCGATGGGCATTGGGAACCACGAGGAGCGGGCAGGAGGCGTGCCGCAAGAGATAGGACGCCGTGCGGCCCAGCAGCAGCCCCCGCAGCACGCCGCGGGCGCGGGTGCCGACGATGACCAGGTCGGGGCGCAGCCGGCCCGCCTCCTCCGCCAGCTGGCGGCCGGGCTCGCCGTAAAGCTCCCGCGCTTCCGCGCTCAGCCCGAGCTCGGCGAACCGCCGGCTGGTGTCCGCCAGGGCTGGCGTCAGTTTCGCAGGCTGCGCCGCATCCCAGGCCATGGGCGGCTCGGTGACATGCACCAGGATCACGTGGGCTTGGAAGGAACCGGCCAGTGCGGCCGCCTCCTGCAGGACGGCGTGCGACGCGTCGGAGCGATCCACGGCGGCGAGGATGGTTTTCCTCTGAGCGATGGCGAGCCGGCCTGGGGCGGTGCTGGCTTTCATGCTCCCATCGTAAGGCCGGGCCGCCGGCGCCGCCCGTCGGATTTTGCCCAAGGCGGTGCACATTTTGCCGCGGCGGCGCGACGGCGCAGGATCGCGGCCGCGCCCCACCGACAAGATGTGCGCACTGTCAGGCAAGGGACGCGGGGCAAAGGCGAAGCCGTTCTGCAATACTGGCCGGCAAGTTCAACCACCACCATGTCCCGCCCCAGCCTCTTCCTCATCGGCGCCACGCACCGCACGGCGCCTTTCGGCTTCCGCGAACGCCTGGCTCTCAGCGCCGAAGCTGAGAGGGATCTCGCCGCGGAGCTGACCGGTCTGCACGGCCTGCGCGAATGCGTCATTCTCAGCACCTGCAACCGCGTCGAGATCTACGGCGTCGCCGCAAGCGGAGCGACGGCGGCAAGAGCGGCGGCGGCCTATTGCCGCCGCCAGGGCGTGTCCGAAGAGGATTTCGCCCGCTTCGGCATGTCGCTCGACGGCGCGGCGGCGGTCGGGCACCTGCTGGAGGTGGCTGCCGGGCTGGACTCGCAGATCCTGGGCGAAACCGAGATTTTCGGCCAGGCCAAACGGGCCTACGCGGCCGCCCAGGAGCGGGGCAGCGTCGGACCGGTGCTGAACCGGCTGTTTCAAAAGGCCTTCCAGGCGGCCAAGCATGTGCGCAGCACGACCGCCATCACGACGGGGCAGGTCAGCGTCGCGAATGTGGCGGTCGATCTGGCCTCCAGCGTCTTCGGTTCGGTCGAGGACGCCGAGGTGCTGCTGCTCGGCGCGGGTGAAATGGGCGAGAAAAGCGGACGGGCTTTTCGCAGCCGCGGGGCCCGCCGTCTGAACGTCGCCAGCCGCCGCCTCGAAAGCGCGCTGGCGCTGGCGGGCGCGCTGGAGGCGCAGGCCATCGATCTGGCCGACCCTCGGCCGGCGCTGCGGGCCGCCGACATCGTGGTCTGCTCCCTCGCCGCTCCCGCGGCGGTGCTGTCCGCCGACGCTGTGGCGGAGGCGCTGGCCGCCCGGAATGGACGCCCCCTGCTGATCGTCGACCTGGCGATGCCGCGCAACGTCGAGCCGGCGGTCGCGACGCTGCCGAATGTTTTCCTTTATAATCTGGACGATCTCGCGGCCGTGGCGGAAAAGAACCGCCAGGCCCGCCAGATCGAGGCCCAGCGCGGCCGCCTGCTCCTGGAGGAGCGCCGGGACGGACTGTGGCGCCAGCTTGAGTCGGCGTTGGCGGAGAATCGCTGCTGCGGCGGCAACTGCGCCTCGTGCCCGAGGAGCGGCATGGCATTCGCGGCCCTCGTGCCGGCCTAATGGGTCCGAACATGAGCGAACCGTCCGCCTCTCCTCCGCCCCGTTCCGCGTGGTGGCACAATTGGATCACCCTCGCCGGAGCGGTGATCGCCGGCGGCAGCCTCTTCGCTTTCCTGCTGCTCTTCGCGATGACGCTGAGCGGCTTCGGGCAAAGAAGCCCCTATTTGGCCATCCTGGCCTACATCGTCGCGCCGGCGTTCCTCTTTCTCGGCTTGGCGCTGGTGCTGGGAGGCTGGTGGTATGCCCGCCGTCAGAAGCTCAAAGGCGCCAGCGTCCCGCCGCGGGTCGTCATCGACTTGTCCCGGCCCAAGGATCGCCGGATCCTGAGCTGGTTCGGCTTGGGCACTCTCGGCTTCCTCCTGCTCACGGCCGTGGGCAGCTACCAGACGTACGAGTACACCGAATCGGTGCAATTCTGCGGCGAGGTCTGCCATACGGTCATGCAGCCGGAATTCGTGACGTATAATGCCAGCTCGCACGCCCGCGTCGCCTGCGTCGAATGCCATGTCGGTTCCGGAGCGGCGTCGTTCATCCACGCCAAGGTGAGCGGCCTGCATCAGGTTTACGGCGTCACCTTCAACCGCTATCCCACGCCGATCCCCCCGCCGCTGGCGGTGTTGCGGCCGGCCCGCGAGACCTGCGAGCAATGCCACTGGCCGGAGAAGTACACGGGCAATCTCGAGCGCACGCACCATCGTTACCTGGCCGATGACAACAATACGCCGTACACCGACCGGCTCCTGATCCATGTTGGCGGCGGCAGCGCCGTGAACGGCCCGGTCGGCGGCATTCACTGGCACATCATGGCCGCAAACAAGGTGGAGTATTATGCGACGGACGATCAGCGCCAGAAGATCCCCTGGGTCCGGGTCACCGGACCCGGAGGGCGGACCACCGTTTATCGCGTGGCCGACTTCAAGGGCGAACCGCCCCCGGGCCAGATCCGGCGGATGGATTGCATCGATTGCCACAACCGGCCGGCCCACCAGTACCTTTCCCCCAACGATGCGGTGGATGACGCTCTTTACCGGGGAGCCATCGATCCCAGCCTCAAGGCGGTGAAGCGCACCGCGGTCGACCTTCTGACCCGCGGGTACAAGACGCAGGACGAGGCGATGGGCCGCCTGGCGGCCGGCCTCCGCCAGGCTTACGGGGACGGCCCCAAGGCCCAAGCCGCCATCGCCGCCGTGCAGGAGATCTACCGGCAGAACTTCTTCCCGGCGATGAAGGCGGATTGGAGCAAGTACCCCGACAATATCGGCCATCTCGACTCGACGGGCTGCTTCCGGTGCCACGACGGCAGGCACATGGATGCGGACGGCTCCCGGCAGATGGCGGCGACCGACTGCAACACCTGCCATACGCTGCTCGCGCAAGGAGCCGGCGCATCGCTGGCGACGCTCGCCCCCGCGGGCGTGGCGTTCAAGCACCCCTCCGCGGATATCGACGGCCTGGGGCTGCTGTGCAGCGACTGCCACAACGGCAAGAACCAGGACAACTGACCCCGCCCCTTTCCACTTCAACTCCCCCCTCAACTATGCAACGCCACCCTCGTCCGTTCTTGCGCAACGTTCTGCTCCTTTCGGGCCTGGCCGTTTGGGGCGCGATCCTGATCGCCTGCGCGACGGTCGATCGCACCGCCATCGCGCCGCCCCAAATCGCCGGCGCCACCTACGCCGGCAGCAAATCCTGCGAGCAGTGCCACGCCGACCAGACCGCCCACTTTGCCGGGGCGACTCACGCCCGGCTGCATCTGACCGATGCCAAGGTGGGCGACACCGGGTGCGAAGCCTGTCACGGCCCGGGCAGCCTGCACGTCGCTTCCAGCGGCGCCCCGGGAACGATCATCAATCCCCGCAAGTCGCCCGAGACCTGCTTCCAGTGCCACCTGGACAAGCGCGGCCAGATGAGCCTGCCGCACGCCCATCCCGTCCTGGCCGGCCAGGTGTCCTGCGTGGACTGCCACGATGTCCACTCCGGCAAGGCGATCCGCGGCGGAGGCGCTTCGCTGGCCTCGTCGACCGAGACCTGCACGCGCTGCCATACCGAGCAGGCCGGACCCTTCGTCTATCCGCATAACGCCATCCGTCAGGAGGGGTGCACGGCCTGCCACGACCCGCACGGCTCCGTGAACGACAAGATGCTGATCGCCCGCGACGCCAACCTGTGCCTGCGCTGCCACCTGGCGGACATGGCCCCGGGCTTCAATATCGCCGGATTCAAGAGCGGGGGCGCCCATGCCAACGTCGCCGGCGCCCGGCTCGCGGAGGGCACCTGCTGGTCGGCGGGATGCCATGAGGATGTCCACGGTTCCAACGTCAACGCTTCGCTTCGCCCTTAACCCTCACGGAGAACGCGTCATGCATGCATTGCCTTCCTCCCTCCGCCGCCGCGCCCTGCTGCTCGGCGCGGCCATCATCGCCCCCATCGGGCTGCAGGCCGACCCGCCGCCCGACGCGGACGCCTTTCCCAACTTCGACAGCTACATCCAGATCTCGGGCTACCGGCCCTGGATCGCAGGGGACGGAGCCGCCTTCCAGCAGCGCACGGGCGACGCCACCGCCGGCGTCTACGGCATCGAGAACCTGAAGTACAGCAAGGATCTCTCCAACGATGTGAACCTCCAGGTCAACGGGCGCGCCTTGTCCGGCAGCGACGACTACCTGGCCCAGGTCGTCGTCACCGACGACAACCTCGGCAGCGTCGATGTCGGCTACAAGCTGTTCCGCACCTTCTACGATGGGGTCGGAGGCTTCTTTCCCCTCAATGACAGCTTCCTGGCGATGAGTCCGGAGGACCTGCACGTCGACCGCGGCGCATTCTGGATCAACCTGAAGCTGCAGCGCGCCACCGGGCCCGTGGTCACCCTCAGCTTCCGCGACGAGACCCGCACCGGGGACAAGGACTCGACCGAATGGGGCCTGGAGGTGGCTCCCGACGCGAAGATCGTCGGCGGTGCGCTGTCCGGAACGGCCGCTCCCGCCAACACCATCGCCCTCGTGCCCAATGTCCAGGCGCTGGCCGAGCATCATAAGATCCTCGAAGCGACGGTGACGGAAACCGCGGGCAAGACGACCGAGGTGCTCCGCGCTTCCGCCGACTGGGTCGGCAACGTGGATACCCGCTATTACGACCGCTATTTGGGCTCCCACGTGACGGCCGACCCGTCGGTCAACGTCCTGGACGACCAGGAGACCACCGACACCCACAGCTTCCGCGCCGTGAGCCAGACGACCACCGACATCTCCTCCTGGCTCAGTTCGGAAGTTGGCCTGAGCTATTTTCATCTCGGCGGAGAGGACGGCGGCGAATGGATCACACCCTCCTACAGCACGACCGCGAAGGCGATCTTCCCCACGGTCACGGCCGGGGATATTGTCGCGACGCCCGAGGTCAATGACTACGTCGCCGATGCCTTCCTGCACCTCCAGCCGCTGCGCGATCTGCGGGCGGATGTCGGCTTCCGCGAGGAATCCGAAACGATCTCCGACCAGGGCAGCTTCATCACCGAGGCCCTGACGTCCACCGCAAAGACGACCGCGGCCAGCAATGTGACCACGGCGACCGATCCGACCTATTCGCATGAGACCGATCACGTGGCGACGCCGGAAGTGTCGCTCGAGTACGTCGGCCTGCGCAACGTGACCTTTTATGGGGATTTTGACGACCGCATCGACCGCGGCCAGCAGCACTGGATCAACCCGTACGCCGCCATCAGCCAGACCGGGACGGCGGCGGAAATCCTGTCCGCCGTTCCGATTGCGGATGTGTTTTTCCAAGGGGCGGACGAGAGCAATCGCGACGCCAAGCTCGGCATGAATTGGAACGTGGCGCCCGAACTCACGATCCGCGCCGAGGTGTTCCGCAAGGATCACTGGAACACCTATCTGGGGTCGGACGACATTGTCGGCACGGGCAGCTACGGGGCGCTCTTCGCCACCGGCTACACCTTCACCGGGACCCGGGTTTCGCTGCTGTTCAAACCCAGCCCGATCATTTCGTTCAACACGAGTTATCAGCCCCAGATCGGCCGGATGTCGGTGACCTCGGATGCCGTTTCGGGCGGCCAGGGGACTGAGAGCCCCTCGGGCCGGGCGGAAGCGCAGATGTTCGGCGAGACGGTCGATCTCACGCCGTACAAGCAGCTCTACGTCCAAGCCAGCCTGAACATCGTCTACAATTACATCTCCACCGCCTACCCCGACACCGTCGTGTCAACGACGCCGGTGGTCGCCCCTCCCTTCCAGAACGCCAACAACAATTACGTCACCGCCAGCGTGCTGTGCGGATTTGTCCTGACCCGCTCGACCGACGCGGAAATTTCCGGGGTCTGGCAGCACGCCAACAACTTCGATCCGGCGATCGCCTGGGGCGGAATCCCCTACGGGGCCAGTTTCCTGAACGAAAGCCTGACCGCGGGCATCAAGCAGAAGCTGAGCGCCCGGCTGTTCGGCCAGGCCAAGGTCGGCTACCTGGTCAACCGCGATCCCACGACCGGCGGCTTCACCAACTATCACGGCCCGCTGGCCTACATCTCGCTGCTGTACTCCCTCTGAGCCATGCCGCCTTCCGTCCGCCAGGCCCTCCGGGCCGTCAGCTCGCTGCGCCTGACGGTCGCGCTTCTCTCCCTCGGCCTGCTCATGATTTTCGCCGCGACCCTCGACCAGGTCAACCTGGGCGTCTGGGGCGTGCAGCAGAAGTACTTCCACTCCTTCCTGGTGTGGGGGCGGGTGCGCGGGATCGCGCTGACGGTGCCGGTCTTTCCCGGCGGTTACCTGCTCGGGGGCCTGCTCATCGTCAATCTGGTGGCGGCCCATTTCGCACGGTTTCGCCTCACGGCGGCCAAGGCGGGCATCTGGCTCACCCACGTGGGGCTGATCCTGCTGCTGGTCGGCGAAGGCGTGTCCGGAGCGCTGCAGCGCGACTCGCAGATGCGTTTGAACGTCGGCCAGACCAGCCGCTACAGCGAGAGCTTTCGCGACTACGAACTGGCCATCACCGACCCATCCGACCCGCGTTTCGACCGGGTGACCTCGATTCCGGCCCGCCAGCTCGCCCTGGCCAAGCCCATTCATTCTCCGGCTTTGCCCTTTGCCGTGCAGACGGTCGCCTATTTCCCGAACGTGCGCCCCGCCGCCGGCCGGGGAGAGAACGATGCCGACGTGCCGGCGGCCGAACTCCAGTTTCGGGGGCCGCAGGGGGTCATCGGCACGGCGATGGTGTCCGCGGAGCTGGCGGAACCGCAGAGCCTCTCCTGGAAGGGCCGCACCTGGCAGGTCGAGCTGCGCAGCGCGCGCTATTACCGGCCCTTTCGCCTGAGCCTGCTGCGGTTCACGCATGACGTTTATCCCGGCAGCGACATCCCCAAGAACTTTGCCAGCACCGTGCGCGTCGTCAGCGACGACGGCCGCGACGACCGCCGGGTGGTAATTTCCATGAACCGGCCGTTCCGCTACCGCGGCCTGGCGATCTACCAGGCCGGTTACGCGAACGACGATCACACCTCCGTGCTGGAGGTCGTGCACAATCCCGCCTGGCCGGTGCCCTACCTCTCCTGCGGCCTGATCGGAGCGGGACTGGTTGCGCAGTTCGGCCTGCAGCTAGCCAAATTCGGCCGCCGTTCCCGCCGCAAATCATGAAGCGCTTCCTTCCTTTCCTCACCGCCGCCGCCGCACTGGCGGCGGTCGCCCTCTCGCTGATGCCCCCGCCGCAGCGGGGCGCGTTCCATCTGGCCGCTTTCGGCCGCATCCCCGTGGTGGCCGAGGGCCGCACCAAGCCGCTCGATACCGTGGCCCGCGCCACGCTCCTGGTGTGCTCGGGGCGCCAGCAGGCCGTGACCGCGGCGGGCGCCGAGATCGGTCCCGAACAATGGCTGCTCGACACCCTTTTCCGCCACGCCATCGCCGACTCCTATCCGGTGTTCCGCATCGACAATCCCGAGGTGCTGGCGACGCTCGGGCTCGAGGCCCGCGACGGCTTGGGCGGCGTCCGTTTCAGCTTCCTCCAATTCGCCGGCAATTTCGCCGAGCTCGAACGGCAGGCGCAGATGGCCGAGGAGGTCGACGCCTCCCAGCGCTCGGCCTTCCAGCGGGGCGCCCTGGAACTGGCCGAGCATGTCCAGGCCTATGTGCAGCTCAAGTTCGGGCTCACGGGGCGGATGCCCCGCGGCCCCTGGACCGAAGTGTCCGACCGCCCGATCGATTACACGCCGCTGACCGCGGCGTGGCAAAACCAGGACCCGGAGGCCTTCAACCGCTGGGTCGCCCTCCGCCTGGCGCAGGCCGCCCAGGACGATCCGCTCGCCGTCCGCAAGTCCCGCTGGGAGGCGCGCTTCAATGCCGCGGAGCCGTTTTACACCAGCATGCTCCTTTATGTCGGGGCGTTTCTTTTTGCCGCCCTCTCGTGGCTGACCTGGCCCGAATCGCTGCGGCGCTCGTCGATCGTTCTCCTGGCGTTCGCCTTCGTCCTCGCCACCGGCGGCATCGCCGCACGCATGTGGCTGGAGGGCCGCCCGCCCGTCACCAATCTCTATTCCTCGGCGCTGTTCGTGGGCTGGGCCGCCGTGGCTCTCTGCCTGGTGCTCGAGCGCATCCACCGCTCGGCGGTGCCGGCCGCGGCCGGCTCCCTGATCGGTTTCGGCACCCTCATCATCGCCCACCACCTGGCGCTGAGCGGCGACACCATGGAGATGATGCGGGCCGTGCTCGATTCGAACTTCTGGCTCTCCACCCACGTCGTGACCGTGACGCTGGGCTACGCCGCCACGTTTCTCGCCGGCTTCGTCGCCGCCGTGGCCCTGCTCCGCTCCGTGCTCTCGCGGCGGCCGGATCAGGCGGCGGACGACGCCGCGGCACGCATGGTTTATGGCATCGTCTGCTTCGCGACGCTCTTCAGCTTCATCGGGACGGTGCTGGGCGGCATCTGGGCGGATCAGTCCTGGGGCCGGTTCTGGGGCTGGGACCCCAAGGAGAACGGGGCCCTCATGATCGTGGTCTGGAACGCCATCATCCTCCACTGCCGCTGGGGCGGGCTGATCCGCCAGCGCGGCCTGCTGACGATGGCCGTTTTCGGGAACGTGGTCACGGCCTGGAGCTGGTTCGGCACCAACATGCTCGGCGTCGGCCTGCACAGCTACGGCTTCACCGCCTCGGCCTTTCACGGCCTGGTCGCCTTCGTCCTTGCTCAGCTGGCCATCATGGCCCTCGCAGCACTGCCTCCGCGCCGGCCGCAGCCGGCGTGAAGTGCCGCACGGCGGCCAGATCCCGCCGCAGTTCGGCGCGGAAATCCGGGTGGGCGATGGAAATCAGCGCCTCGCCCCGCTCGCGCAGCGTCATCCCATGCAGGTTGACCACGCCGTATTCGGTCGCCACCCAGTGCACGTGGCCGCGGGTGGTCACCACGCCCGCGCCCGGAGCGAGCTCGGCGACAATGCGGGACACGGACCCGCTGCGCGCCGTCGCCGGCAGGGCGATGATGGGCTTGCCGCCCGGAGACAGGGCCGCCCCCCGGATGAAGTCCATCTGCCCGCCGATCCCCGAATAGATGCGGTGGCCGATCGAGTCCGCGCACACCTGGCCGGTCAGGTCGATCTGCACGGCCGAATTGATGGCCACGACCTTGGGGTTCTGCCGGATGATCGCCGTGTCGTTCGTCCAGTCGCAGGGGTAGAACGCCACCAGGGGGTTGTCGTCGACGAAGTCATACAGCCGCCGGGTGCCGTTGACAAAGCTGGTGACGCACCGCCCGGCTCCGACCGCCTTGTGGCGGTTGTTGATCACGCCGGAGCGCACCAGGTTCACGACCCCGTCCGAAAACATCTCGGTATGCAGGCCCAGGTCGTGCTTGCCCATCAGCCGCGCCAGAATGGCGTCGGGCACGGCGCCAATGCCGGTCTGGAGGGTCGAGCCGTCCTCGATCAGGGCGGCGACGCCCTCGCCGATCTGGGCCTCGACCTCCGTCTCCGGCTCGGGGCGGTGCTCGGCCAAGGGCCGGTCGGTGGCGATGAACGCATCGATCCGATCAAAGGGCACGACATTGTTGCCGTGGGTGCGCGGCATCTGGGCGTTGATCTCGGCCAGAACCACGGCCGCGGTGTCCACGGCCGCCCGGGCCGCATCCGCCGATGTCCCCAGCGAACAGAAGCCGTGCTCGTCGGGCGGCGAAAGCTGCACGATGGCGGCATCCAGCCGCACCTGCCCGGAGAGAAAGAGGCCGGGAATGTCGGAGAGGAAGATCGGGACGAAGTCCGCGCGGCCGTCGGCGATCGCGGCGCGCACCGGGCTGCCGGCAAAGAAGGACACCGAGCGGAACTCCGCTTGGCGCCCCGGAGCGGCAAAGCTGGCGGGTCCGGACGTATGCAGGTGATAGAGCCGCACCAGATCCAGGTCCCGGCGGGCCGCAAGGGCCTCCAGCAGCGGCGTCGGGGTCGCAGCGGCCCCGTGCACGAAGACATGGCTGCCGCTGGAAATCAGGGCGGCGACGTCCGACGCGCTGGCGGCCTGTGAGCGGACCCGGTTCCAAAAGGATGAACTGAGCATGCCCTAGCCTAGCGCATCGGCGCCGGTCCGGCCCCGCATGGGTTGTTCAACGCTCGCCGTTTCTTGGTCAAAAAGCGCGCAGCATTGGTCAAGACCTGCGAGGCGCCCGGCCCGTCGGATTTGCTATCCTGCGCCGATGAACCTGCAACCCGTCACCCTCGTCGCCGCCCTCACGCTGGCCCTCCCGGCCGCGGCGCGCGCCGACGCCCCCGCTCAATGGAACACGCTTTGCGCCTCCTGCCATGGCAAGGACGGCGCCGGCCACACGCGCGCGGGGCACCTGCTCGGCGTCAAGGACCTGACCAGCGCCGACTATCAGAAGAGCTTCACCGACGACGCCGCCTTTGCCGACATCAAGAACGGCCTGAAAAAGGACGGCCGGGTCAAGATGAAGCCGTTCTCGGACCGGCTCTCGGACGCCGACATCCGGGCGCTGATCGCCTACGTTCGCAGCCTGGCGCACTGACCATGTCGATCGTCCCCCTGACGGTGGCCATCAGCCTGCTGCTGGTGGCCTGCTTTGGCGTTCTGTTCCTGCGGCAGCAGGCGCGGGCCCGGCAGGCCGGCGCGGACCGCGACTCGCTCCTGCCGCTGGCGGAGGACGCGGCCGCCGGCACCATCCGCTTCAACGACGGGATCGTGCGGCAGTTTCTCGTGGCGACCATGATCTGGGCCGTCGTGGCCATGCTGGTGGGCGTGCTGATCGCCGCCCAGCTCAGCTTCTGGCAGCTCAACTTCGCCACGCCCTGGCTGACCTGGAGCCGCATCCGCCCGCTCCATACCAACGCCGGCATCTTCGCCTTCGTGGGCAACATGATGTTCGCCGGCATCTACTATTCGACCCAGCGGCTGGTGAAGGCGCGCCTGGCCAGCAACGTGCTGTCGCAGCTGCACTTCTGGGGCTGGCAGGCGATCATCGTGTCTGCGGCCATCACCCTGCCCCTCGGGCTGACCCAGGGCAAGGAGTACGCCGAGCTGATCTGGCCCATCAACCTGCTCGTCGTGGTGGTGTGGGTCATCTTCGCGGTGAATTTCTTCTGGACCCTGGCGCGGCGGCGCGAGCCGAGTTTGTACGTGGCGATCTGGTTCTACATCGCGACGATCGTGACCGTGGCGATGCTCTACATCGTCAACCATCTCTCGCTGCCGACCAGCTTCACCCACAGCTATCCGGTCTTCGGCGGGGTGCAGGACGCGCTGGTCCAGTGGTGGTACGGGCACAACGCCGTGGCGTTCTTCCTCACCACTCCGATCCTCGGCATCATGTACTACTTCGTGCCGAAGGCGGCGGACCGGCCGGTGTACTCCTACCGGCTTTCGGTCGTCCATTTCTGGTCGCTGGTCTTCGTGTACATCTGGGCCGGACCGCACCATCTGCTCAACACGGCCCTGCCCACCTGGCTGCAGAACCTGGGCATGACCTTCTCCCTCATGCTTTGGGCCCCGTCCTGGGGCGGCATGCTCAACGGGCTGCTCACCCTCCGGGGAGCCTGGGACCGCGTGCGCACCGACCCGGTGCTGAAGTTCTTCGCCGCCGGCATCACCTTCTACGGCATGGCCACCTTCGAGGGCCCGCTGCTCTCGATCCGCTCGGTCAACGCGCTCGCCCACTACACCGACTGGATCATCGGCCATGTCCACGCCGGCACGCTGGGCTGGAACGGCTTCATGGCGGCGGGCATGATCTACTGGCTCCTGCCCCGGCTGTGGAGCAAGCCCCTGCATTCGGTGGCGCTGGCCAACTGGCACTTCTGGATCGGGCTGATCGGCATCCTGCTTTACGTGGCCGCCATGTGGACCAGCGGCATCACCCAGGGGATCATGCTCAACGGCACGGCCGAGCACGGCACCGTGCTCGCGTATCCCAACTTTTTGGACACGGTGAACACCATCCGGCCGATGATGCTCATGCGCGTCATCGGGGGAGGGCTCTATCTCACCGGCTGGCTCCTCCTGGGCTACAATGCCTTCCGCACCATCCGCGGCGCCCAGCCCGTCGACGGCGCGATCGCGGTGCCGCCCCGGGCTCCGGAGCTGGCGCCGGCCGCCCGCCCGCTCGGCCTGGGCGGGGCGCTGATCAGCCCGCCGGTGGTCTTTTCCGTCGCGGCGTTCGCCCTCATCAGCGCCTGGATGTTCGGGGGCGACCTGATCGGGCTCGCCGGCCTGGTCGGGGCGATGCTGTGCCTGGGCCTGGCCTACGCGCATTTCGAGGCCCGGCGGGGCCGCTGGGGCGACTGGTATGAGCGGCTGCTGGTCGCGGCGCTGCCCTTCACCGCCCTGACGGTGCTCGCGGTCGTCGCCGGAGGGCTGATCCAGATCATCCCGACCTTGGCCGCCCACCAGGCGGCCAGCGTCGAGGACCGCCGGCAGATTCCCTACACCCCGCTCGAACTCGCCGGCCGCGATCTTTACATCCGCGAAGGCTGCTACCTGTGCCATTCGCAGATGATCCGCACGCTGGTGCCGGACGTGCTGCGCTACGGCGACTATTCCCGCCTGGGCGAATCGATCTACGACCATCCCTTCCAATGGGGCTCCAAGCGCAATGGCCCCGACCTCGCCCGGATCGGGGGCAAGTATCCGAATGTCTGGCACGTGCGTCACTTTGCCGATCCGCGCTCGATCTCGCCCGGGTCGAACATGCCGACGTTCCGCTGGCTGATCACCGACCGGATCGACCTGAGCAACCTCCCCACGCGCATCGCGGTGCAGCGCCGCCTCGGCGTGCCCTATCCGGCGGAAACGGCCGCGCAGGTCCTGGCGGCCGCGCGCGCCCAGGCGGAAGGCATCGCGGCGGACTTGGCCGCCGCCGGCTCTCCGGTCCCTGCGGACCGGGAGGTGATCGCCGTGATCGCCTACCTGCAAAAGCTGGGCAAGTACGAAACGGTCGTCCCGCCTCCGGGCCACCCGGTGCAGCAATTGGGCGACTGATACCCCGCCATGTTCGCCCGCCTCGCCCTGCCCTCCTTCACCGCGATCTTCACGATCGCCGCCTTCGCCGTCGCGGCGTCGATCTTCATCGCCGTTGCGTGGCGCGCGGTGCGCATGCGCCGCCCCGACACCGATCGGCTCTCGCGCCTGCCGCTGGAAACGGAATCTCCCTCCCGTCCCCATGACCCCCCCTCCGCCTGAACCGGAACTGCGGCCGCACACCTACGACGGCATCCAGGAATACAACGGCCGGCTGCCCAATTGGTGGCTCTGGACGCTGTACGCGGCCATCCTCTTCGCGATCGGATACTGGAGCTGGTACCAATGGCTGCGGCTGGGGCTTGACGGCCCCGCCCGCGTGACCCGGCAGCTCGACGAGATCGAGGCGCAAAAGCTCGCCGAGTCCGCGGCCGCGCACCTCGACGACGCCACCCTTTGGGCCCTGAGCCGCAATCCCGTCGTCGTCGCCGCCGGCCGGCGCACCTTCGAATCCAATTGCGTGGCCTGCCACCTGCCGAGCCTGCGCGGCAAGAGCGAAAACCCCGCCGCCATCGGTCCGGACTTGACCGACCAGATCTGGATTCACGGGGGCCGCCCCACCCAGGTGCTCCACACGGTGACGACCGGGGTGCCGGTCAAGGGCATGCCCACCTGGGGGCCGATTCTCGGCCCGCAGCGGATCAGCGAGGTCGTGGCCTATGTGATGAGCCATCACCACGAGGGCGAGCCGATCGTGCCCGCCGCCCCGTAACGATGAGCGCGCCGGCCCCTCCGCAGCCCACCCGGGCGACGGTGACGACCATTCGCGCGGACGGGTCGCGCCAATTCCTCTATCCGGCGGACGTGCGCGGACGCTTCAGCCGGGCGCGGCGGCTCGTCGCCGGCCTGTTCATCGCCCTCTACCTGTCGCTGCCGTGGATCCGGATTGGCGGCTACCCGGCGGTCTTTCTGGATGTGGCCCACCGGCGCTTCCATCTGCTGGGGCGGGTGTTCGCGGCCCAGGACCTGTGGCTGATCTTCTTTCTCATCAGCGGCGTCGGCTTCGGCCTGTTCTTCGTCACGGCCATGCTGGGCCGCATCTGGTGCGGCTGGGCCTGCCCGCAGACGGTGTTCCTCGACCACGTCTATCGCCGCTGGGAACGGTGGCTTGACGGGGACGGCGTCCAGCGGCGCGAGCTGGCCGCCGCGCCGTGGAGCGCGGGCAAGGTCGGGCGGCGCGCGGCGAAGCATGCCGGTTACCTGCTCATTTCCGCCGTTCTCACGCATCTGTTCCTCGCCTACTACGTGTCCCTGCCGGTGGTCTGGTCCCTGGTGCGGGCGGCGCCGGGGGCGCATTGGAGCATCTTCGTGTTCATCGCCCTGGCGACCGGCGCGCTCTACTTCAACTTTGCCTGGTTTCGCGAGCAGCTTTGCATCGTGATCTGCCCGTACGGACGGCTGCAGTCCGTGCTGACGGACGAGCACACGCTGACCATCGGCTACGACACGGCCCGCGGCGACTGCATCGACTGCCTGCGCTGCGTGCGCGTCTGCCCGACGGGCATCGACATCCGCCAGGGCCTGCAGATGGAATGCATCGGCTGCGCCGCCTGCGTCGACGCGTGCGACGAGGTGATGGACCGTCTGGCGCGGCCGCGCGGCCTCGTGCGCTACGACTCGCTGGCCGGGCTGGGCGGCCAGCCAACCCGCTGGATCCGCCCCCGCGTCTGGCTGTACGCCGGGCTGCTGGCGGCCGGCGCGACCGCCGCCGCCCTCGCTTTCGCGTCGGTGCGGCCGGCCGTCCTGAGCGTTTCGCGCATGATCGGCGCGCCGTACTACTTCGATCGCGATTCGGTGCGCAATCAGATCCTGGTCCGGCTGATCAACAAACGCCCGGATCCGGTTCGCTTCACCCTGACCGTGTCCGGGCTGCCGCCCGGCTTCGTCGTCGGAGGCAACGATCGTCCCCTGGAGCTGGCGCCCCTGCAGGAGGACGTGCGCCTGCTGGTGATCTCGGAGCCCCGCGCGCACTTTGCATCCGGGGCGGTGCTGGTCATCGGGGCCGACGACGACCGCGGCGACCGCCTGGCGCGGCCCATCAGTTTCCTCGGCCCGGGAACCGCCCTGCCATGAAGCCTCCGGCGTGGATTTGGATCCTCGCGGCCTGCGTCCTCCACGTGGCGGTGTGGGCCGGCTGGTTCGTGCTGGCCGCGGCCCACCCGGTGGCCGAAGTGCCGCTGCGGCCGCATTCCCCGGACACCGTCCGGACGCAGCCATGACCCTGTCTCCCTTGGCCGCATTCCTCGCCGGGCTGGTGGCCAGCCTGCACTGCGCCGGCATGTGCGGGCCTTTGGCCTGCAGCGTGATGCCGGTGGGGGCGGGCGATGGCGATCCGGCGGTGGTCGCCGGCGCCTACCACGGCGCGCGCCTGCTGGCCTACACCGCCCTGGGCGCGCTGGCGGGAGGCCTGGGCCGCCTGCCTTTGGCGCTGCTTCCGGCCGCCCTGCGCAACGGCTTGGCCTGGGGCGGAGTCCTGCTGTTTCTGGCCCTTGCCTTGCGCTGGGACCGGCGCTGGTCCCTGCCCCGCTTCAATCCGCTGCCCACCCTCCGCGCCGCGCTGGGCCGCCGGACGCGGACCGCGGCGGCGGCGGCCCTCGGCCTGGCGACGCCGCTGCTTCCGTGCGGCCCGCTCTACCTGCTGGTGCCGCTCGCTCTCCTGTCGGGTTCGGCCGCGCGGGGCGGGCAGCTGCTCCTCGCCTTCGGCTTGGGAACCCTGCCCCTGCTCTGGATCGCGCAGACCCAATGGGGCCGCTGGCAGCGCCGCATGCCGCCCGGCCGGCTCCACCGCCTGCGCATCGCCCTGGCACTGATCGCGGCGCTGGTCGCCGCGTGGCGCCTGCGGGGCACGCTGGGCATCGCGGGCGGCCCGGCGAACACCTGGCTATGCTTCTGACCTGCCGGCATTGCGGAGCGCCGATCCCGGCCGCGCGCGGGCTGCCGGAGGGGTTTTGCTGCGCGGGCTGCGCCTACGTTTACGGCTTGATCCAAGACGGGGGCCTCGAGCGCTACTACCGCATCAAGGACCCGGTTACCGCGCCCGCCGATGCGTCGGTTTTCCAGCCGCGCGACTTTTCCTGGGTGGCCGAGGCCCAGCGCCGGGCCGAATCCGGAGGGGCTCTCGCGCTCGACTTCTCCATCCAAGGCCTCTCGTGCGCCGGGTGCATCTGGCTGATCGAACGGCTCTTCGCCCAGCAGCCCGGAGCGGGCGAAATTCTGGTCAACGCCCAGCTCGGTTCGCTGCATCTCACCGGCGAGCACGGGGTTTTCGACGCGGCGGCCTGGGCGCGCCGGCTGCAGTCCTTCGGCTATCTTCTAGGCCCTCCGGCGGCGGTGCCGGCCGGCGGCAGCGACGGGCTGGTGGGGCGGATCGGCCTGTGCGGGGTGTGCGCCCTCAACGTGATGCTCTTCGCGCTGCCGGCTTACTTCGGGATGCGCCCCGACGAGGAATACGCCCGGCTCTTCGGGCTGCTCAGCCTGCTCTTCGCCAGCCTCAGCGTCCTGGTCGGGGGATCCTACTTTTTCCGGCGCGCCTTCGCCGCCCTGCGCCTGGGCGCCATGCACATCGATCTGCCCATCGCGCTCGGCATCGCCGGCGCCTACGCGGGGTCGCTGGCCGGGTGGTGGCTGGGACGGCGGCCGCTGCTGTACTTCGATTTCGTCGCGACCTTCATCCTGCTCATGCTCGTGGGCCGCTGGGCTCAGACCCGCGCCCTCGAGGGCAATCGCCGGCGCCTGCTGCAGCTGCAGCCGCTGCCGCCCCGCGTGCGGCTGGCCACGGGCGAGGAGATTCCCCGCGAGTCGCTGGCCGCGGGCCAGGGCTATTGCCTGGCGTCGGGCGAAACCGTGCCGGTGCGGAGCGAACTGGTCTCGGCTGCGGCGGACTTCTCGCTCGCCTCGATCAGCGGCGAAGCCGCCCCCCGTGTCTTCGCAGCCGGCGGGATGATCCCGGCCGGAGCCGAAAACCTCTCCCGGGCGACCGTGACCCTTTCGGCGCGCGAGCCCTGGTCCCAGTCTTTGCTCGCATCCCTGCTCGCCCCCGCGTCGCGTCCGCCGGCGTCCCATCCTTGGCTGGACCGGGTGATCCGCGTCTATGCCGCGGCCATCGTGGCTGGCGCCGCCCTCACCGCCGCCGGGTGGCTGCTCTTCGCCCATGACTGGGACCGCGCGTTCTGCGCTGCGCTGGCGGTCCTGGTCGTTTCCTGCCCATGCGCGATCGGCCTCGCGCTGCCGCTGGCGGACGAACTGGCCACCGCCCAGCTCCGCCGCCGCGGCGTCTATGTGCGCGAGAGCGACTTGTGGTCGCGCCTCGGCCGGGTGCGGCAGATTGCCTTCGACAAGACAGGCACGCTGACCTTCGAGACGCCGGTGCTCCTCAATCCCGAGTCGGTGGCCGCCCTGGCTCCGCCAGAGCGAGCGGCTCTCGCCGCCCTCGTGCAGGGCGAGCGCCACCCCGTCGGACAGGCCCTGTGGGAACGCCTGATGCTGGAAAAGACGCTGCCGGCCGCGGCGGGCGAGACGTTCGAAACGGTCGGCGCCGGCCTTGCCCAAGGCCCTTGGACATTGGGGAAGGCGGGCTGGCGCGACGAAGGGCCGGCGGACGGCGCCACGGTCTTCGCGCATGCGGGCCGCGCCTGCGCGCGCTTTCATTTCGCCGACGCCCCCCGTCCGGGCGCGGCGGAGGAGATGCGGCGCCTGCAGCGCGCGGGTTATGGCGTCGCCATCCTGAGCGGCGACGATCCGGCGCGGGTCGCCGGCCTCGCCCGCGCACTCCGCCTGCCCGCCAGCCCCCCATGCGGAGCGCTAAGCGCGGAGGCCAAAGCCGCGTGGCTGCGCGGGCATTCCGGCCGCGAGACCCTGATGCTGGGAGACGGCGCGAACGACTGCCTCGCCTTCAATGCCGCCCTGTGCCGGGGCACGCCGGTGGTCCATCGCGGCCTGCTCGAAGACAGGGCGGACTTCTATCTCCTGCGCCAGGGCATCGAGGGCGTCCGGGAGCTGTTGGAGACGGCGCGCCGCCGCGCCCGCTGCGAACGCTGGCTCGTCGGCTTTGCCCTGGCCTACAACGTCGCCGCGCTGGCCTTTGCCGCCGCCGGGCGGGTGGGACCGTGGACGGCCGCCGTCCTCATGCCGGCCAGTTCCCTGGCCTCCATCGCGCTCGTGACAATCGCGATGAAGCCCCCTACGGTCGGTCATCGCCGTGGCGTCGTTTACTCACCTCTCCCCGCAGGAGCTCCGGTCCCTGTTTGAAATGAGCACGGACGCCATCGTGACGAAGACCCTGTCCGGCATCATCACCGGCTGGAACCCGGGCGCGGAACGGATCTTCGGCTATTCGGCGCAGGAAGCCATCGGGCGCCCCATGCTGTCGCTGTTTCCCCCCGAACTCGCCGCCCAGGAAGCCGACCTGCTTGACCGCCTCGGACGCGGCGAGCAGATCGACCGGCTTGAAACTGTCCGCGTGCGCAAGGACGGCAGCCGGGTCGAGGTCGCGGTCTCCATTTCGCCCGTCAAGGACGGCGAGGGCCGCATCGTCGGGGCGCTCCACATCGCCCACGACATCTCGGATCGCAAGAACTTCGAGCGGCGGCTCCTCTCCACCCTGCGCGAGCTGCAGGACATCAAGGCCGCCCTGGACGAGCATTCGATCGTCGCGATCACCGATGCCGCTGGGCGGATCACCTACGTCAACGACAAGTTCTGCTCCATCTCGAAATATGCGCGGGAGGAGCTGCTCGGCCAGGACCACCGGATCATCAACTCGCGCTTCCACCCGCGGGAGTTCTTTCGCGAGCTGTGGGGGACGATCCGCTCCGGCAAGGTCTGGCACGGGGAGATCCGCAACCGGGCAAAGGACGGGTCCCATTACTGGGTCGACACCACCATTTATCCGCGGGTGGACGAGGACGGGCGGCCGCAGCAGTTCGTGGCCATCCGCACGGACATCACCCAGCGCAAGGCGGACGAAGCCGCCCTGCTGCGCTCGGCCGTGGACCTGGCGCAAAAGAACAAGGAGCTGGAGACGATCGTGTACACCGTGTCCCACGATCTGAGGTCCCCGCTCGTGAACGTGCAGGGCTTCGGCCGCCAGCTCGCGCGGGCCTGCGACAAGATCCGGCCCGCCCTCGAGCCGGGCGCTCCGCCCGGAGCCCTGGCCGAGGCGCGCGCCGTGATCGATTCCAGCGTGCCCCAGGCCCTGCGCTTCATCAATGCCGGCGTGGGCAAGATGGAGATGCTGCTGGCCGGGCTGCTGCGCTATTCCCGGCTGGGCCGCGAGGTCTTCAGCCGGGAGCGGATCGACATGAACGCCCTCCTGGCCGAGATCCTCGCCGCCATGAAGTTCCAGGCCGACTCCGCGCGGGCGGAAATCAAGATCGGCCCGCTGCCCGACTGCATGGGCGACCGCGTGCAGACCGGCCAGGTCTTCGCCAATCTGCTCGACAACGCCCTCAAGTACGCCCATCCGGACCGCGCGCCCCGAATCTCCGTCACCGGCCGGGTCGAACGGGCCCAGGCGATCTACGCCGTCGCCGACAATGGGATCGGCATCCCTCCCGAACATCAGGCCAAGGCCTTCGAAATCTTCCACCGGCTGAATCCGGAGTCGGTTCCCGGGGAGGGCCTGGGTCTCACCATCGCCCAGCGGGTCCTCGAACGCCAGGGCGGGAGCATCCGCGTCGAAAGCACCGGCGCCGGCGGGTCGGCGTTCATTGTCACCTTGGAAGCCGCCGACCCCGCGCCCTGAATCCCATGCAGCATCCGCCCATCATCCTGATCGCCGACGACGACGAGGGTCACACGATCCTCATCCGCGAAAACCTCGCCGACGCGGGCCTCAACAACCCCATGCGCTGCTTTCGCGATGGCCAGGCGCTGCTGGATTATCTGGGCGGCGCCGCCCCCGCCCCCGCGGAAAAGGCGCCCTGCCTGCTGCTCCTGGACATCCGCATGCCGAAGGTCGACGGGCTGACCGTGCTCCGCCGGCTCAAGGCCGATCCCAACTTGCGCCGGATTCCGGTCGTGATGCTCACGACGACGGACGATCCGCGCGAGGTGGAGCGATGCTACGAACTGGGATGCAACGTCTATATCCGCAAGCCGGTCGATTACGAAAAGTTCGCCGAGGCCATCCGCCGCCTGGGGCTGTTCGTGACCCTGGTGCTCGAGCCGCTGGCCGGAGGAGACTGACATGCCGGCCGCCCCTTCCCCTGCTCCCCTGATCCTCGTGGTCGACGACGACGAGGGCATGCGCCTGCTGATGGGCGACGTGCTGCAGGCTTCCGGCTGGAGGGTCAAGACGGCGGGCAGCGGCAGCGACGCCATCCGCGCCATCGAGCGGCAGCCGCCCGACCTCATGCTGCTCGACCTCAAGCTGCCCGACGGCGACGCCCCGGCGCTGCTGCGCCAGATTGAGCGGCCCGGCCGCCCCGTGCCCTTCATCGTGGTCACGGGCCAGGGCGACGAGCGCGCCGCCGTCGAGATGATGAAATCGGGCGCGATCGACTATGTCATGAAGGACACGGCGCTGCTCGAACTGCTGCCCGCCGTCGTCCGGCGCGCCCTCGCGGCCCTGGAGCGCGACCGCTCGCTCGTCCAGGCGCAGGCCGAACGCGCCCGGCTGGAGCGCGAGGTCCTTCAGATCAGCGAACGCGAGCGCGAGCGCTTCGGCGCCGACTTGCACGACGGGATCGGCCAGCGCCTCACGGCCATCGAGCTGATGTGCGCCGGCCTCCGGCAGGAACTGGCGGCCGCGCAGCCGCAACTGGGCGAACGGCTGGGCGAGGTCATGCAGCACCTGCGCGAAACCGTCGCCCAAACCCGGCGGCTGGCGCGGGGGCTGGCTCCGCTCGATGAGCAGCCCGAAGCGCTTCAGCACGGCATCGAGCAGCTGGCGCGGGACATGTCCGCCGCGGGATCGGTGGCGTGCCGCATCGCCGGCCTGACCGCGCGGCCGGTGCGCCGGCGCGACGTGGCGGGGCACCTGTTTCGGATCGCCCAGGAGGCGTTGAACAACGCGGTCAAGCACAGCCGCGCCACCGAGATCACCGTGCGCCTGGAGGAGCATGAGCGCGGCCTGCTGCTGGAAATCGACGACAATGGCCAGGGCTTCGATGCCTCCCGGCGCCGCGGCCTGGGCATCGGGATCATGCAATACCGCGCGAACCTGATCGGCGCGAAGCTGGCGGTCGAGTCGGCCTCGGGGGAAGGAACCCTCGTCCGCTGCACGCTGCCGGAGTTTCCATGAAACCTGCCTCCGCCCCGCGCAAGCAGCGCATCCTCCTGGTCGACGACCACCCTTTCATGCGCGCCGGCCTGGCGCAGCTGCTCGGCAGCCAGCCAGGCCTGGAGATTGCCGGGCAGGCGGGCAACCCCGCGGAGGCGCTGCGCCTCATCGGCGGCGGCGGCGTGGACCTCGTGCTGACGGACGTCACGATGCCCGGACGCAGCGGCCTGGATTTCATCAAGGACCTGCACGCGATGCACCCGGCGCTGCCCATCCTGGTCGTTTCGATGCACGACGAGGGCATTTACGCCGAGCGGGCCCTGCGGGCCGGCGCGCGCGGCTACATCATGAAGGAGGCGGGCGCGGACCTGCTGCTGGACGCGGTGCGGCGGGTGCTGGCGGGCAGCGTTTATGTCAGCCCCGCCATGTCCGCGCGCGTCGTCGACGCGCTGGCGCGCACCAGCCCCCGCGGCTCGAGTTCCCCCATCGCCCAGCTCACGGACCGGGAATTCGAGATCTTCCAGCTGATCGGGCTGGGGAAAAGCACCCGCGACATCGCGGCCCAGCTGCACCTCAGCTCCAAGACAGTCGACGTGCACCGCAGCCATATCAAGGAAAAGCTCAAGCTGGACGATGTGACCGCCCTCGTGCGGCACGCCGTGCGGTGGGTGGAGACGGGCGGCCAAGTCTAAGCCGGCCGGCCGGGCGGGCTAAGCATTTCCTTTAGCTGGAATGCGCCGCGCCTCCAATATCCAGGAGGCGGAGGAAGGCGTAGGATGGGCGCATGAACTCGACCATGCCCCTCTCCGACGACCGGTGCCGCGAAAGCCGCGAATTGGTCGCGCATCTGCAGGAATCCGAAATCTTTCAGACCTACGCGGCGGCATTCGAGTCGGCCACGGGGCTGCCGATCGCCCTGCGCGCCCTGGGCGCGCTGGCCTCCCCCTTGCACGATTCCCGGGCGCGCAATTCCTTTTGCGCCCTCATGGGCAGCTGCAGCAAGAGCTGCGCCGGGTGCCTGCGCCAGCAGCACACGGTCGAGGATGGCGCCGAGACCGCGCCCAAGTCGGGCATTTGCTTTGCCGGCCTCACCGAGTCGATGATCCCGGTCCGCATCGGCGAACGCGTGGTCGCCTACCTCCAGACCGGCCAGATTCTGCACCGGCCGCCGACCGAAGCCGGCTACCGCCGGGCCGTGCAGCAACTCCGCGACTGGGGCGCCACCCTGGACGCCGCCCAGGCGCGCAAGGCCTTCTTCGCTTCGCCCGTCATGCCGCGGATGCGCTACGAGTCCGTCCTCCGCCTGCTCGGAATCTTCGCCGATCACCTGGCCGTCGTGGCCAACCAGATCATGGTCAAGCAGGCGGCGGCGGAACTGCCTTCGGTCGCCCGGGCCCGCTCCTACATCGCGGAGCATCTGGCGGACGAGATCTCGCTCGGCGAGGTGGCGCACGCCGTCGGGATGAGCCCCTTTTATTTCTGCAAGACCTTTCACAAGGTCACCGGCGTCACCTTCATCGACTACGTCGCGCGGCTGCGGGTGGAAAAGGTCAAGCAGCTCCTGCTCAATCCGCACGTGCGCATCAGCGAGGCGGCCTTCGAGGCCGGCTTCCAGTCCCTGTCCCAGTTCAACCGGGTCTTCCGCCGCGTGGCGGGCGAGGCTCCCACTGTCTACCGCGACCGGATCCACGGCCCCGACGCCATCGAGGCGGCCGCCTGATCACCGGCTCACACGCGCCACAGCTGCAGCATCCGCTGGTAGCTGGAGCGTTCGGCGTCCGAGGGGTTCAGATCGCCCGAAACGGCCATCAGGCCCTTGAAGTCCTCGATCTGGCGGTGGCCCTGCTCCCCCATCCAGTGGCGCAGGCCGTCGTTCAGGGTGTTGATGTAGCGGGCGCCCGACTTGAGCAGCGCGGAGACGACCTGCACGGCGTCCGCCCCCGCCAGCAGGCACTTGATGATGTCCTGAGCCCCGCCGATGCCTCCGCTCAAGGCCAGCGAGGCCTGCAGGCCCGGCGAGAGCAGAGCGGCCCAGCGCAATCGGGACTGCAGTTCGCCGGAATCGGACAGGCGCACCGTCTGCTGCGTTTCGCCCTGGGAGCTGAACTCCGGCTGGTAGAGCCGGTTGAAAAGCACGAAGCCCGCCGCGCCGACATCCCGCATCTCGGCCAGCAGATTGGCGAGCGAGGTGTAATAGGGCGACAGCTTGACCGCAATCGGCAGCTTCACGCTCGTGCGCACCAGGCCCAGGGTCTCGAGCAATTCGGATTCGACGTCCGCGGCCGACCGCACCGGGTCCGAGGCCAGCTGGTAGAAATTGAGCTCGATCGCGTCCGCTCCGGCGTTCTCAAACCGGCGCGCGATGTCGATCCATCCGCCGGGACGGCAGCCGTTCAAGGAAGCGATGATCGGCACCTGCAGCGCCTGCTTCAAGTCGGCAAGCTGGCGCAGGTACTCGTCCGGGCTCAGCTGATATTCCGCGGTGCTGGGCAGATCGCTGAGGTAAATCTGCTCCTCGAAGAGCGAGCGCATGACGATCGCGCCGCATCCGGCGTCCTGCAGGCGGTGGGCCGAATCAACCGTATCAGCCAGGGGGGAGGCTCCGACGATCACCGGGCTGCGCAGGTTCAGCCCCAGGTAGGACGTGGAAATGTTCATGGGGGTGGGTTTCCCGGCATCATGCGCTTCCGCCGGGCCTTCGGCTCCGCACTTCTTGCCCAAGGGGGGGCGCCGATTGCGTTCTCCGCTTCCCGCGCCGGCCGTTGGGCCGCGCTCCCATCAGCGTATGGGCCGCGACCGGAGAGGCCGGAGCGGCCGGTGCTGCCGGACCGGCTCGAGATCGCGCGCATGGTGGTGCTCCAGCAGCGCCTTCGCCGCCAGCCAATCGGTCAATTCGGTGCCCGCCGGACGGCCGTTCTCCAGCCAGCGGAGGTAGGCCTGGTGGGCGATCTCCTGTTCGGTGGGCTCCAGGGCGGCGGCGGCGTGGGTGCGAGGGTTCATGCCGGAATCCTAGCCTATTCCCCGCGGCGCGCTTCGCTTCTCTTGCCCAATGCTCGGCGTAAATTGGCGCCTGGCACCGCAAGTCCGCCGAGCCCGAAGCCCCGTCGGCGCGCAAAAAAAGAGTTGGGCACGCGCCGCAGGCGCGCGCACCCAACTCCGCAGACAACCAGCCACCAAATTAGCGGCGCCAATGGCCGGGGACAAATCTCCAGCCGCCTTCGTCGCGCTCTTCCCAGCGCGCCGAGATCCAGCGGTCGCGCGGGCGGGGGACCCGCGAGAAATACCCGGGCGCCCAGATCCACTCCTTATGGGCGCACCACCACCAATAGCCGCCGACCCAGGAATAGGACGCGCTCGGGGCGGCGTAAACCTGCTCGATCAGGTCCGGCGGCGGGGCGTTCGTGACCACCATGCTGACGGGTTGGACGGCGCCATTCTTGTTATCGGGGTACGCGGCCCAGTGGCCGGGGTTCCAGCCGTATTTTTCCATGCCGCGGGTCCATTTGCCGGGAATGTACTGGGCGCCGGGCACGGGCGGCATGACCCACGCGGCCTTGATGTATTGCCAGCGCCGCGTGGCGTAATTGACTTCGATGTGGCCGGGAACCCAGAGATAGCCGGGCCCCGGGGGAGCCGGGATATCCTCGGCATACGTGGCATCATTCGGCAGGTCCGTCGCGGACAAGGCCGCGCCGCCGCCTGCGGGGGTAAACAGAAGGGCGAGGGTGAGAGCGCCCATGGCAGCTAGCGGTTTCATGCCGCCATCCTACTCCCGGCCCCCCGGGAGGCTCGGCCTTGCTTGCCCAACTTAGCGCGTTTCTTGTCCTACGCGGAGGCGGCGCCCAAGACCCCCGGACCGCCCTGCCCCTCCCGCACCAGCTGCCGGAGCGATCGGACCACCTGAATCTGATTGTTCAAACGATGGACGATGCCAATGGCCTCCTCCGCATCGCCCGGCATCTCCGCCGCCGTGCCCAACCGGGCTTCCAAAACCTCCAGGCGCAGGAGCGCCGTCATCACGCCGGCGCCAGTTGCGAGGCCGGCGGCCTCGACCAGGCACCGCCATTCTGATTGCGACTTGCCATTCACAGCGGAGGTATCGTCCCCCGGGCGGCCCGCCTTAACCTCCGCATTGAGGCATGGGTTGGCAATATGGGCGCATTTCTTGCCTGCCGGCCCTACTCCGCCGCCGCGCCGTTCAAAGCCCGGTGCCAGCGGCCGTCGTGGAAACCGTTGACGATGTGCGCCAGCATGCGGCTGTCGTCCTTCAGCGGAAGGAAGCCGCTGGTCGTGAACTTGAAGTCGCGGAATCCCGGCAGCCCGGAGAGCAACCGGTCGGACGTGTTGATGAAGCCCATGCTGAAATCCGGGAGGGCCCGGGTCTCGGCATCGCGCGAATAAAGCAGCGTGATGTCCGTGTGCCGATGATCGCGCTTGATCCGGTTCTCGAACACCCACTCGACTTCCTCGGCCGGCCCTTCCATGAACTGCAGAAAGGACCCCTCGTGATAAAGCAGCAGGCCCGTGATGTCGCGGCCGGCGTTGGAGGTGCGCGACCGTTCCAGCAGGCGCAGAAGCGCGTCCGTCGAGAACGGCTTGACCGCGGCGCTGACCCAGACGATTTGCCGAATCACACCGTCAGAAAGGCATTCGAAGGCCGCATTGCCAATCTCGGATGTGTCCGAACCGGGCCGGCCTAATGCCGCTTGAAGTACTGCACCGCGCGCTCGTGCTTCTCCGCCGCCGCCTTGGTCTTGAAGGTCCCCAGGTTCCGGCGCTTGCCGGTCTTGGGGTTCTTCTTCTTCGACACCAGCCGATAGCTTCCGCTCTTGAGTTTTCGAATCATGGTCCCTCCGGCACCAAAGACCCGGTCCGCGGCCGCGAGTTGCCCCGCGCGGCGCGGCTGACGATCGTCGCCCGGGCTTCGACCACCTCGCGCAGGGAGCCGTCGGCGGCGGCATAGGGCCGGAGCTGCGCGCGGAGCTGCTCCTCCGCTTCGCGCACGCGCGGCCCGAGCGCCGCGGGGGAGGTGTTCGACATGGACAGGAACCGGCCCACCAGGATGTCCACGCTGATGGTGTGTTCCGACAGCGTGGAATAGTGCGCCTGCAGGGCGAAGCGGCTGCCGGCAAAAAAGCCCGCGGGATCGAAGCGGTAGGGCGTCCCGTCGCGCAGGCCCTCGCGCAGTTTCTCGTAGGCTGGCAGCCAGGGATTCTCCGCTTCAGGCGTGTGGGCGCCGGCGATCACGATGTTTCCTCCCGCGGCCACCAGCCGTTCCAGCGCCGCGCAGGCGGCGCCGGGATCGAGCCAGTGCAGCGCGCGGCCGATGGTGGCCAGTTCGAAGGTCCCGGCATCCGGGGGCGGCTCCTCGATGCGCCCCTCCCACAACGCAAGGCCTACTCCGGCTTCGGCAGCCGCGGCGCGCGCATCGGCGATCATCGCCGGTTCGGGATCGATGCCGCACACGCGCCGCACGAAGGGCGCGAATCCCAGGGCCAGGGGAGCCGGCCCGCATCCGATGTCGATCAGCGCCTCCGAGCCGCGGAGGTCGAGCAGCCGCGCCAGGCCCGCGAAAAAGGCCGGCGGGTACGGCTGCCGAAACCGGCGGTAGTACGGCACGGTGGATTCGAAGCGGCCCATGAAGGCTACGGCTGACCCCAGGAGCGGGCCGGGTTACGGCGCGTGGGACGTGATCACCACGCTGGCCGACGACAGGCCGGCGGCGGTGGCGCGAACGACGATTTGCCCGGGCGCTCCGCGCCGGGGACGGACGATGGCCAGCACCCGGCCGTTGAACGCGGTGCGATCGGGGCGTTGAAAGGAAACCAGGCTGGTGGCGTCGCCATTGTCCGTCGCGATCAGATCGCCCGGTCCGGTCACCGCGAAATGCACCCAGTTGATGGCCCGGGGCTGCGGCGTCCCGTTCTGGTCTGTGATGAGCACGGAGACGTACACCAGGTCGCGCCCGTCGGCGGCCACGCGCGTGCGATCGGCCTCGGCGTGCAGCTGCGCCGGCGCCCCTGCCGTGCGTTCCTCCGCTTCCGCCCAATGCATGCCCTTGCGGTAGGCGATGACCTTCAGTTCTCCCGGCTGGTAGACGACCTGGTTCCAGCGGAAGCGGTACTCGCCCGGCTCGCGCCGGTGCCGGCCGAGCGACTTGCCGTTGAGGAACAGTTCGGCCTCGTCGCCCGTGGTGTACACGAAGACCGGAGTGACCTGCCCGACCCGGTCCGGCCACGTCCAATGGGGCACCAGGTGCGCCATCGGCAGATCCGGCCGCCAGCGGGATTGGTAGAGGTAAAACCGGTCCTTCTTGAAGCCGGCCAGATCGATGATCCCGAAGTAGGAGCTGCGCGACGGATCGTCGGCGGAGCCATAGGGGGTCGGCTCCCCGAGGTAGTCCCAGCCCGTCCAGACGAATTCCCCGCCCACCCCGGGGTTGTCGTCCTCGGCGCGGAACTCATCATCGGGCGGCCACGCCCAGTACGGCGCGGAGAGATCGTACGAGCTGACCTGATGAATCTTGGGCAGGAGGCCCTGCAACTTGTCGTCGGAAACCGGAAAGGCGTAACAGCCGCGCGAGCTGATCGTGGAGGCGGTTTCGCTGCCATAGAGAAAGACATTGGGGTGCGCCCGCCGAAATTCGGCGTAGTGCATCCACTGGTAATTGTAGCCCACCACGTCGAGCATCGCGCCGAAGCCGTCAAAGCCCGACTGCGGGTAATTGCAGGCGGAGGTGACCGGCCGGGTCGGATCCTCCGCGTGCACGACGCGGACGAGCTCCGAGCCGATCTTCACCCCCAGCGCGGGGTGCTCCTGTTCGGGGATTTCGTTGCCGATGCTCCACATGATGACCGAAGGGTGGTTGCGGTCGCGCTCGATCATCGCCCTCAGATCGCGGTCATGCCACTCCGGGAACAGCAGGTGGTAGTCGTTCGGGCGCTTGGGGATGGTCCAGCAGTCAAACGCCTCGTCCATCACCACGAATCCCATCCGGTCGCACAGGTCGAGCAGCTCCGGGGCCGGCGGATTGTGGCTGGTGCGGATGGCATTGCAGCCCATCTCCTTGAGCTCCGTAAGCTGCCGCTCCAGCGCGCGCTCGTTGACCGCGGTGCCAATCGCGCCCAAATCGTGATGGTCGCACACCCCCTGAATCCGCAGCGGTTCGCCGTTGAGCAGGAAGCCGCGGCGGGGGTCGAAGGTGAGGCTGCGGATGCCGAAGGGGGTCTCGTAGGTGTCCACGATGGCGCTCCGAACCGAAACCTGCGTCACGGCCACATAACGGTTCCGCGAGCGCAGGCTCCACAGGCGCGGACGCGGCACAAACAGGTCCTGGGAGACCACGCTGGGCGAACCGGGAGACAGCCGCACGCGGGCGGGCGGCGCCTCGCACACCACCGGCCCCTCGTGGCGGCCGAAGGAATCCAGATCATAGATCACCGTCCGCACCTCGGCGTCCGCCGGCGCGGCCTCGTCGTCCAGCGTCGTGCGCAGGACGACGCTGGCCTGCTGCGCCGTGATGCGCGGGGTCGTGACGTACGTTCCCCAATGGCCGACATGAATCGGTCCCGTGCGCAGGAGCCAGACGTGGCGGTAGATGCCGCCGCCCGGATACCAGCGCGAGGATTCGGGCGGGTTGTCCAGGCGGATGGCGAGGACGTTGTCGCCGTGCCCGTCGGCGAACGGCGTCAGGTCGAGCTCGTATGAGGTGTAACCATACGGCCAGCCGCCCACCTTCCGGCCGTTCAGCCAGACGGTGGAGTACGACATGGCCCCGTCGATCTGCAGATAGAAGCGCTCGCCCGGCTGCGCGGCGTGGAGCGGAAGATGCCGGCGATACCAGCCCACGCCCCAATAGGGCAGCCGCGCGGTGGCGCCATCCCCCTTCGGATCGAACGGGCCCGCAATGCCCCAATCGTGCGGCAGATCGACGCGCTGCCAGCCCGAATCGTCGTACTGCGGCGCGGCAAAATCCGCGCCGTCAGCCTTGATGAAGCGCCAGCCCCAGTCGATCGAATCGCGCTCGCGCGCGCCCACCCGCGCAGCCGCCGCCAGGTAGAAAGCAATAAGGACACCTCCAAACGCCGCGGCCAGTGGGGTCTTTCTCATGGGCCCCGCCAGCGTCGCCCAACCCGCGCGCGTTGTCCAGCAAAGGGGTCACGTACCAATTCTCAACACGCGCGATCAAAATCGCGGCGCTCGCCGAGGTCACGCTCGGCGAATTGGGATTTGGTACGTGACCCCTTCAGTTCAAGTCCGGCATCAGCTCCGAGGCGCGGCGATGGAGCGGCAGGGCGGACGAGACGGTGGCGCCGGAGGAGACCGGCTCGAGGCTGATCTTGCCGTAGTCGAGCTTGATGATCCGGTCGGCCAGGGAGAAATACTTGTCGTCGTGCGTGATCACCAGGACGGCCTTGCCGCGGGCGCGCAGCTCCGGCAGCAGCTGGGTGTAGAACAGCTCCTTGAAGAGCGGGTCCTGGTCGGAGGCCCACTCGTCGAAGAGATAGAACGGCCGGTCCTCGAGGTAGGCGCAGAGCAGCGCCAGGCGCTTGCGCTGGCCGGACGACAGCTCGATGGTCGAAAACACCCCGTCCTCGATCTTGACCTTGTGATCGAGGTGAAGCTTTTCCAGATACATCCGCGCCCGCTCGTCCGCTCCGGTGCGCGCCACGCCGATCAGCCGGTCGAACAGGAAATAGTCCGCAAAGACGGTCGAAAAGCACTGGCGATAGTCGTCGCGGTTGTGGTCGCCGATGACCCGGCCATTGAGCCGGATTTCGCCCGCGCCGGGCGGATAGAGCCCCGTGATCACCTTGGCCAGGGTCGACTTGCCGCTGCCGTTGCCGCCGACGAGATAAACGACTTCGCCGGGGCGGAATTCCAGGTTGATGGGGCCGAGGATGAAGTGATCGTCCTCCCGTTCGCGGTAGTAGTGGTGCGTGATCCCGCACAGCTCCAGCTTTTCAAAGGGCTCCGCCGGCGCGGGCAGGGACGGGCGGTCGTCGCCGCCGTTCGCGGCGAGGTCCAAGCCCAGCTTTTCGACCTTGCGCAGGCAGATGTCCGCGCGGCTGAACACCGAGAGGCTGCCGAGCAGCCCGGACAGCGGGCCCATGAGATAAAGCATCGCGATGACGTAGGTGGTCATCGTGTCGCCGCTTACCGGCTGCACGCGCGGAAGCATGAAGAGGATCAGGGCGATCAGCCCCATGAACAGGAATTGGCTCCAATTCTGGGCGATGATGAACCGCTTTTCCGCGGCCACGCTGTGCTCGCGGCACAGGTCCGTCGCCAGCTCCACGTCCTCCTGCATGAAGGCCAGCCGGCGCATCCGGTGCAGCTTCAATTCCTTGATCCCCTCGGTCAGCGCCCGGAAATGCCGGAACAGCCGGTCCTGGCCTTCCCGCGCCGCGCTCAGATGCCCGAAACCGGCGCGGATGAGCAGCCGATAGGTGATGGCTCCGATGCCCATGAAGACGCCGATCGCGATCAGCAGCTTGAGCGAGAGGAACCCCAGGTACGCCGCGCCGCCGAGCATCATGGCGAGGTTCACGGCGAAGACCGGTATCGCCAGCATGGCCTGGGTGATCTCGAGGATGTCCTCGGTCAGCGCGACCATGAGCTTCGGGGTGCCCATTTCCTCGAGCTTGCGCAGGGGCACGCCGAGGATCCGGGCAACCAGGTCCCGCCGCAGCCGCGCCGTCGTAGCCTGGGAAAAGTGCGCCAGGGTCATCTGCGCCGTCAGATTGGTCGCCGTTCGGGCGAAAATCAGGCCGACGAAGGCCAGGATCAGCGCTTCGCCCGGAACCTGGCCGGAATGTTTGGTCATCACCAGCACCCGGTTGATGAGGGCCAGCAGAGCGATGTTGCAGGCGCCGCTCAATAGGGCGGCGCCGGATGTCCACACCACCATCGACCGCGAATAGCGGTACAGAAAGCGCAAGAGGGTCATAGTCGAAGCAATCCGTCAGACCGCAGGACGCGGAGGGTGAGCCGCGCGGCGGGGGTGGGTGCAGACCCCAAAAGCCCCTAACTCTTTCCCCCCCTGCCCCTTATTTTGGGGGCAAAAACCCAGGCCCGCGGCCGGGGCGGGGGTGTCCATCAAGGCATGCCCACTGCCGCCTCGGTGATGCAAGCCTCCTTGCCTAGCCGCGTCCCGGCGCCGGGCGGCGAAGGCCCGGAAGACGCCGCCCCGCTGCCGGTCGCCGTCCTCGGCATTCCCTTCGACCCGCTCACCATCGACGAGACCGTCGAGCGGATGGGCGAGATGATCGCCTCCCGCCGGCCGCACTTCGTCGTCACGGCCAACGTCGACTTCCTGATCCAGGCCCGGCGCGATCCCGAGCTGCGCCAGGCCCTTTATCTCGCCGATTACGTCCTGTGCGACGGCACCCCCCTGCTGTGGGCTTCGCGCTGGCTGGGTAACTCCCTGCCGGCCCGCGCCGCCGGCTCGGACCTCGTGCCCGTCCTGCTGCGGCGCGCGGCGGAAAGGAATTGGAAGATCTTCCTGCTCGGCGCGGCCGAAGGCGTCGCCGCCTGCGCCGCCGCGCGCATCGCCGCGCAGTACCCGTCGCTGCCGCCGATCGCGACCTATGCCCCTCCCTTTCGCCCGCTCAAGGACATGAACCACGAGGAGATCGTCGCCCGCGTTCGCGCGGCCCAGCCGGACATTCTCCTGGTGTCCTTTGGCTGCCCGAAGCAGGAAAAGTGGATCGCAATGCATTACCGCACGCTGGGCGTGCCGGTGTGCGTGGGCGTGGGCGCGACCATCGATTTTCTCGCCGGGCGCGTGCGCCGGGCCCCGGCCTGGATGCGCCGCAGCGGCACCGAATGGATCTACCGGCTGCTGCAGGAGCCCCGCCGGCTGTACCGGCGCTATTGGGACGACCTGGTTCACTTCTTTCCCGACCTCTGGCGGTACCGCCGCCATTTTCGGGCGCACCGGCCGGCGGCCGGCGCCGACCCGGCCGCCTTTCCCCGGAGCACCCCGACCCCGTACGGCCTGCGGATCCAAGTGGGGGCCGAGCTGCACTGCGGCGTCCTGCGCCAGACCTTCCTGTTCTGGGAGCGCGCCATCGAGCAGAAAGGCCATTGCCTGGTGGACCTTTCGCAGGTGACGCACATCGACAGCACCGGCCTGGCCCTTCTCGCCACGTGGCAGAAGCGCCTCGCCGCCGCACGGCGCAATCTGATTCTCCACCGCCCCAGCGCGGCGGTGCGCTCCGCCCTCGAGGCGATGGAGCTCACCGGGCAATTCGTGATCTCGGAGGGCCCGTGAAAATCGCACTTTCGACATCGGTCATCGCCCGGGGGCGGTCGGGGGTGGGCCAATATGTGCTCGCCCTGGTGCGCGCGCTGCTGCCCGCCGCGGCCACGCATGAGTTCACGCTCTTCACCCTCGAGGAGGATCTGGGGCTGTTCCAGTTCGCCGCCCCGGTCATGCACCTGGAGCCGGTTGCCGAGCGCTACCGTCCGGCCCTGCGCAATATCGCCTGGCATCAGACGGTCCTCCCGCACCTGCTGCGGCGCGGGGGCTTCGACGTGGTCCACATTCCGAGCTACCGGCGGATGCTGTGGAGCCGCCCCTGCGCGACGGTGGCGACGATTCACGATCTCGCTCCGTTTTGTCTCGCGCGAAAATACGATCCGCTGCGGATGTTCTATGGGCGGGTGGTCGCGCGCCGCCTGGCCCGGCGCCAGGACGAGATCATCGCCGTCAGTGAAATGACCGCCGAGGGCGTGCGCCGCCATTTTCAGGTTCCGGCCGGCCGGATCTCCGTCGTGCCCAACGGCCTCAATCACCAGGTCTTCCGCCCCCTCGACCCGGCCCATGCCCGCGCCCGCGTGTGCGCCCCGCGCGGCCTGTCCGCGCCCTTCTTCCTGTATGTCGCGCGCCTCGAGCATCCGGCCAAGAACCACGTCCGCCTGATCGCGGCCTTCAACCGCTTCAAGGACGAAACCGGGTCGGCGTGGCGGCTGGTCCTGGGCGGAGGCGACTGGCACGGGGCCGAGGCGGTCCACGACGCCGTGGAGTCGTCCCCCCACCGCAACCACATCGTGCGCCTGGGCTTCGTGCCCGACTCGGACCTGCCCGATTGGTACTGCAGCGCCGACGCGCTGGTGTTCCCCTCGTTGTTCGAAGGCTTCGGTCTGCCGCCCATCGAAGCGATGGCGTGCGGCTGCCCGGTCCTGTCGTCGCGCCGGGGCGCGCTGTCGGAGGTCGTGGGCGACGCCGCCGGCATCCTCGAGCCCGAGGACACCGCGCAGATGGCCGCGCAGCTCGGCCGCATCGCGTCCGACCCGGCGGAGCGACGGCGCCTGCGCGCCGCCGGCCTGGAGCGGGCGCGCCGCTATGATTGGGACGCCGCGGCCCGCTCGACGCTGGCGGTCTACGAACGCGCCGCCGCGCAGCGAGTGGAAGCGGCGCCCCGCCGCTTTGCCGCTCCCGGCCGCGCCCCCACCCCTCTTGCCTCGTGAAAAAGCCCGCCTCCAAGCCTTCCGACCCGCTGCGCGAACGGCTGGCCGGCATGCAGCGCGAGATGGACACGTTTGCGTACACGATTTCGCACGATCTGCGGGCGCCGCTGATCCACATCGGGGGGTTCGTCGATTTGCTTTTGGAGCACACCGGTCCGAAGTTGGACGAGCAGAGCCGCCACTATTTGCAGCGCATCGCGGAGTCGACCTATCACATGGGGAGGATGGTCGACGACGTCCTGGCTCTCTCCCGGCTCAGCCGCGCGGAGATGCACCTGATCCGGCTGGAGGTCAAAGATTTGCTCAAGGAAGTGATGAACGACGTCCGGGCCCAAACGGAAAACCGCCGCATTCAGTGGGAAGTCGGCGAGCTGCCGGCGGTGACGGCCGATCCGACGCTGCTGCGGCTGGCGCTCTACAATCTGGTGTCGAACGCCATCAAGTTCACCAAGCGCCGCCCCGAGGCGGTGATTTCCATCTCGGGCGAGCACGCCAAGGCGGAGACGGTCTTTTGCGTGCGCGACAACGGGATCGGGTTCGACCCGAAGCATCAGGACCGTCTCTTCGGCGTCTTCCAGCGGCTCCACTCCGCGGCCGATTCGGACGGCACGGGCACGGGCCTGGCCCAGGTGCAGCGCATCCTCCAGCGGCATGGCGGGCGGGCCTGGGCGGAGGGCGCGCCCGACC
>DASRSH010000020.1:0-9033 GCA_035656575.1 Opitutaceae bacterium
CGACGAACCCGTCATGGCAAACCGCTCCATCGATCAGTTTGCGCAGACCCACATAGAGCCAGGGAGGGACGCGCTCGCCGACCCTGCGAAGAAAGCATTGGCCGTAGAAGCGCTGCAGCCGCGCCACCAGCAGGGGGTTGACCGACACGTCCCGGCCCAGCGCCCGATCGAACGCGACCCATCCCGAGCGCCAAGCCGTCAGCGTCATCATGGGGTGGTCGCCCAGGAGGGCTTCGGTGAGGCGGCCGCTGAGGGTCGGATGAACCAGGTGCGGATTGAGCGCGAGGAACTCATGGCGCTCGTTCAGGAAAATGAGCGTGATCGGTCGGGCTTCCGCCTGTGCGGCTTGCGGCCAAAGCGCGCGCATGAAGCCGTCGAGCAGTTGAACGTCGCGGACCACGTCCTCGACCTCCGAAGCCGGCGCGTCCGAATACACTTCGAATCCGGCAAACGACGTGCGGATCCATTCGTCGGCCCGAAGCGGACTCGTCATCCCGATCGCGGCGGCCAGAGCGGCAACCGCCACCGCGCTTCGCCAAGTGGGCGTTGGGGTGGATTCCATGGTCAGCGAGAGCGGCCGGCGCGGCGGGCGAGGTAGGCGCCGAGGCCGGCAAGCGGAGGCACATCCGTGCGCAGCCGGACGTGTTCGAAACCGGAGGCGATGAACTCCTCGGTCAGCTGCGCCCGGTGGGCGGCGTAGGCGGCGCGATAGGCGGGGGCCGCCGCGATGGGATCAAGCGCCAGCCGCTGCCCGGTTTCCGCATCTTCAAAGTGACCGGCCTCGGAGAAAAGAAAATCCTCTTCCTGAGGATCTGCCACCTGCAGGGCGAGCAGATCGTGCCCTTCGTGACGCAGGCGGCCCAAGACCGGATGCAACACCGCGGGCTCCTCGTAATAGTCGCTCGCGGCGACGAAAAAAGTCGGCCCGCGGGCGACATTCAAGGCCTCGTCGAGGGCCCGCGCGACCGATGCCGTGCGCGCCAGCGGCGGACTTTCCAGTTTGGCCCACAGCGATTGCCAGCGGGCAGCCGACTGCGCGGCCGGCAGGTAGTCTTGGAGATTTTCGCCCATGAGGCCGACGCCGCAGGCGTCGCGCTGGCGCCGGGCGATGAGGGCCACGGCGCCCAGGAGAGCGCGCGCATAGTCGAGCTTGGAGAGCAGCCGGGCGTCGCTGGCATAGTCCATGGACGCGGAGACGTCCAAGAGCAGCAGCACGCGCAGGGGCGACTCATCGTGCGACTGGCGAATATGGGCGCGGTCCGTGCGGGCGAGCAGCCTCCAGTCCAGCCGCCGCAGGTCGTCGCCGGCATGATAGTCGCGATAGTCCGCAAATTCCACGCTGGCGCCGCGGCGGCGGCTGCGATGCCGCCCCGGCCCGACGGCGTCGGCGAGGCAGCGGGCCCGCAACGGCAGCGAACCCAGCGAGGCGAGTTCCGCCATGTCGAGGGGAACGTGTGTGGCCGGAAGAGGCTGCGAATGCGGAGTCATTCTGTTTGCATTCACTTGAGCAGGAACGCCTCTCCCTCCGCGCGTTGAACGGGGTCGGCGAAACGCTGCCGCCATTCCCTCAGGCGGGCGTCAACCTGGCGGGGATTCGCGGGCAGGAAGCGAAGGCGCGCGGGCAGCGAGTCAGGCGCTGCCCAGCGGAAAATCTGGGCTTTGACGGCTTCTGTATGGGTCCTAAGGAGCTGAAGCATTTGGTCATAGCTCATTCCGAAGACCTGTTGAAAATTTGCCTCGTCGACGGGGCCACTGGCGGCGCTTTCCGCAAAGCGGATGAATTGTCTGCGGTAGCGTCCGCGCTCGCCCAGAAGTCCGAAGGTTACGAAGTCGTAGCTTTCATCCGCGAAGGGGCCGAACGGCAGCGTGGCCCAAAAGGGACGGATGGTCCCGTCCATGAGCACCGTACGGACCTCGGTTCCACGGCGGTCCGGCCGCAAACCGGAAAATAGGAAGATGACCCTTGTGTTGCAGTCATAGGAGAACTGCTGGATTTGCGGATGGTCATCGCCCAACAACGCCTTCAGCGGCACGAACCGGGCGGGCGCGCCCCGCGTCACGGGCGGAAGCTCAATGTCGCCGTCGCTGCACAGTGCGCCGCTGATCAGTTTGAACATCCCGGCATAGAGCCAGGACGGAGGGCGCTCGCCCACGCGACGCATCAAGCAGCAGGCGAGAAAGGACTGAGTGACGAAATTCAGCCACGGACTTTGCGAAAGATGCACGCCCAACGCCCGATCGAACATCGTCCATTCACCGCTCCACGTCTTTATGAGTGCCATGGGGTGATTGCCCAGAAGCGTTCGAAAACCGGCGGCCCGGGGCGGCAACGTGCGCTCACCGATGAGGTCGGCATATTCCTGTTTGGAGGGCACGATGAGCAATGAGACCGGCCGTGCCTCGTCCTCTGCGATCTGTGGCCAGAGGGCGCGCACAAAGGCGTTAAGCAGCTGCAAATCGCGCAGATTGCCCTCTATGTCCGCGATCGGTGCGTCCGAATACACTTCGAATCCCGGAAAAGCGCCGCGAACCCACACGTTATTCTGCGCGCCGTTGGCCGTGCTCGCGGCAGCCAGCAACCCGGCGAGAAGCGTCAAAGGGACAAGTCCTCGGCGATTCATTTGTTCCGGATCTAGCGCTCCACCGAACGGATGACTTCCGCGATGACATGGCTCGCCTCGATGCGGTCGGCTTCGGCCCGGTAGTTCAGCACCAGGCGATGGCGCAGGACGGCGGGTGCCACCGGAGGGATGTCTTCGGCGGCGCAGTTCAGGCGGCCATCCAGGGCCGCGATGACCTTCGCCGCCAGCACCAGCGACTGGGTCGCGCGGGGCCCGGCGCCCCAACGGACGCACTTCTTGACGATGCCGGGCGCCGCTTCGGTCTCCGGCCGGGTCGACTGGACCAGGCGGACGGCGTATTCGGCCACTGTGCCGGGCAGGTGGACCTGCCGCACGGCCTGTTGCAGGCCGAGGAGCACTTCGGCGCTGCAGACCTGGACGAGCTCCGGCGGAGCGGCGCCGGTGGTCGCATGCACGATATTCGCCTCCTCGGCCGGCGAGGGATAGCCCAAGTGCAGGCTGAAGAGAAATCGGTCAAGCTGCGCCTCGGGCAGCGGATACGTGCCCTCCTGCTCGATCGGGTTCTGGGTCGCGAGGACGAAGAACGGCGAGGGCAGCGCGCGGGTGGTGCCAGCGGTGGTGACGGAGCGCTCCTCCATCGCCTCGAGCAGCGCCGATTGGGTCTTGGCCGGCGCCCGGTTGATCTCATCGGCCAGGATGAGCTGCGCAAACAGGGGGCCTGCCACGAAGCGAAAGGCCCGCCGCCGATCTTCCCCCTCTTCGAGGACTTCGGAGCCGGTGATGTCGCTGGGCATCAGGTCCGGCGTGAATTGGATCCGCCGAAAACGGAGATCGGTGGCATCGGCCAGCGAGCGGACCAGCAGGGTCTTGGCCAGGCCGGGCACGCCGATCAGAAGGCTGTGGCCGCCCGCCAGGAGCGCCACGATCAGATTGCGCTTGATGTCCTCGTGGCCCACCACGCGGCGCCCGAGCTGCTCCATGATGCTGGCGTGAATGCCGGGGAGCTCGCGCAGGCGTTCGACTTCGGTGGCGGACGGACGGGAGAATTCGGCGGAGGAGGGCGGAAGCTTCATGGAAGAGGGGCGAGGTGGAGATGACGGGGCGGAAAGCTTTCTGCCGGCGCGCCTAGAACGCCGATTGGGACAGCCGATCGTAGAGCATCTGGTAACGCACCATCAGGCGGCGCTGGGCCGAGATGCGTTCTTCGGGCGGGCAGATTTCGATGGGTGTGGGGGAGAAGACGTGGATATCGTCGCCGCTGACCGAGCCGGTGGTCCGGTATTTGGAGTTCTTGAAGAGCTCCGCCGCGAGCTTCTCGAAATCGGCGCGGGGGCAGACAATGCCGACGAGATAGGGAAATTCCGAATCGTCGATGCTGATGCTGCGCACGGTGGCTCCGGATGCGCGGGCGGCCTGGGTCACCGCCGCCAGCAGCCCCCCGCGCGAATACCCCGGGTCTAGCGTTGCCGGACGGGTCCCGGGGCGCCCGAGATAGGCCATCAGGCGCTCGTTGGGATCAAGCCGGGCGCTGGCGAAGGCGGCGGCGACGGGCGCGGGAGTCACGGGTTCGCGCAGCAGCCAATCGCCCTGCCCAAAGTAAAGCTTGCCGAAGGACCGCCCGCCCGAGCGCGGGTAAAAGCTCACATGCAGATAGCCTTTCTCCGGAACGGCAATGATGAGCCGAAATCGCCCCGCCCCCCGAATCACGCGGATTTCCTGCCGGGGATCGAACGGTTCGACGATCCGCCGCGTCAGCGTCTCGAACAGGGCGAGCGAAGCCTCGTCGCGGGAGGCCAGGGCATAGGTGCCGGTGACGCAATAGCTGCCTCCGGATTCCAGCGCGGGGCGCGTGCCGGTCACCGATTCGATCGCGATGCCATCGCCGGGCTGGAATTCGGCCGAGCCGGTTTGAAAGGGAATGGGGTAGGGGAAGGCGGAGGAAGAAGGGCTCGGGCGGCAGCCTGCGCACAGCACCAGCCCCCAGCCGGCGCCGAGCGCTGCGGCGAGCAGGCCGGCCCATCGCAAGGCTTTAGTACGTCGCCTCATCAGTCCGCGCCTCTTCCGTCACGTAATCGACCACATGATCGCAGGTCCGGTCGAAAACGTAGCGCGGAACCAACTGGGACTGGAATACCCGGACCGAACCGCCGCGCATCCGCGCCGCGACCATCAGGGACGCCGGCGCGGGGGAGGGGGTCTCGCGGGGAAAAACGAGGAAAAACGCGACGGCCGCAGCCGCGGCAATGGCCGCCCAGGCCCAGCCCCGCGATCGCATTCTCCGGTTTGCCTGGCGCATGCGCCCCAGCGTGGATTCGCGCAAGAAGGCGATGTCCCCGCTGCCGAACGCCTGATCCTCCAGAGCGCGGGCCACGGCCGCTTCAAGGCGGGCGTGCTGCTGGAGCGAGCGGCGGCACGGTTCGCAGCGCCGCAGGTGGGCTTGCGCCCGCCAATAAAGCGCCGGCGGCAAGGCGCCGTCGGTCAGGTCGAATTTGAGGTCTTGGAATTGCCGGCAGTTCACGGCGCACGCGGGAGCTATCCCTTCGTGCCCGCGGCGCTGAAAACGTTCAATTCCTCCGGCAACTGGCGCTGCAGGGCCGCGATCGCGTAGTGCAGCCGGGATTTGACCGTGCCGCGGGAGACGCCCGCGTGCGCGGCGATCTGGTCCACCCGCATATTCTCGAAGTAGCGCAGGATGAGCACCTCGCGGTGCGGCAGGGATAGGGTTTGCAAGGCCGCTCCCAGACGGGAATGGGCCAGGGCGGTGTCCGCAGCGAAGGGAGTTTCCTCGGCGCCCGGATCCGGCTGCTCGCGGGCCAGGGCGTCGTCGCAGACGATGGGCCGGCGCTTGCGATGGTAGTGGCGGACCAGGTTCAGGAGGATGGCGTGCAGCCAGGTGTAGAGTGAGGAGCCGCCGCGGAACCGGTGCGCGGAGCGCATGGCCTGGACGAAGGTATCCTGGGTCAAATCCTGCGCTTCGGTCTCATTGCCGCACAGCAGATAGGCGGAGCGCAGCAGCCGCTGGCCGTAGCGATCGAACAGGACGCTGACCGCCGCCGGATCTCCCCGTCTGAGGGCCCCCGAGAGCGTTGGCTCGTCCATTGCCCATATAGATGCCGCAGGGGGGAGAAATCTTCAATCGTTACTTACGTTTTCCTGGTGAAGGGAGCCTCGGCGGCGCTGGGGATCGCTCGGCTGTTATGACGGCATTGGTGGCGGCGTTTAGCGGCCGTCTTACCGCGTTTGGACAGGTTTTCGCCGCGCTCGCTCGGATCCCCTTGGCGGTGTCGGGGCGGACGGACCTGTTGCCGGCATGTTCTACCACTACAGTTGGCAGCGGAGGCCAACCGCCGCCTGCAGCGCGTGGCTTTGAAACGGGAACGGGTGGCCGCTTAAATGCGCGACGAGTTTGAGTTCGTGCGGCCCTATCTGGAATTCGAGCGGGCGCGGTTCGGCGCCTGTCTGCGGGTGGCGCCTGAACATACCGCGGGGCCGAGCCGCCACAAGGGATCATGCAAGTGGATGCGGCCTGCCGCCGCCTCCATGGCCTATCGCGTCATCGCAGGGAATTCAGCGGTTCGCCGATGGACTCCTTCCGCTCAAGGGCCGGGTCGCGCGTTGTTCGGCGCTGCAAACGGCGCGGACCGGAAATCGGCGGACTGCGACCGATAATAAGACAAGGGCACCCCGTTCACCGCGCCCCACGGTATCGTGTTGGCCGCGAAGTTGCGGTGGGCCGCCTGATGGGAATCGAGAACGTAAACCATTCCCAGCGTCCGGGCCAGGCCGCCCGGCGTCTGGGCAGGCTCAAGAAAGGTGACGCAAATAGGGCCCGCCTGATCCATTTTCACCATCAGCTTCAGGTGGCCGCGCCCGGCGGCGACCGCCTCCATTTGGGTCGGGCTCAACTTGCTGGGGTGCGCGGAGGGCGCAAGCGCTGCAACGCTCAAACCGTGATCCGGACCCGCGCGGTAGTCTCCTTCCAGCAAATAGGTTCCCCCCGCTTCAAAGCGAGGGCGATCCCCTCGAATCCCCGTGATCCGAAGCACGTACCGCGGGGTGAATTCCGTCCGCACCACGGAAACGGGTATTTCATACGCAAACGAGGCGGAGGCGTCCGGCTGCAATATTGGAGCCCCGAACGCCAGGCAGGGGAGCATGAGTCCCAGCATGATCCGGATTCGGTCATCGAGGTGCTTCATACCATGCTTAAGACGATTTCCCGACAAAAAGGTGACCTTAAAAAAGCCACCAAGCGGCGAACACAAGGCCCGCTGTCACCCACGGCCAATCGCCACGTGCCGGCCTGGGCGCGATGCCCTAGCGGCGTAGGACCGACGCCGGAAATTGCGGAAAGAGGCGCGAGCGGGCAAGCGATTGGCCGGTCGCTGCATCCTGGAACGTCATCGTTCCGTCCAGGGCGCAGACCCAGAATTCCACGCAGCCCTTCGCCGCCAGCAGCCCCCGTTTTTCCGCGATTTCCGCCGGATCGTTGCTTCGGGAGAGCACCTCGACGCACACATCCGGCGCCAGCGGGCAGGCCGCGTCGTTGCCTACGGTGGGATGGCGCTCCGGCGGCATGGCGATCACGTCGGGGACCTTGACGCCGCCGCCGGTCTCGATGGCAAATTCCACCGCGACGACCCAGTCCGGGCGCTGCCGCTGCAGCCAGGACATCACCGCCGATTGGTTGATGCTGTGCCGATTATGGGTCGGGCTCATGACGATCCGGCCAAAGCGGTCCGTCTCCACCTTGTAGGGCAGCTCCTGCAAGTTGGGATCCGCGCAGACTTCTTCCCAGGTCATGAGTGCGTTCATAGATTGCCTCCACGGCGCGATAATAACAAGCGTACGAGGCGAACGAGGCGGGCGGGCGATTGCACGTGGAGTTCCCCCCCCCAAAGAAAAGCGCCCCGCCGGGATCGGCGGGGCGCTTGAGAATGCTTAACTTGAGATCGGGGACTTAGTAGTCCATCCCGCCGCCGGGAGGATGGGCCGGAGCGGCCTCCTTCTTCTCGGGCAGCTCGGTGATCATGCACTCGGTCGTCAGCAGCAGGCCGGCGATGGACGCGGCGTTCTGCAGCGCGGTGCGGGTCACCTTGGTGGGATCGACGACGCCGGCCTTGACCAGGTCCTCGAACTTGTCGGTCGCGACATTGTAGCCGTGGTTGGCCTTGCCGGCCAGGACTTCCTTGACCACGACGCCGCCGTCGACGCCCGCGTTCGCGCACAGCTGCTTCAGCGGGTGCTCGATGGCGCGGCGCACGATCTGCGAGCCGATCTTCTCGTCGCCCTCGAGCTGGAGGTTGTCGATGGCCTTGCCGCAGCGCAGGAGGGCGACGCCGCCGCCGGCGACGATGCCTTCCTCGACCGCCGCACGCGTGGCGTGCAGGGCGTCCTCGACGCGGGCCTTCTTCTCCTTCATCTCGACCTCGGTGGAAGCGCCGACATTGATGACGGCGACGCCGCCGGCCAGCTTGGCCAGGCGTTCCTGCAGCTTCTCGCGGTCATAGTCCGAGGTGGTCTCCTCGATCTGACGGCGGATCTGCTTCACGCGGCCCTGGATGTCCGAAGACTTGCCGGAGCCCTCGACGATGGTCGTGTTCTCCTTGTCGACGGTGATGCGCTTGGCGCGGCCCAGGTCGCTGATGGTGACGTTCTCGAGCTTGATGCCGAGGTCCTCGGTCAGGCAGCGGCCGCCGGTCAGGATCGCGATGTCCTCCAGCATCGCCTTGCGGCGATCGCCGAAGCCCGGGGCCTTGACCGCGCACACGTTGAGCGTGCCGCGGATCTTGTTCACGACGAGCGCAGCCAGCGCCTCGCCCTCGACTTCCTCGGCGATGACCAGGAGGGGCTTGCCGCTCTTGGCGATCGTCTGGAGCAGGGGCAGGAGGTCCTGCAGGCTCGAAATCTTCTTCTCGTGGATCAGCACGTAGGCGTCCTCGAGGATGGCCTCCATGCTTTCGGCGTTGGTCGTGAAGTACGGGGACAGGTAGCCCTTGTCGAACTGCATGCCCTCGACGACGTCGAGCGTCGTCTCGATGGACTTCGCTTCCTCGACGGTGATGGTGCCGTCCTTGCCGACCTTGTCCATGGCGTCGGCGATGATGTTGCCGATGGTCTCGTCCCAGTTGGCCGAGACGGTGGCGACCTGGCGGATTTCCTCGCGGTCGTTGACCTTCTTGGAGGTCTTGGCCAGCTCGGCGACGGCGGCCTCGACGGCCTTGTCGATGCCGCGTTTGAGGAAGATCGGATTCGATCCGGCGGTGACGTTCTTCAGGCCTTCGCGGTAGATGCCTTCGGCGAGGACGGTCGCCGTGGTGGTGCCGTCGCCGGCGGCGTCGGAGGTCTTGGAGGCGACCTCCTTGACCATCTGGGCGCCCATGTTCTCGTAGGGATCGGGCAGTTCGACTTCCTTCGCGACCGTGACGCCGTCCTTGGTGACGGTGGGCGA
>DASRSH010000021.1:0-5929 GCA_035656575.1 Opitutaceae bacterium
TCGTTCTGATCATCGCCCCGCAGCTCCTTGCCCTCGGCCTCATCGCGAGCCACCTGCGCTGTGATCTGGCGACGGATCCGGTCGGAGTCGGAAATCCCGCGCCCGCGCTTTCGTGGGAGCTCAGCGCCAGCGGCCGGAACGAGCGGCAAACGGCCTTTCGCATCCTCGCGGCCTCCAGCGCCGCGGCGCTGAGCCGCGACGAGGGCGACCTCTGGGATTCGGGCGAAGTGGCCGGCGCGGCGACCGCCTTCGTTCCTTATGGCGGCCGCACGCTCGCCTCGTCGTCCCGGGTGTTTTGGAAAGTGCGGGCCTGGGACGGCCGCCACCGCCCGGGCCCGTGGAGCGAGCCGGCCACCTGGACGATGGGCCTGCTCGCGCCCGGCGACTGGCGCGCTGCGTGGATCTCCGGTCCGGGCGAAACCGAATCGCTCCTGCTGCGGGGGCGGTTCCAGGTGCGCGGCCCCGTGCGGCGCGCGGTCTGCTTCGCCAGCGGTCTGGGCCAGTACGACCTTTACCTCAATGGCGGGCGCGTCGGCGACAACGTGCTGCGCCCCGGCTGGACGAACTACGACCGGACCGTGCTGTTCAGCACCTATGACGTGACCGCGCAGCTTCGGGCCGGCGCCAACACCGCGGGCTTTCTCGTCGGCAATGGATTCTATGATGTGGTGCGCCGGAACCGCTTCACCAAGCTGACGACCTTCTACGGGCCGCTGCGCGCCATTTTCCAGCTGCGGATCGAGTACGCGGATGGAACGGTGCAGACGGTCGCGAGCGGCCCGGACTGGGATGCGCGGCCCGGACCGATCACCACCGGCAATATTTACGCTGGCGAGGATGAGGATGCCCGGAAGCTGTCCCCGGATTGGGCCGCGGATGGCGGCGGGGGGAAGGGCTGGTCGGCCGCGGTCGTCTGCCGCCTGCCGGACGGACTGCGCCTGACCTGCCGGGACTCCGGCGATCCGATCCTCATCGGGGCGACGCAGTTGCCCGTGGGCCGCCGGACCTTTCCAGACGGCTCCGCCGTGTACGATCTGGGCCAGGAGGCTTCCTACCTGATCGCGCTCACCGTGTCCGGCCCCCGCGGCTCCGTGGTTCGGGCGACCCCGGCCGAAGTGGTGAACCCGAACGGCACCATCAACCGCAACACGATGGACGGCAAGAACCGAGGGAACGCGTGGGTGCAGTACACCAAGGCGACCGACGGGCCCGAAACGTGGCAGCCTCACTTTTACTACATCGGCTGCCGTTATCTCGAGGTGCGCCGATTCGCCTCGGCGCACGACCTGCCCCGCACGGTTCCCGCCGAAGACTCGGCCCATCCCGCCGTCATCGGCCCCGCCCTGACCCCCGCGGAGGAGGCGCGCCTGCCTCGGGTCGACGCCATCGCCGGCCGCCTCGTCCAGGCGGACGCTCCCGCCGTTGGCGACTTCGCGGCGTCGGATCCGCTGCTGAACCGCATCCGCGACCTCGTGCGGTGGGCCCAGCGGTCCAACCTGATGTCGGTGCTAACCGACTGCCCCCATCGGGAAAAGCTCGGCTGGCTCGAGCAGTACCACCTCAACGGGCCCGCGCTGCGCTACGAGTTCGACGCCTCGCGGATCTTCGCCAAGACGATGCGCGATATCGCGGATGAGCAGGAGCCGGACGGCTCGGTGCCGAACATCGCCCCGGAATATGTGCGCTTCGAGGGGCCGTTTCGCCATGCGGCCGAATGGGGGGCCGCCTATATCCTCATCCCTTGGCAACAGTACGAATTCGACGGGGACACCCGGCTGATGGGGGCGCATTACGCCGGCATGAAGCGCTACTTCGAGCATCTGCGCGGTCTGACGGTGGACGGCGTCCTCCGCCAGGGCCTGGGCGATTGGTTCGACCAGGGACCCCGGCCGCCCGGGCCGGCCCAGAACACGCCGCCCGCCTTCACCGCGACGGCGTTTCTCTATGAGGACGCCTCCACGCTGGCGCGCGAGGCGGCCGTGCTGGGCCGCCGGGACGACCAGGCGCGCTTCGCCGCGGCGGCGGACGAGATTCGCCGCGACTTCAACCGGCATTTCTTCGACTCCGCCGCGCAGGCCTATCGCCCGAACTCCCAGGCGGCCGACGCCATCGCCCTCGCCTTCGGCTTGGTCGATCCGGAAGCGAAGGCCGCGGTGCTGCGGGCGCTCATCGCCGACCTGGAGCGCCGCGGCTACGCCGTCACCACCGGGGACATCGGCTTCCGCTTCCTGCTGCAGGCGTTGGCCGAAAACGGGCGGTCGGATGTGGTTTACCGCCTCGCGACCCAGAGGGACCATCCGGGATACGCCTGGCAGCTCGCCCACGGCGCCACGACGCTCACCGAGGCGTGGGACGCCGATCTCAACACGTCGCACGACCACTTCATGCTCGGGCAGATCACGGAGTGGCTTTACCGCGATCTGGCGGGAATCGACATCGCCCCGGACGGGGCCGGCTTCTCGCATCTTTGGATCCACCCCGCGGCGGTGCCGGGCCTGGCCTGGGTTGCCGCCACCTACCGGACGATCCACGGTCCGGTGAGCGTGCGCTGGACGCACGCGCAGGGGCGGTTTCGCCTCACCCTCACCCTGCCCCCGAATGTCACCGCGACCGTGCAGCTGCCCGGGGGGCGGACCGTTCCGGGAGTCGGGTCAGGACGGTCGGTTTTCACCGTTGCCGACTGATTTTTTGCCCTCTGCTAAATCGACACAGCCCCTTTCCATGACCTCCCTCCTTTCTCTCGAAGGCATCCACGCCGCCCTCTGGCTCCCGACGGACGCGCACGGCGGCCTCATGCGCCGCGAGCTGGCGTCCAATCTGGCCTTTCTCAAGGCCCACCGCGTCCGCGGCCTGCTGGCCCTGGGCAGCACGGGGGAGTTTCCGTACTTTCCGCCGGAAGAGCGCAAGCGGGCCCTCGACGTCGTCGTCGAACTGGCCGCGCCGATGCCCGTCATCGCCAACATCAGCGACATCCGGCCTTCCGTCGTGGCCGATCTGGCCCGGCACGCCCGGGCGCTCAGACTGCCGGCGGTCGCGATCATGAGCCCGGGATTTTATCCCACGTCCCAGGCGGATATGCTCGAGCACTTCCTGCATGCGGCGGACATGTCCGGGCTGCCGACCTTGCTGTACAACTTTCCGGAGCTGACCGGCAGCCGCATCGACTTGGAAACGGTGGCGGCCTTTGCGGCGCGCGCCCCCATGGCGGGCATCAAGCAGAGCGGCCAGGAGTTCAGCTATCACCGCGAACTCATTGCCCTGGGCCGCGACAAGGGCTTCGCGGTCCTGACCGGGGCCGACACGCGACTGCCCGAGGCCTTCGCGCTCGGAGCGACCGGCTGCATCGGAGGGCTGGTGAACATCGCGCCCGAACTGATGATCCAGCTCTACGAAGCGCGCGACACCCCGGGGAACGGAACGCAGTTGCCGGCCTTCGGCCAGTTGAAGACCATCGGCCAAACCATCGATCGCTTGACCTTTCCCCTCAATGTCGCCGCCGGAATGCGGGCCCGGGGCCTGCCCACCGGCGCGCCCAAGGCGCTCGTCTCGGCCGCTTCCCAGAGCCTGGGCGAGTCGGTGGAGAAGGTCCTGCGCAAGCTCTTCGCCGCATGGGGTCTCGATCCCGCGTAGCCTCTCCGGCCTACAAGTGGTGGGTCCTGGGGATCCTGTGGACGATCTGCACGCTCAATTACGCCGATCGCCAGGCGGTGTCGTCCGTTTTGCCGGTGCTGCGGGCGCGGTTCGGATTCTCCCCGGAGGCGCTCGGCCTGATCGGCTCGGCCTTCGCCTGGATCTATGCCGCGGGTTCTCCGCTGGCGGGCTTTTTGGGCGACCGGTGCCGCCGCAAGCGGATCATCGTCTGGGCCTGTGTCATCTGGAGCGTGGCCACCGCGCTGACCGCCACCTGCCGGACGCTGGACTCCTTCGTCGGCGTGCGGGCGCTGACCGGCCTGGGGGAAATGTTCTATTTTCCGGCGGCGATCGGCCTTTTGGGCGCCTATCACGGGCCTGCGACCCGGTCCAAGGCCTTCTCGCTGCATCAATCCGGCGTGTACGCCGGGTCCATCCTCGGGATGTGGGGCGCCGGCTGGTGGGCCCAGCACCGGGACTGGCGCGGGTGCTTCCTGGTTTTGGGCGCGGCCGGAATCGCCGCGGCCTGCCTGGCCGGCGGGGGAATCGCCGGCGCCGAGCCGGCGCCGGCCGCTCCGGCGCGCTCCACGTTTTGGCAGGATGTCGCCGCGGCGGGGCGGGCGCTCGCCTCCGAGCGCGCGATCGCCCTGCAGATGGCGGCGTTTTTTCTCATCAACGCCGTGGCGGTCGCGCTGCTGGTCTGGCTGCCCACCTTTTTTTACGACCGGTTCCATGCCAGCCTCCTCGCCGCGGCCTTGTATAGCGGACTGCTGCTGAACCTTCCCAGCCTGCTCAGCGTCCATGCGGGCGGATGGCTGGCCGACGCGCTCGCGGCCCGGATCGGCGTGGGGCGCCTGATCGTCCAGGTCGCCGGGCTATTGGCCGGCGCCGTGTGCCTGGTGAGGATGGGAACGGCGACCGACACCGTGACCGTCATGGCCGCCGTCGGGCTCTTCGGCCTGTGCAAGGGTCTCTATGACGCCAACATCTTCGCCTCGCTGTTCGATGTGGCCGACCGCAGCCAGCACAGCGTGATGACCGGGCTCATGAACACCGTCGGGTGGCTGGGCGGCGCCCTGGGGCCGCTGGCGCTCAGCCTGATGATGGTTCACGGACGGCACGGCGCCGACACCGCGGCCAACATGAGCGAAGGCATTGCGGCGCTGGCCCTGCTCTATCTGCTCGGCGCCGGCATCTTGATTGCGGCCGGGCGCTGCTACCCCGAGCGGGTGCGCTGAGGCGGCTCGAAAATCCACGTCGTTCCGTCCGTGATCGTTTCCGCCCCGAAATGGGCCACCGCGGTCACGTTGTTGCTGCCCGGCTGCAGCGGCGTGTCCGGCCATTCGAAGACTCCGTAGGCGCCCCGGCGCGCGCCCAGGTCGCGGCCGTTCACGATCAGCGACACCGACGCGGCGTTGGAATAGACCTTGATCGGCGTGGTCGGCTCGTGCCGGACGATGAACCGGCGGCTGGTCAGGGACAGCACCGGCCGCGACGACCAGTTGGCCTGATAGTAGTAATAGGCGTCCTTGAGCGTCCGCCGGCTGTACGTCACCAGCCCCTTGTCGTTGCGGCCCGCGTGGTCGCCCTCATCGCGTCCGTCCGAGGCGAAGTCGAACATGCACCACACGAGCTTCACGCCCAGGAAGGGCCGCGCGGCCAGCACCGGCCAGACCACCTCGTGAAAATGACTTTGGTATTCCTCGGGATGGAAGCGGCCGTAGGGCTGGGGCTGGCGCGGCGGCAGCTCGTGCTCGTAGATGCTGGCGCCGGCCCCGTATTCGCTGATGCCGATGGCCGCGTTCGGATGGCGCCGATGCAGGCCATCCAGGAACGACGGCCATTCATCGAGCTTGCCCGAATACCAGCCGGCGTAGTGGTTGAAACCGGTGAAGTCGGTATGCCAGTTCTTGGGCAGGCGGTCGTCCTCGTTCGAAGCGAGGGTCGTCAGGCGGGAGCCGTCCTCGGTCTTCGCCAGTTCGGCCAGCGCCGCGATGTCCTTGTCCGCCGCCGCACCCCGCGTTTCGTTGCCCACGCCCCAAAAGCAGATCGAAGGGTGGTTGTAGTTCTGGAGGATCAGCTCGTGCAGCTGATCCTTGGCGTTGGCCAGGAACGACGGATCGGGCAGGGCCTGGTTGACGAAGGGAATCTCGGTCCACACCACGATCCCGGCCCGGTCGCAGCGCTGGTACCAGGTCTGGCTCTGCTGGTAATGCGACGTGCGCATGACCGTGCAGCCCAGGTCCTGCAGGAGCGCGAAATCCTCCGCCTCGTCCGCCTCGGAGATCGCCCAGCCCTT
>DASRSH010000022.1:0-3360 GCA_035656575.1 Opitutaceae bacterium
GCGTCGGTGGAGAATCATGGCGGCCGAACGGCTTCCATGACCACGCCCAATCCCACGGCGCAGACGGAGTTGCTGGTGGAGGCTTACGGCAAGGCGGGGGTGAACCCGGCTACCGTGGGATACATCGAGGCGCATGGAACCGGTACCCGGCTGGGCGATCCTATCGAAATTAACAGCCTGAAGAGCGCTTTCAAGCGGTTGTACGCGGAGAGCGGGGAGGCGCCTCCCGCAACGCCGCACTGCGGGCTGGGATCGGTGAAGACTAACATCGGACACCTGGAGACCGCGGCGGGGATCGCGGGACTGATTAAGGTGGCGCTGTGCCTGCGGAATCGCTGGCTGCCGGCCACCCTGCATGTCGAGGCGGTGAACCCATACATCCAGTTGGAGGGGAGTCCGTTTTATCTCTGCCGGCAGGGGCGGGCGTGGGACGCGCCCCGGGAGTCGAGCGGACAAGCGCTGCCGCGGCGGGCGGGCATCAGCTCGTTCGGGTTCGGAGGCAGCAATGCGCACGTGGTGCTCGAGGAGTATGCCGGGCACACGGGAAGCGTGGGGCCAGGCGGCGGGCGGGATGAGCCGCAAGCCCGGCTAATCGTGCTTTCGGCGAGGAAGGAAGACCGGCTGCGCGAGCTGGCGGCGCAACTGGCCGGCTTCCTTTCCCGGCGGCAGGCGTCGCTGAGGGAGGTGGCCTACACCCTGCAGACGGGCCGGGAGGCGCTCGAAGAACGCGCCGCGTTCGTGGCCGCGAGCTTGGAGGAACTGGCCGAGAAGCTGGCGGCGTTTGGCGAGGGAAGAGACGACTTCGCCCATCTTTATCGCGGCAACGCCAAGAGCGGCCGGCGCGCGCTGGAAGCCCTGACAGCCGGCAAGGCAGGCGAGGCATTCCTGCGGATGGTAGCCGAAGATCGCGATTGGGACCGGCTGGCCCGCTTGTGGGTGGCGGGAGCGGAGATCGATTTCGGGCGGCTGTACGAGGGGGCCAGGCCGCGGCGCGTCCATCTGCCCACCTATCCTTTTGCGCGCGAGCGATACTGGCTGCCACAAGGGCGCGCTGCGGCCGCGGTGGAAGCGGTGGCGCATCCGCTGGTGGGACGCCGCACGCCGGGAGACCAGCACGGCTACGAGCTTCGGCTTTCGGGAGAGGAATTCTACCTGGCGGATCACGTGATCGGCGGACGTAAGACCTTGCCCGCCGTAGTCTACATCGAGATGGCGCGGGCGGCGGGGGAACGAGCCATGGGCCGCCCGGTTGGCCGGCTGAGCGAGATGGTGTGGATGCGCCCCCTGACCGTCGACGGGCAACCGCGAGACGTCCGCATCCGCCTGCTGCCCGCGGGCGACGCTCTGAGTTTCGAGGTGTCCGCGGAAAGCCCGGATGGGGACGCGGTGGTGCATTCCCAGGGCAAGGCGTTGGCTGGCGACGGAGGCGGCGATGCGTGGCTCGACTTGGCCACGATTCGTCAACGCGCGACCGAAACCTGGAGCGCAGAGAATTGCTATGCCCGGTTCGACGCCAATGGATTCACGGGCGGGCCGTCCTTCCGCGCCATACGGGAGCTTTTCCGGAACCAGGGGGAGGCGCTGGCGCGCCTCGAACTGCCGGCCAGCGTGGATGATGGCGCGGCGTGGGTTCTGCATCCGTCTTTATTGGATGGCGCTCTCGAGAGCGTCATCGGCCTGCTGGGCGACTGCCGGGGCATCCCCTGGCTTCCGTTTGCGTTAGGCGAGTTGCATATCGCGGGAGCGCTGCCGCGAGCCTGTTACGCCTACGTGCGCAGGGCGGAGGGCGGGCAGGAAGCCAGTTTCGATATCCAGGTGAGCGATGCCGGCGGGCGGGTGCTGGTGGACATCCGGAGACTGGATTTCCGGCCGCTCGAGACCGCGCCGGAGCGGCCCGAGACAATGTATTTCAAGCCCGCCCGGCAGGCTCGCCAAGTGGCGGGACAAGCGGCGGCGCCCGGCGGCCATCGCGTGCTGCTGTGCGGAGCGCCGTTGCAGGCCCGATTTGCCTGCGAGACGATCATGGCTCCGGGACTGGACGCGGTAGGATATCGCCGGCTGTTTGAGAACTTGAAACGTGAAGGCCGCCGGCCCAGCCACATCGTGTACATGGCGCCGCAGGGCGTGAGCGTCGAGTCGCTGTTCGGCTTCCTTGACGCCGTGCGGGAATGCGGTTCCGGCGAGCTGCAGGTGTTGTACTGCTATCGCGAGTCGTCCGGGGAACCGCAAGCGGATCTCGCGGCCTTTGGCGCGGCCGGCCGAACGCTGGCCGCGGAGAATCCGAACATTCTGTGGCGAACGCTGTCGGCGCCGGATCTTTCTGTTCTGGAAGAGGCCCTGCCCGGCGAGTTGGACGCGCGCGAGGATGTGGTTTTCGACGCGCAGGGCGGCCGGTGGGTCAGCGAGTGGAAGCGCCTGGCCGGCATTCCACGGGACGGGGCGGCGCCGCCGCTGCGGCCGCAGGGCGTCTACATCCTCACCGGCGGGGCCGGCGGGCTGGGGATGCTGGTGGCGCGTCACCTGGCGGAAACCTGGCGGGCGCGGCTGGTGTTGTGCGGGCGCACGGCGGAGGACCGCGCGATCGCCGAACAGGTCGCGGAGCTGAACGCTTTGGGTGGCGAGGCCGTCTATGTGCGCTGCGACGTGGCGAACCGCGCGAGCGTGTTCGATTTGATCGGTGCGGCGAAGGCGCGGTTCGGCGGAGGCGTCCACGGGATCATCCATTGCGCGGGAGTCGTCGCCGACGCGCTCGTCGGCCGCAAGACCCCGGAGGAGATTCGCATGGTCCTCGCGCCCAAGGTGGATGGCGCGAGGCATCTGGATGAAGCCACGGAGCGCGAGAATCTCGATTTCCTGATGTTCTTCTCGTCCGCGGCGGCCGCGGTCGGCAATGCCGGGCAGAGCGACTACGCGTACGCCAACAGTTTTCTGGATCATTTTGCGGAATGGCGGGAAGGCTTGCGGCAGCAGGGGCGGCGGGCCGGAAAGACCATCAGCATCAACTGGCCCTTGTGGCGCGATGGCGGAATGACGGTGGCCCTCGAGGTGGAAACTCTACTGCGGCAGACCAAGGGAGTGGTTCCTCTGCCGGCCGCCGAGGGCGTGCGGATTTTCGAGCAGGCGCTGGGGTCGGGCCTGACGCGCCTGATGGTGATTGCCGGGTATCCATCGAAGATCGCGCGGTTAGTCGGAGGAACCGGCCAGGCGCGGCCTGCCGCCCGTCCGGCCGCGACCGGCGCCGCTCTGACAAGGGACATCGGGAAGATGTTCCGGAACGATTTTCTGGCGGACGTGCTGGCCGTGCTGCAGTTGGAATCGAGCGCCATCGGCCTGGACGACGACTTGGCCGATTATGGCTTC
>DASRSH010000023.1:0-1796 GCA_035656575.1 Opitutaceae bacterium
TGGCGCAGCGGTGGCGGGCGAGGTCGATATTGCAGCCGCAGAGCGTGCCGAGGTGGCTTCTTCGGAGGAAGAGATCGCTGCGCTGGAGCAGGACCTGACGCAGAGCGGGGAAGAGCCGGTAAGCGCGGACGGGTCGGGACTCATCAGCGACGAGCTCGCCGAGGAGCGTTTGGCCGAGGTGACCGAAGTCGGTCCGGCTCTGGATGGGGAAGGCGCGGAGCCGGTGGTGCCGGGTCGCGAAGATGTGAGCGAGCGGCTGGCGGAGAACGAAACGAATCCCGAAGTGGCCGGCGAAGCGGTCGTTGAGGGCAACGTGGAAGAGGTTCGCGAAGAAGAGTTGGGCGAGAAGAAAGTGGACGAAGGAACCGGGGGATAGCCGGCGAATCCGGCTGCAGTTGCGGGATTTTCTCCGAATCGCGGAGCGAATTGAACCGCGGGTGCGGCATTTTCAGAGATAATGAAAGAGATACCAGACCCACATGTCAGGAGTTGTCCGTATGAAGAACTAAGGACCGGTGGGAAGTCGACACGACACGGGGACGGATGAGCACAGTTCGAATCAATGAGTTAGCGCGTGAGTTGGAAGTCAAGAGCAGAGAGATTCTTGACGCGCTCACGGCGGTTGGAGTTACCGAGAAGAAGACGCATTCGAGTTCGATCGAAGCGGATGAGGCGGAGCGTGTGCGCGCTCACGTCACAAAATCGCGCGGCGGCAGCGCCGCGAGCCGCCACGAAGCGGAGATCAAGCCGAAAATCGACTGGTCGCAGGTGCATCAGGTAGGCGACGTGGCCAGAGCGATTCTGGAGAAGAAGCAGCGCGAGGCGGCGCCGCCCAGGCCTGCAGCCCCCGCGGCGACCGCGCCGGCGCCTGCGCCAGCGGCGAGCCCTGCTGCGGCTGCTCCGGTCGTGAATCGGCCAGCGGCCCCGGTTGCCGGCCCCAGCGCGGCCCCCGCGGCTCCGGTCGAGACGAAGCCCGCGCCCAGGAAGATCGTTCCGCAGCCGCGTCAGGCGCCCAACGTGGTTCCACCTCGGCCCGCTGTCGTGGCGGCTCCGCCCGCAGCTCCCGCCATTGCGGCCAAGCCGCCGGTGGGTCCGGTTGTGGTGAAGCCACCGGTCACAGCGGCTCCCGCGGCAACGACGGCGACAGCCCCTGCCGATGGACGGCCTGTGACGGCTCCGGCGCCCACGGCCGTGAAGCCTGCTGCCGCTGCCGGAACCGTTCCGGCCCCGGCGGCGACGGCTGCTGCTCCGGCAGTGCCGGCGATGAGCGCCGGTGCCGCCCCAGCTGCGCCTCCGTCCAAAGAAGAAACGCCGCAGGTTGCGGCAGCAGCCGCGGCGACTGAAGCGCCGGCCCCGGCCAGGCCCGCGGCTCCTCCGCCACGGCGGGTGATCATGCCGCAAACCGGGCCACGGCCCGTCTACAGCGCGCCTCCCCCAGTACCGGGGGCGGCTGCGGCGGCGCCGGGCGGCATCCAGCGAGGACGTCCCATTTTCGATCGGCGACCCACGGGCGGTCCAGGTGGACCGCGCCCGGGCATGGGCTCGCCAGGTCAGCTGCCGGCGGGCCGGCGGCCGATGCATCCCACGCGGTCCCAGCCCAGCGGTCCGGGTGCACCGGGAGGACGTCCGGGCATGGGCGCGCGTCCGGGCTTTGGAGCGCGGCCTGGATTCGGCCAGCGTCCGGGCATGGGTGGTGCGCCGGCGTTGCCGCCTCCGGGTGAGGCGCCGCGCGCGCAGCGGCCGGGTCCCCCCAGAGGACGGGGACGCCAGCAGTACCCCAAGACCAAAGAAGGCCC
>DASRSH010000024.1:0-22430 GCA_035656575.1 Opitutaceae bacterium
GACTCCAATGTCGCGGCGCATCTCGTCAGTGTGTGGATGGCGGGACAACATGATGCTCCGCGGAGTGGTCCAGGGGACGCAGCACCATGAGCGGGAACGCGGATTTCGGATGGTTCGGGGAGGGGTGGCTGGCCGGGCGGAGCGCGGCCGCCGGCGCAGAAATTCTGGCTATCGTCTGGCTCGTGGGCTTGGTCGCAATCTGGCTGAGCTACCGATTCGGCGTCTCTCGACTTTCCAGGCCGAGGAGGACGATCCTCGCGGGGCTTCGCGCGATCCTGCTGACCGGCGTCCTTCTGCTCTTGGCCGCGCCCGCCCGCATCGAGCGGTCGTTCAGCCATCCCCCGCAGCCGCGGCCGCTGGCAGTACTGGTGGACCGCTCGGCCAGCATGACCACGGCCGACAACCGGGGGCAGCGCCGGATCGACGACGCGTTTGCCCAGTGGAACGACTGGATGCGGGCGAACGCCAGGAAGTTTGGTCCCGCCTCCGATTTTGCCTTTGCCGGGGCAGTCGCTCCCGTCGCAACGGTCGCAGACGTTCCCCTGCTCCCTACCCTCCACACGCGCCTGTTTGATTCCCTGCAGTGGGTTTTGGCGCACGGGCCACCACAGGGCTGGGGCGGCGTGGTGGCGCTGACGGATGGGCTCGATACGGAAACCCCGGATATGGCGGAGGCGGCGCGCGAGACGACCCAAAAGGCCGTGAACGCGGGCACGCCCCTGTTCTTCGCGGTCGGTCACAATCGCGCGCTGGGCCGTCCGTTTCTCCACCTGCGAGAATTCAACGCGCCGGCGGCAGTGTCCCCGCATTCGGTGGTGCATCTTTCGGCGGTGTTCGAAAGTTATCAGCGTGACGACACGGCGGTGCCGCTTCATGTCGCGATCAACGGCGTCCCCCAGCCGCCCACCGTGCTGCATCTGGAGGCCGGCCGGCATCTGGCAACCTGGGCCCTGGACTATCCGGCCGTTCATCCCGGCAGGCTGCGCTTCGACCTTCGGGCCGGTTCCGAAGCCGGCCGGGCGCAGGTCGCCGTCAACGCAGCCGAACCCCATCGCGTCCTCTACCTGGCTGGGGAATTCAACTGGGGCTATACGCGTCTGGCGGAGAGCCTGCGCCGCGGAGGCGAATACTCGATGACGCCGGTCTTCCGGTTTCCCCTGCGGGGGGTCGCCCTGCCGCCCGGCGCCGTCGCCCCCTTTTGCCTGACCGAGAACAGCCTGTCCCCCTTTGGGGTGGTGATTCTTGAGAATGCGGCGGCGGACCGGCTGAACTCCGCCGAACAGGCCGCCCTCGATGAATGGACGGAGCGAGGCGGCGTGCTGCTGTTTTGGATCTCCCAACCGAGCGCCTTGGCCAAGCTGGCGGGGACAGACCTGGAAAAATTGCTGCCTGTGACCCTGCTCAAGGGCGGTGAGGCCCCGGCCGCCGACTTCATCCCGGGCCTGTTGCCCATGCAGTGGGCCAGTCCGGCCGTGGCTGCCGATCTCTTTGGCAAGGATTCGGATGCCCTGGCCGATGCCACGCCGCGCATCGCTCACAATCTCACCACCGGTCCGGCGAAGCCCGCGGCCGTCGTCCTGGCCCGGACGCCAGGCCGGGGCGGGAAGTCCGGGGCGATCCTGCTGGCGGCGCAGCCCTATGGCGAAGGACGCACGGCGCTGCTCACCTCCGACGGCCTGTGGCGGTGGGCGCTCGCGCAGCCCAGCGGCTCCCACGGCGCCGAGGTCTTCTGGCAAAAGCTGTTCTCGTGGCTGACCCGGGAGCAGGCGGCAAAGGAGTACTTTGATCACCCTCCCGCAGAGGCGGCGGTCGGGCAGAGGATCCTCCTTCGCGTGCGAGGCGCGAAGGGGGGCGCCTTGCATGTGGTCGCGCGGTTGGGAAGCCGCCACATCGAACTGCCCGAACAGCCACTTCAGGCCGGGGACACCGCCAACGGCGCCAGGCTATATGCATGGGAGCCGCCGGACCCCGGGCTTTGGCGGATCGAGGCCGGTTCGGGCCAGGGCAGCCCCATTCCCATCTGGATCGACGCGGAGGCCGTGACTCCCGACCGGGGGGAACTCTCCGGCGCGGCCCCGGACGAGGACCTGCTGCAGCAGCTGGCCGCCGGCACGGGCGGCGACGTCATCGGCCAGGGGGAACCCGCCTGGGCCGAACCGCCGGCTCCGCACCTGCTGTCCGTGGAGCGGATGCCGCTCTGGCACCGCTGGTGGGTGCTCGCCCTCCTGGTCGCCGTATATGGATTCGACTTGGCGCTGCGCCGGCGATGGAAACTGCTTTAGACGCTCACCACCCGATGCACGGCTTCTGCAACGTTCCTTCCTGCCACCAGACGCGCCGCGCATTTCTGCGCCAATCGGTGACTGCGGCCGTCGCAAGCTTGCTGGCGGCGCGGCGGCTGGCCGGACAAACCGTGCCCGAGAATGCGAATAGCGGCCTCGCCTGGGGCAGGCTGGTGACGCCAAGCCAGTATTGGACCATTCACGAAGATCAGGACCCGGTGGTCGCCGGCTTCCTGCGGCGGGCAGCCCAGGTAAACATGGATCCTGTCTCCCGCCCCGTCCATGCGGATCAGCTTGAGGAGCTATGCTCCTATCCGTTCCTCTTCACGAACAATCTCACGCCTCTGTCGGGGGAAGCGGACCGGGCCAATCTGGCCGAGTATCTCCGCCGGGGCGGCTTCATTTACATTGACGGGTGCATCGAGTGGCGCGTCACGCCCAGTTTTCCGGACTTTTACCGGCAGCACATCGCCTACTTCGCGCAGCTGATTCCGGGATCGGACGTGCGGATGCTGGACGAGAACCACCCCATTTTTCGCTCGTTTCTGCCGGTCGGCGAAGCGAGCACCCGCACAGGCCGGGGCCACCGCGGCCATTGGGGGCCGGTGGCGGAAGCGCTCTACGGCGTTTATGCGGGGGACCGGATGATTTCGCTCCTCAGCCTCGACCACCTGATGTGCGGCTGGCCCAGCGACCCGGAGCGGGCCAACAATTGCGTGCGGCAGATTGCGAATATTTACGTGTACGCGATGACGCGATAAGCCTCGGAAGCGGACCAACGCCCCTCCAGCCGCATGATCCCTTGTGGCGGAATCATCGCGGAGTATGCTCAGGCCATGGAGATTGTCTTCATGGGGACGGGAACCTCGCAAGGTGTGCCGATGATCGCGTGCGACTGCGCCGTGTGCCGCTCCGCCGATCCCCGCAACCGACGGTCGCGGACCTCGGTGCATGTCGTCATGGATGGGGTCCATTTTCAGGTCGATGCGGCGCCGGAATTCCGCCTGCAGTGCCTGGCGAACGATATCCGCACGGTGGATTACTTCATCCTGACCCACGGGCATGCCGATCACATCGCGGGGATGGACGACTTGCGGCGCTACTGCGACCTGCGGGGCGGAACGAAGCTACCGGTGTACGCAACCTCCGACGGACTGGCCCGCGTCCTGGCCATGTTTCCGTATGCGATCACCGAACGGCCGCTGGCGAAAGGCTACCCGGCATTCGCCCTGGAGGAAATGCCTCCGGCTCTCGAGCTGCCGTGCGGCGTAATCCGAAGCACGCCCCTGCCCCACGGCGGCGTGAACACGCTCGGTCTGGTGTTCGAGGAGCGCTCCACGGGGAAGCGATTCGCCTATTACACCGACTGCAAGCGGCTGCCCCGCGAGGCGGTAAGCCTGGCCCAAGGCGCAGACGTTTTGGTCATCGATGGCCTTCGCCCGGAACCGCACCCCACGCACCTGAGCATCCCGGAAGCCTTGGAGGCCGCGAAAGAGGTGAGGGCTGCCAAAACGTATCTCATTCATTTGACGCATCTTTCGGAACATGTCGCGACTGCGGACTCGGTTTCCCCCGGGGCGGACGTGGCCTACGATGGCCTACGTGTCATACTGAACTAATATCTTGCACTGTAATCTACATCTGTTTGGTCTGGTTTCATATGGTCCCGAAACCAGTCCACATCCTCGTGGCCCTCTTTGGCCTTATCGCAATCGGCGCGCCTGTCCGCGCTGATTCCCAACCGGCTGACCAGCAGACCGAAATCCAGGCGCTCCGCCAGGAAGTGCAGGTTCTGGAACAGCGGCTGGATGCGCTCGAAAAATCGCGGGCGATCGCGCCCAATCCGAACGCTCCGGGCGCGGTCGTCGAGGCCGGACCGGTGGTGAACAATTCCATTCCCGCTCCCGGCGGCGCGGCGTCGCCGACTCCTCCGCCGGCCGAAGGCGGGGCCCACGTCAACGCCGGGGACGGCGGCTTCCATCTGGTGTCGGGAGACGGCTCGACGTCCCTGCACCTGGGCGGCTTGGTGCAATTGGACTCCCGCGAGTTCTTCGGAGATGGCGGCGGGGTCCTGAACAACACCTTCATTTTGCGCCGGGCCCGGCTGATCACGGACGGCACCTTCGACAACATCTACTCGTTTCAATTCGTGCCCGACTTCGCCGGCTCGGCCGTGACGATCTATGACGCCAACCTCGGCATTTCCCTGAACGACTGGCTGCAGCTGCGCGTGGGCAAGTTCAAGTCGCCCGTCGGGCTGGAACAGCTGCAGCAGGACGCGTACACCTTCTTCGTGGAGCGCTCGCTGGCGACAAACCTCGTGCCCAACCGCGACCTCGGCTTCCAACTCGGCGGCTCGATCGACAAGGGCACCCTGATCTATCAGGTCGGCGCCTTCAACGGCGTGCCCGATGCCGCCAACAGCTCGAACCAGGATTTTGACAATGACAAGGAGGCCGAGGGCCGGCTCTTCGTGCAGCCCTTCGCGGCATCCGGCAACCCCGTCCTTTCCGGCTTTGGCCTGGGTGCGGCCGGCACCTTCGGCCGCGAAAAGGGGACGTCGGGCGTGACCTCCGGCTACAAGACCGACGGGCAGCAGACGTTCTTCAAGTACAACGCCTCGACCTACGCCGACGGCGACGTGTGGCGCTTCACGCCGCAAAGCTACTGGTATGCGGGGCCCTTCGGCTTCCTGGGCGAATATGTCGTGTCGGCGGTGAACGTCCTGGCGGCGGCGCCGACCAAGCCCGTGGTTTCCACGACCCAGATCGTGAATCACGCCTGGAACGCCGAGGTGGGCTGGACTCTCACGGGCGAGAATACGACGTTTGCCGGCGTGGTGCCCAACCATCCCTTCAATCCCAAGACCGGCGAGTTCGGAGCGCTGCAGTTGGTCGGCCGGGTCGAGGGGCTGGGGATCGATCCGGATGCGTTCCCCCTCATGGCCGCCGCCACGACAAACGCCAAGGATGTCTTCGGTTGGAGCGTCGGCCTGAACTGGTACCTCAGCCGCCTGGTGCGCATCGACACCGACTTCAACGTGGACCGCTTCACCGACCCCGTGGCCACCTCCTCCACCCAAATCCTGCGCCAGGACGAGAAATCCCTCCTGAGCCGCGTGCAAATCTTCTTCTGATCATGAAATTCCTCCTCACCGGCGTGCTGGCCTTGGCTGCGCTTTCCGCCTCGGCCAAGGACATCACCCTTCTCAACGTCTCGTACGATCCCACGCGCGAGCTGTACGCCGAGTATAACCCGGCCTTTGCCCGCTACTGGAAGGCCCGGACGGGAGACGCGGTGACCGTCGAGCAGTCCAACGGGGGCTCGGGAGCGCAGGCCCGTTCGGTGATCGACGGTTTGGACGCCGACGTGGTGACCCTGGCGCTGGCGGCGGACATCGACAGCCTGCATACCCATGGCGACCTGCTCCCGGCCGACTGGCAGAGCCGGCTGCCGGACAACTCCACGCCGTACACCAGCACCATCGTCATCCTCGTCCGCAAGGGCAATCCGAAGAAAATCCGGGACTGGGACGACCTCATCAAGCCGGGCGTCAAGGTGGTGACTCCCAACCCGAAGACCTCCGGCGGCGCGCGCTGGGCCTATCTCGCCGCTTGGGGCTACGCCCAGCTCAAGTATCACGATCCGGAGCGCGGCCGCCAGTTCGTCACCGCCCTATATCAGCACGTGCCCACGCTGGACACGGGCGCGCGCGGAGCGACGGTCACGTTCGCGCAGCGCGGCATCGGCGACGCCCTGCTGGCCTGGGAAAACGAGGCGTTTCTCGCCCGCAAGGAGTTCCCGGACCAGGGATTCGAAATCATCGTGCCTTCGGTCAGCATCCTCGCGGAGCCGCCCGTCGCGGTGGTGGACGCCGTGGCGGCACGGCACGGGACCACGGAAGTCGCCACCGCCTATCTGCGCTACCTCTACTCGCACGAGGGCCAGGAAATCGCGGCGCGCAACTTCTACCGCCCGCGGGACAAGAAGGTGGCACGCGAGTTCGCCGCGACCTTTCCCAAGCTGAAGCTCTTCACGATCGACAAGGTCTTCGGCGGCTGGACCCGGGCGCAGGAGGTTCATTTCGCCGACGGCGGAATCTTTGACCAAATCTACGGCAACTGACGTCAATTTTCTTCGACGCCGGGCTCCTTTCTGGCCTGATGGGCGGGCCTTATGAGCGTTCTGCCCACCGAACATCCCGGCTTCCGCGGCATGGCTTCCGCGCGGGCGCGCCGCGCGCTGCTGCCCGGGTTCGGGCTGTCGCTCGGGTTCACGGTGGCCTACCTGAGCCTGATCGTCCTGCTGCCGCTGTCCGCCGGGATTGCCTACGCGGCCGGGATTCATGGCCATGTCTTCTGGCATGCGGTCACCAGTCCCCGGGTCATCGACGCCTACAAGCTGAGCTTCGGCGCCTCCCTGCTGGCGGCCGCCGTGAACATGGTCTTCGGGCTCATCGTCGCGTGGGTCCTGACCCGGTACGAGCTGCCCGGGCGTCGCATCATCGACGCGATCGTCGACCTGCCCTTTGCCCTGCCGACGGCGGTGGCGGGCATCTCGCTTACCAGCCTCTATTCCCCCACCGGATGGGTGGGCCGCTGGCTTGCTCCCTTGGGCATCCAGGTTGCCTTCACGCGTCTGGGCGTCTTCGTCGCGCTCACCTTCATCAGCCTGCCTTTTGTCGTGCGCACGCTGCAGCCCGTGCTGGTGGAGCTGGAGCCTGAAATCGAGGAATGCGCCGCCAGCCTGGGAGCCAGCCGGCTGCAAACCTTGTTTCGGGTCCTCATTCCCGAACTGATGCCTTCCCTGCTCACCGGCTTCGCGCTGGCGTTCGCCCGAGCCCTCGGCGAATACGGCTCGGTCGTCTTCATTTCCGGCAACATGCCGCACCAGACCGAAATCATTCCCCTGCTGATCATCACCAAACTGGAGCAATTCGACTATCAGGGGGCGACCGCCCTGGCCATGGTCATGCTGGCCGTCTCGTTCCTGATGCTTCTGGTCATCAATCTGCTGCAAAAATGGAGCCGGCGCTTCCAGCCGATATGACGTGATTGTCCGTTGGTCCCCGCGCGTTTTCGACTAACTTAACCCGTTTGCAATGGCTGCTCCTGCCGCACAGACCCTGGCCGGCCGAACCGGCGCCGCCACGCCGCGCGCAAATCGCGACCCGGCGCTGGTCCGCTGGACGCTTTGCGCCATCGCCCTGGTCTTCCTGGTTTGTTTTCTGATGCTGCCTCTGATCGCGGTGTTCGCGGAAGCCTTCCGCAAGGGGATCGGCGCCTATTTCTCCGCGCTGGCGACCCCGGACAGCCGGGCGGCCATCCGGCTCACGCTGATCACGGCGGCGATCGTCGTGCCCGCGAACACGGTGTTCGGCGTCGCGGCGGCCTGGGCGATCGCGAAGTTCCGCTTTCGGGGCAAGAGCTTTCTCATCACGCTGATCGACCTGCCGTTCGCCGTCTCGCCCGTGGTCGCGGGCCTGCTTTACGTGCTCATCTATGGCCGCACGGGCTGGTTCGGGCCCTGGCTGTCCGCCCACGGAATCCACATCATCTTCGCCCCGCCGGGCATCGTGCTGGCGACCATGTTCGTCACGTTTCCGTTCGTGGCGCGCGAACTGATTCCCCTGATGCAGTCCCAAGGCACGGACGAGGAGTACGCCGCCATCACCTTGGGCGCCAGCGGCTGGCAGACGTTTTGGCGCGTCACCCTGCCCAATGTCCGCTGGGGCCTGCTCTACGGCGCGATTCTCTGCAACGCCCGCGCGATGGGCGAGTTTGGCGCCGTCTCGGTGGTCAGCGGGCATATCCGGGGGGTGACGAACACGATGCCCCTGCACATCGAGTACCTTTACAACGGATATGACTTCGCCGCGGCCTTTGCGGTGGCGTCGCTCTTGGCGCTGCTCGCCTTGGTGACGATGATCCTCAAGTCCGTGCTGGAGACGACCACGGCGGTATGAGCATCGAGGCGCACAACCTTCGCAAACGCTTCGGCTCGTACACGGCGCTCGATGGCGTGGATTTGAACGTCCCGCGCGGCAAGCTGGTCGCCCTGCTGGGGCCGTCGGGCTCGGGCAAGACGACGCTCCTGCGGATCATCGCCGGGCTGGAGATTCCCGATCCGGGCAGCGGCCGCATCCTCTTCAACGGGGACGACGTGACCGACCTGCCCGCGGGCAAACGCCGGGTCGGGCTCGTGTTCCAGCATTACGCGCTGTTCCGCCATCTGTCGGTGTTCGAGAACATCGCCTTCGGCCTGCGCGTGCGGCGCAGCCGCGACCGGCCGCCGCGCGCGGAAATCGGGGAGCGGGTGCGCAAGCTGCTGGCCCTGGTCCAGCTCGACGGCCTGGGCGGCCGCTACCCCCACCAGCTCTCCGGCGGCCAGCGCCAGCGGGTCGCCCTGGCCCGCGCCCTGGCGGTCGAGCCGCGCGTGCTGCTGCTGGACGAGCCTTTCGGGGCCCTGGACGCCAAGGTGCGCCGCGAGCTGCGGCGGTGGCTGCGCCGCTTTCACGACGAGATTCACCTGACGACCGTGTTCGTGACCCACGACCAGGAGGAGGCCTTGGAAATCGCCGACGAGGTCGTGATCATGAACCAGGCGCGGGTGGAGCAGGTGGGCACGCCGCAGCAGGTCTACGACAATCCGGCGACGCCGTTCGTCTACCGGTTCCTGGGCAGCGTCAACGTGCTCAAGAGCCCGGCCCTGCTGGCGGCGGGACAGCTGGTGAGCGGCCGGCAGACCGATTCCGGCCAGGTGTACGTGCGTCCGCACGACATCGAGATCATCCCCCATGTCGAAGGCGGGGCGGGCCTGCCGGCGATCCTGCGCGCGGTGCATTCGGCGGGGCCGCTGGCCCGCCTCACCCTGGAGCAGGTCGAGTCGCGGGGCGATTTGGTCGAGGCCGAGATCTCCCGGGCCGAACTCGCCTCCAAGCAGCTTCAGGTCAACGACCTGGTCCGCCTGCGCCTGCGGCGCTCCCGGCGGTTCGAGGACGACTACTCCATCTGAATCCCTCTATGGCCAAGATATACGACGACATCACCGGCACGATCGGCAACACGCCCCTCGTGCGCCTCAATCGGACCGCCGCCGCGCACGGAGCGCAGGCGGAGATCCTCCTCAAGCTGGAGTTCTTCAATCCGCTTTCGAGCGTCAAGGACCGCATCGGGTTCGCCATGATCGACGACGCGCTGAAGAGCGGACGCATCACCCAGGACACCGTTCTGATCGAGCCGACCAGCGGCAACACGGGCATCGCGCTCGCGTTCGTGGCGGCCGCCAAAGGCCTGAAGCTGATCCTGACCATGCCCGAGACCATGACCTCGGAGCGCCGCAAGATCCTCAAGGTCCTGGGCGCCCGCGTGGTGCTGACGGAAGGGCCCAAGGGCATGAAGGGGGCCATCGCCAAGGCGGAAGAGCTGCAGTCCAAGATCGCCAACAGCGTGATCCTGCAGCAGTTCTCCAACCCCTCCAATCCCGCCGTCCATCGCCGTACGACGGCGGAGGAGATCTGGCGCGACACCGACGGCAAGGTCGACATCGTGATCTCCGGGATCGGCACCGGCGGAACGATCACCGGCATCGGCGAGGTGATCAAGCCGCGCAAGCCCTCGTTCAAGCTCATCGCCGTGGAACCGGCGGGCTCGCCCATCCTGTCCGGAGGCCAGCCGGGTCCGCACAAGCTCCAGGGCCTGGGCGCCGGCTTCGTGCCCGCCGTGCTCAACACCAAGATCTACGACGAGGTGATCACGGTGAAGGAGGACGATTCCGCCCCGATCAGCAAGCAGGCCGCCAAGCTCGACGGCATCCCCGTGGGCATCTCCTCCGGCGCCGCCATCTGGGCCGGACTGCAGGTGGCCAAGCGGCCGGAAAACAAGGGCAAGCAGATCGTGGTCATCGTGCCCTCCTCCGCCGAGCGCTACCTGTCGTCGTGGCTGTTCGCCGACATCAATCTGGAGAGCGATCCGATCGACGATCTGATCAACAAGAGCTGATCACGCGTCGGCAATGTAGGATTCCATCGCCTCGCGGGTGATCACGTGCCGCGCGCCGCAGCGCGGGCAGCGGATCTCCAGCTTGGGTTCGGAACCGAACAGATCTTCGGGGTCCTCGCGCATGGCCGGCGCGAGGACTTCCATCATCCGCTGCTGGTTGCAGCCGCAGTGCCAGCGGTAAATGCGCCGCTCCAGGAGCGCAAGCGTCTCCCGCTCCTCCAAACCCGTCGCCTCCGGCGCGGTCAGCTTCTGCAGCCACCCCACGTCGCAATCGGGATGCTCGGTCAGGAGAAGGAAGTCCTCCTCGGCCATCTGGAAAGCGCGGCCCAGCCGCTGCTCGCTCTGGCGGTAGAAGGTCTCCACCGCCGTCAAGGGATCGCCGCCCGTGAAGGCGACCGCGCTGCGGCGCTTGGGCTCGGCGCCGCGGACGACGTCGGCGTAGAAGAGATTCTCCCCCAGCTCCTTCACGTTCTCCTCGAACACCCGGCCGGTGACGGCGCCGCTTTCGTTGTCCGCGACCAGGAACAGGTTCACCCGGGGATGCTGGAAATTGATGGTCCAGGCGTGGTGTTCGTTCCAGGGCCGCGACGCGCAGTGCAGCAGGAAGATCGCCAGGGCCCGCTTGAACAGCGCGTCGTGCTCGGCGTCGGGGCGGATCCGGTATTTGGCCAGATGCAGGTAGTAGTCGACGTACAGGTCCCCCAGGTCCGCCCGGGCGGCGAGCACGTTGCGGCCGCGCACAAACCAGGTTCGGACTTCGACGCCGGACTCGGCGGTGTTGACAGGATCGGACCCAGCCATGTCCCAGGTTAGGCCAGGTCCGCCTCACCGGCAAGCAGCGGGGGGCGCGGCAGGCCCGGAAGCGGCCGGTCAGCGGCCAATGACCCCCGCCTCGCGCGCCACGCGGCGCACGACGTCGAAGGTGGCATCGTCGGCCGCCGCGAAGCCGGTCAGCCCCTTCTTGTTCAGGGCGATGACGCGGCGGCCCTCGGGCGTGTGATTCACCGCGAGCAGCGCGGCCAGAAGGCGCTGCGTCAGGCCGGGGTCGAGGCCGGCGCGGACGGCGATCGCATCATGGGGGATCGGGTCCGTCTCAAGGATGACCTTGAGCTCATGGGCCGGCAGACCGGCCGCCTCCGCGATCCGCAGGGCGTTGTCGTAGGTGGCTCCGCCGTCGGCCCGGCCCTGGAGCACCGCCGCGATCACCCGGCTGTGGTCGCCGGCAAAGAACGTGCGGGCGAAAAAATGCGCCGGATTGACGCCGCGATCGATCAGGAGCGCGCGGGGATAGACGTACCCCGAAGCCGACTGGGGATCGACGTAGGCGAAGCGCTTGCCCCTCAGGTCGCCGACCCCGTCGAGCCCGCTGTCGCGGCGCACGACGATGATCCCCCGGTACCAGGCGACCCCGTCGATGAGGGACTGGGCGATGATCCGCACCCGGCCGTCCGCGGCCGCCTCGACATAGGCGAAGGGCGAAAAGCTGCCGATGTCCACCTCGCCCTGATCCATCCGCGTCCGCAAGGCGCCGTAATCGGGCGTGACCTCGAGCACCACCACCCGGCCCAGCGCCTGGGTCAGGTATTGGGCCAGCGGGTCGAAGTCCTGGTGCATGGCCGCGCTCCCCAGGACCGGGGTGATGCCAAAGCGCAGTTCGCGCGCGGCCGCGCCCGGCGCGAACGCGGTCCAAAGCGCCAGAAGCCAAAGCGGCCGCAGGCTCCCGAGACGATGGAGCATTCCCCGTCTCATCGCGCCAGCCGGCGGTACTTGATGCGGCGCGGCTGGTCCGCCTCCTTGCCCTTGCGCCGGCGATAATCCTCCAGGTAGCTCGAGTAGTTGCCCGCGAACGCGTGCACGGTGCTCTCGCCCTCGAACGCCAGGATGTGCGTCGCCACCCGGTCGAGAAACCAGCGGTCGTGGGAGACGACGACCGCGCAGCCGGCGAAGTGCTCCAGGCCCTCCTCGAGGGCGCGGATCGAGTTGACGTCGAGGTCGTTGGTCGGCTCGTCGAGCAGGATCAAATTCGCGCCCGAGCGCAGCAGCCGCGCGAGGTGCACGCGGTTGCGCTCGCCGCCGGAGAGGACGCCGACCTTCTTCTGCTGGTCGGCGCCGGTGAAGCCGAACTGCGCGCAGTAGGCGCGCGCATTCACCTCGCGGCTGCCCAGCCGCAGGATCTCCTCCCCGCCGCTGATCGCCTCGAAGATTGTCGCCGCGTTCGGCAGGGAGTCGCGCGACTGGTCCACGTGCGCGATCTTGACCGTGTCGCCGACGCGCAACTGGCCCTCGTCCGGCTTTTCCGCGCCGACGATCATCCGGAACAGGGTCGTCTTGCCCGCCCCGTTGGGCCCGATCACGCCCACGATGCCTCCGGGCGGCAGCGAGAAGTTCAGGTGCTCGAAGAGGAGATTTTCGCCGTAGGCCTTGGCGACGTCGACCGCCTCGACGACGAGGGTGCCCAGGCGCGGACCGGGCGGGATCGAGATCTCGAACTCGCGCTCCTTTTCCGCCGCGTCCTCCTTGAGCAGCGCCTCGTAGGCGTTCACGCGGGCCTGGGACTTGGCCTGCCGGGCGCGGGCGGACTGGCGGATCCAGGCCAGCTCGCGGGCCATGGCCTTCTGCCGCCGGTCCTCGGTGCGCTGCTCGACCGCCAGGCGGCGCTGCTTCTGCTCCAGCCACGAGGAGTAGTTGCCCTTCCATGGGATCCCGTGGCCGCGGTCCAGTTCGAGGATCCACTGGGCGACATTGTCGAGAAAGTACCGGTCGTGCGTCACGGCGATGACCGTGCCTTCGTAACGGGCCAGGTGCTGCTCCAGCCATTGCACGCTCTCGGCGTCCAGGTGGTTGGTCGGCTCGTCGAGCAGGAGGATCGCCGGCTGCTGCAGCAGCAGCCGCGCGAGGGCGACGCGGCGCCGCTCCCCGCCCGAAAGCTTGTCGACCGGCTGGTCGCCGGCCGGGCAGCGCAGCGCCTCCATCGCCATCTCGACCCGCGGGCTGAGATCCCAGGCGCCGGCGGCGTCGATCTTCTCCTGCAGGTCGCCCTGCTTCTTCATGATCGCGTCCTTGGCCGCCTCGTCCGGGGCGTCATTGAGCTCATCCCAGGTCGCGTCGTAGGCGGCCACCAGGGCGGCGAGAGCCTGGACTCCCTCCTCGACGCAGGCGCGGACGGTCGCGCCGGGCTTCAGCGCGGGCTCCTGCTCCAGCAGCCCGACGGAATAGCCGGGCTCGAAGTGGACCCGCCCGTCGAAGTCGCTGTCGCGCCCGGCCAGGATGCGCATGAGCGAAGATTTCCCCGAGCCATTGAGCCCCAGGACCCCGATCTTCGCGCCGTAGTAGAACGACAGCGAGATGTCGCGGAGGATTTCCTTGCGCTCGATTTTCTTCGAGACGCCCATCATCGAGAAAATCACCTTCGGCTCTTCGCTCTTCGCCATCGCCGCAGCCTTAATCTTATCATTGCCGTTTTCAAGCGCGGCGACATAAGGGGTCACGTACCAATTCTCAACAGGCCGGAGCGGGCATGGGCGACGGCGAGGACTTGGGGCGGCCTGTTGAGAATTGGTACGTGACCCCTTATGCTCGTTTACTTCGGCACTTATACTCGCGAGGCCAGTCAGGGCATCTATCGCTCGGACTTTGACCCGGAAGCGGGGACGCTGACCGCGCCCGTCCTGGCCGCGCGGGCCGCCAACCCTACCTTCCTGACCACCGATCCGGGGGGCCGGCACCTGTACGCCTGCGGCGAACTGCTGCTCGAGCCCAAGCCGCCCCAGGCCATCGGCGGGGCCGTTGCCTTCGCGATTGACCGCGCGGGGGGCGCCCTGCGCCTGCTCAACCAGGAAGCCACCGGCGGGGGCAACACCGTGCACGTGGCCGTGGACGCGACCGGCCGCACCCTGGCCATCGCCAACTACCACGATGGCTATGTCGCCGCGTTGCCCATCCGCGGCGACGGCCGCCTGGGGCCGCGCAGCGCCTTTTTTTCGCATGACGGAAGGGCTCCCCTCGGCCCGAACCACAAGCGCCAGGACAAGGCGCACGCGCACTGCGTCATCATCGCGCCGGACAACCGCTTCGTGCTGTCGTGCGATCTGGCCCAGGACCGGGTTTACAGCTATCGCCTCGACCCCGAGCAGGCCGCGCTGGCTCCGGCCGATCCGCCCATGGCCGCCGCCGTGCCGGGATCGGGGCCCCGCCATGGGCGCTTCTCATCGGATGGAAGATTCCTGTATGTGGCGAACGAGATGGGCGGGACCGTCAGCCAGTACGCCTACGACGCGGCCCGCGGGCATCCGACCCTAGGCGAGTCGTATTCCACCCTCCCCGAAGACTTCTCGGGCACGAACACCGTGGGCGAGATTCGCCTGCATCCCCGCGGCCGCACGGTCTATGTCTCCAACCGCGGGCACGAAAGCATCGCGGTCTTTGCCCGCGACACTGCCTCGGGGCGGCTCGAGCGCATTCAGCTGATCTCCTGCGGCGGCAAGCATCCCCGCAACTTCGAACTCGACCCCAGCGGCCGCTGGCTCCTGTGCGCGAACAAGGACACGAACAACGTCGTCCTCTTCTCGATCGACCCCGCTTCCGGCCGCCTGACCCCCGCGGGTCGCGAGATCGCGGTCCCGGAGGTCACCTGCGTCCTCTTCGCCTGAGCGTGTGGGGACCCAGGGACCGCGCGAGCGGCGGCGAGGGAACCGCTTCGCGCAGTCGCCTCCGCCGCGGCTGCCCGGCTTTTCGGTGTGCGGCGACCCGGCCGCGCGCGACGTGCCCCGGCGGCTTTCGCCGCACGGTTTGAAGCCCGGTCCGGCGGCCCAGCGACCGAGGGAAGCGGCCCCCTCGCCGCCGCGGGGATAGCGCTCGGATTAGATATGCCGCGAGTCGGCTTCGTCCTTCTTGGCGTAGCCGGTCTCCTGGCGCTGGTGGTTGACCAGGTTCTTCTTCACGTACGCCTGATAGACGTCTTCGGCCGACATGCCCAGCGTCTGCGCGATCGAGATCAGAAAATGGAAGAGGTCGACCACCTCGACCCGCGCGTTCTGCTCGTCGAACTTCTGGTACTTGGCCCACCATTTCCACGGCACGGAATCGATCAGCTCGGCGATTTCCTGCTGCATCGCCCGGGTGTAGTTGAGCACCCACTTGGCCTTCTCCTCTTCGGTCGCCGGCGGCAGGTTGACGCCGATCCTCCGGTTCAGCGCGTCCTGCATGCGGAAAATCTCTTCGAGTTTGTCCATCACCCAGGTCCTATTGATAAATATTGCCAAATCAACCTACTTGGGCGAGTTTAAGGGCGAGTGCAGGGTTGAGCGGCCTATGGCGCGCCCCCTCGCTCCTCATAACCATCGCTGCGCCCGCCCTTTCGGCGGTGACGCATCCAAAACCCAAAGAAGATAGAACAATGACTGATCCCGTCCCGTCCGGCACCCCCGCCGATGCGAACGCCGCCTTTGCGGCGCCTTCGGCCCCTGCCGCGACAGACGCTCCCGCTGCCGCCACACCAGAGAACGCCGGTTTCGGCGCCTTTGGCGGCACCCGGGGCTCGGGTCTGGCGCGCGGCAAGCGCTCCACGACCCCGGCGGCCTCCGCAGCCGCAACTCCCGCCCGTTCGGGCGAGTACCAACCCACCGCCGTGGAGCTCATCACTCCGCCGCGCGAATACGAAAACCCCTTCGGGGGCCAAACGAGCGTGCCCGCCCCGGCGGCCGCTGAAACCCCGGCTGCTCCGGTCGCCCCCGCGCCCGCCGCGCCGGTTCAGGAAACCTACACGCCCGCACCCGCGGTGGCCGAGACGGCCGTGGAAGCGGTCACCTCGCCCCTCGCCGCTCCGGAGCTTCCGGAAAGCGAACCGGCGAAGCGCGAACTGAATATCCTTCCGCCCAACGAAGTCCGGCGCGAGCCGATGAGCTGGGAGCACGGCGCCGAACCCGAGCGGCCGGTGTTCCGGCCCGAGCGGAGCGAAAATCGCGAACGCCGCGGCGACGGCCGTGAAGTTCGCGAAGGCCAGGACGGTCGCGACCACCGCGAAGGCCGCGAGGGCCGGCGCGAGCGCTTCGAGCGGCGCGATCGCCCCAGCGGTGAGCGCAGCGAACGCCGCGAAGGCCACGAGCGTCCCCGCGAGCACACCCCCCGCCCGGTGGAGCAGGCGCCCAAGCCGCGCGGCTTTTTCGCGTGGCTCAAGGGCCTGTTTGCGCCCGACAAGCCGGAAGTTGAGACCGGCCGCGAGCGGCGCGAGCACGAGCACGGTCACGGCCGAGATGAGGGCCGGGCCGAAGGCCAAGGCGGTGATTTCAGCCAGGGCGGGCACCGCCGCCGCCGCCATCGCGGCGGACGCGGACGCCACCGGGGCGGAGACCGCCGCGAGGGCGGCGACTTCCGCGCCGAAGGCTCGGGCGAATTCCGCGGCCGCAGCGAGAGCTCCGGCGGCGAAGGCTCGGGCGAGCGCCGCGAGGGCGATCACGGCGGCCATCGCCGGCGCCGCCATCGGGGCGGGCGCGGCCGCAATCAGGGCGAACGGGGCCCGCGCCCCGAAGGCCAGCAGGGCGGCGGTTATATCTGAATCAACCCGTTTCAAAGGCCCCGGCGACGCCGGGGCCTTTTTTTTGGCCCGAAAGCGCTTGCCATGCGCCGCGCGGCGGGCCGCATTGCCTCCTTCGCAATGGCCGATCTGATCGTCAATGGCGGCACCCCCCTCGCCGGGGAAATCACCCCTTCGGGCAACAAGAATTCGGTGCTGCCGATCTTCTGCGCGACGCTGCTGACGGACGAGCCCGTCGAGCTGACGAACGTGCCGGACATCACCGACCTGGACAAGCTGGCGAGCTACCTCCGCGAGCGCGGCTCGGACATCGCGTGGGACCGGGCGGCCGGCACCATGCGCATCGACCACTCGCGCTTTCGCCGGGAGGACGGCGATCACGAGCTGCCGGCCGACATGCGCTCGACGGTCCTGCTCTACCCCGGCCTCCTGCGCCGTTTCGGGCGGATCAGCATCGGCTCCAACTCCAAGGGCTGCTCGCTGGGCGTGCGGGAAATCGATCCCCATCTGGAGATCCTTTCCGCCCTCGGGGCGAAGGTTTCCGCGGGGCCGGAAACCATCACGGTGGACGCCCCGCCCCGGCTGCCGGGCGGCCGCCACTGGCTCGATTACATGTCCGTCACCGTGACGGAAAACTTCGCCATGGCGGCCGCCCTGGCCCGCGGCGAGTCCACCCTGATCAACGCGGCCAGCGAACCCCACGTGCAGGACCTCTGCTCCGCCCTGGTCGCGATGGGCGCGCGGATCGACGGCATCGGGACCAGCCGCCTGCACGTCACCGGCGTGGAGCGGCTGCACGGAGCGAAAATCGCCATCAACACCGACTATCATGAGGTCGTGACCTTTCTCGCCCTGGGCGCCATCACGGGCGGCGAGGTGCGCGTGCGCCGCTCGCTCCCCCAGCATTTCGACCTCATCACGCGCGCCTTCGCCAAGCTCGGCGCCGCCATCCGGCACGACGGCGACACCGCCGTGGTGCCCGCCGGCCAGCCGTTGAAGATCGAGCCTCCGCTCACGCCCAACCTTCTGCCCAAGATCGAGGCCGCGCCCTGGCCCTACTTCTCGGTCGATTTGCTGCCCCTGATGATCGCGCTCAGCGTCCGGTCCCAGGGCACCATTCATTTCTGGAACAAGGTCTATGAAAACGGCTTTTCCTGGATGCCCGAGCTCGCGAAGTTCGGCGCCCACGTGGTGGTGAGCGATCCCCACCGGATCATCGTTTTCGGCAACCGGCCCCTCCGGCCCGCCGTCGTGGACTCGCCCTACGTGATCCGCGCCGCGGTCGCCCTCACCATGGTCGCCGCCGCCATCCCCGGCCGCAGCGTCGTGCGCAACGCCGAGATCATCAAGCGGGCCCACCCGCGTTTCGTCGAAAACCTGCGCAGCCTCGGGGCCGATCTCGCATGGAAATGAAGCCCCAAAAGGGCGCGGCCTACCTGTCCGGGGCGCAAGCGACCCCGGCGGCAGCCGACGCCGCGCTCCGGCCGTCCACCTTCGGGGAATTTGCCGGCCAGCCCAAGACCCTGGAGCGGCTGCACGTCATGGTCTCCGCGGCCCGCCGCCGGGGTGAGGCCCTCAATCATGTCCTGCTGTCCGGCCCCCCCGGCCTGGGCAAGACGACCCTGGCGTTCATCCTGGGCCATGAACTGGGCAAGAATGTCCGCGTGACCTCCGGGCCGGTGGTCGAGAAGCCCGGGGATCTGGCCGGGCTTCTGACCAGCCTGGAAGAAGGCGACATTCTCTTCATCGACGAGATCCACCGGATTCCCAAGACCGTCGAGGAATACCTGTATGCGGCGATGGAGGACTTCCGGCTCGACATCATGATCGACCAGGGGCCGAACGCGCGTAGCGTCCGGCTGACGATCCCGCGCTTCACCCTCGTTGGCGCCACGACGCGGGCGGGCCTGCTGAGCGCTCCGCTGCGCTCGCGCTTCACCCTGCAAAGCCGCCTCGATTACTACGACCTGCCCACGCTGACCGGCATCGTGCGGCGCAGCTGCGGCCTTCTGGGCGCTGAAATCGACGCCGCCGGCGAGCGCGAGATCGCCGCCCGCGCCCGGGGAACGCCCCGGGTGGCCAACAACCTGATTCATTTCGTGCGGGATTTTGCCCAGGAACGGGCCGGCGGCCGGATCACCGGGCCGGTGGCGGCGGCCGCTCTGGAACTGCTGGAAATCGACGCCGCCGGCCTCGACGAGATGGACAAGCGGATGCTGCGCGTGATCGCCGAGAACTACGGCGGCGGCCCCGTCGGCATGGGCACGATCGCCGTGGCCGTGGGAGAAGAAGCTGACACCCTGGAGGAGGTGCATGAACCGTTTCTCATCCAGGAAGGCTATCTGCAGCGCACGCCCCAGGGCCGCGCTCTCACGCCCAAGGGGTACGCTGCGATCAAGTTCCAGCCCCCGCAGCAGACCCTGCTGTAATCAGGTCCCGCTGATCGGATTGCGGCTGGCCCGCCAGGCCACTCGGCTCGCCCGCGAGCGGGCACGATAAGCCCCCACCCGTCGGATCATGGGCACGAAATGGTGGCGGAGCAGGTGGATGGCGCCCACCGCCGCCAGAATGAGGCCCATGCACATGAGCCACAGCGCTCCGGCGTTCGAACCGTCGGGGCCGTTGTGCGGAAACCAGCCGGGCTCCAGCAGGGGCAACTCCTTCATCATCAAGCCCACAACCAGAAACCCTATCGCACTCTTCGTATTCATAGCATCCGGAGTAGAGCTATTGCCATGCCAAGCGAGGCTCTCATTTGCAAAATCCTACTCACCAAGCCATTAATGAAATTAGGGTTAGGGGCTGGCAACTTTCCGTAGGGGATTTTGCAAGAAATGGGGCCTTCAACCCGTGCAGCAAGCCCACCCGACCCCCTCCTAGCACACCAAGGCGGAAAAATCGTCGAAGTCGGCCGTGAATCCCCCTCGTACTCCCTTGCAGATGACGCTGACGGCGTCGTGCGAATGGAGCGATTCCAAATGCGAACAGGCGACCTGGAAGTCGCGGATTCGCCGGTCGCGATCCAGCGCGCGATAGAGCAGGCGGGCCGCATCCTCCACGAATTTCAGGTTGGCGCCGTTCAGTTCGGCGAACGCCTGTTCGTCTTCCCGCTTCACCATCACCTGCGTTTCGGTCTGCAGCGCCTCGGCGCAAAGCGCCTGGATGTCCTCGATCCAGATCTTCCGGCCCGGCGCTTCCTCCAGGGTGATCCGGGCCTTGCTGCGCTGCGAATGAGGCACCCCGTAGACGCCGCGCGTGTCGCGGGCGTGCTCCGCCAGTTCGGCCGAGCACGGGCAGGCCGAAGAATAGACAAAATCGAATTGGATGAACCGCCGATAGTTCCCGGTCCGGGTCACGACCCCCTCCCAGGCGACCTGGTAATACTGGTAGCCCTCCAGGCCGCTGCGCAGGCTGCGCTGCAGCATGGGATAGGAAAAGGCGATCTTCAGCCGCGCATCCTTCGTCTTCACGTTGCGCAGGTAGGCGCAAAGGATCTTCCCCAGGCGCTCTCCGGTGAACACCTCGTCCTTGTGCTCATAGAACGAGCGGACGATGCGGCTCATGTTGATGCCCTTCAAATCCGCCTCCAGCGACACCGTGCCGGTGATGCGGGACTCGAGGGTCAGCACGCGCTTGTCCTTGGTGCGAAACTTGAGCGGCAGCCGGAAGTTCGAGACGCCCACCTGCTGGATCGGGACGTGGGCGCCCTGGATGGAGTCGTGCGCCGCGTCCATCATGTCCGGCAGCGTCGCCCGGTAGCCCGCGGTGGCACGAAACTTCCGGTCGTAGCCGCGGGCAATCCGCGGCGCCGCGCCGCTGGCGGAGTGATGCAGGTACATTGGCAGGGGCTTGCTCATGGGCCAAAATAGTCGGCGAAATTGCGCGGGGTCTCGTACAGGCGCACCTGGTGCAGCCGGCCCGACTTGATTCGGGGCGCCAGGCGGCGCCAAAAGGCGATAGCCAGGTTCTCGGTGGTGGGCACCACGCCAGCCAGGAACGCCACGTCCTCGTTCAGGTGCCGGTGGTCGCACAAGGAGACGATATCGCGCTCCAGTATCCGCTTGAGCGTGCGTAAGTTGAGCAGATAGCCGGTCTCGGGATCGGGCACCCCCGCCACCGTGGCCTCCAGGACATAGTTGTGCCCGTGCCCGCGTTCGTTCGCGCACTCCCCGTATTCCTTGAGGTTCCACCCGGCGCTCCGCCGCGCGTTGTAGAGCCGGTGGCTGGCGCTGAAATGCACCTGGCGCGTGACGAAGACCTCACCGGCCGGCAAAGCTGGGCGCGGACGAACGGGCATGAGGGGTCAGAATGCACCAGCTTCACCGCCGCTGCAACCCTGCAATCGCTAGGGTTTTGGCTCGGGGCTGCGGCGGTTCTCCGACTCGACCCAGCGCACCGCCTCCCGCATCAATTCCGTGCCGCTGCCGATCCCCAGCTTCTCCTTGATCCGCGCGCAATAGGCCTGGACGGTCTTGATGCTGACCTTCAGGTCCGTAGCGATCTTGCGGGTGGGATGGCCGAGCCCCAGCCGCTGAAACACCTCGATTTCCCGGTCGCTCAGGATCGCCATCGCGCCCTGGGCCGGCGGCGTGGGGCGGCCCACCATCCGTTCCGCCAGGCGCGCCATGAGTTCGGGGCTGGCGTAGACGCGCCCGCTCAGGACCTGGCGCACGGCCTCGACCACGCGGGCCGTCGATTCGCGCTTGGTGACGTAGCCCAGGGCCCCGGCGCGCAGGGCCCGCTCCGCGTAGTAAATCTCCTCGTACATGGACAGCACCAGGACCGCCACCGCCGGAAAGCGCGCCTTGAGGTCCTTGATCAGGTCCAGGCCGGAGCCGGTCTTGAGCGACAGGTCGACGATGGCCACGTCCGGCTTGGCCGCGGCGACTCCCGCCAGCGCGCTCCCCGGGTCTTCGGCCGTGCCCACCACGGTGAAGTCCGGCTGCTGGCGCAGCAGCGCGCTCAGCCATTCCCGAACCAGCGGATGGTCATCGACCAGAAAAATGCGTACCGGATTGCCCATGCGCGCCACGCGGACCCGCTCGCAGTGTGGAAATCGCCTCCGGGATGGCAACAACGCATAAAACGATTGCAGTGTCCTCCCGCCCGTTTCTTTCCTTGAGGGTGCGGTTGTGCATTCTCGGCAGCGGCAGTTCGGGAAACAGCGCCCTTCTCGTATCGGAGCAGGCGCGGGTCCTGATCGACGCGGGCTTTTCCGCGCGGCGGCTGGACAAGCTGCTCCGGGCGGCGGGGGAACGGCTGGAGGCGATCGACGCGGTGTTTCTGACCCACGAGCACGGCGATCACGTGGGCGGGGTGGAAAGCCTGCGCAAGTTCGAGCACCTGCGCTTTTTCGCCAACGCCGCGACGGCGCGCGCCGTCCAGGCCGGCCTGTCCTACCGGCCCGCGTGGCAGATCTTCGAAACCGGATCGAGCTTTCGCTTCCGCGATCTGGAGGTGCGCAGCTTCGCCGTGCCGCACGACGCCCATGATCCCGTCGGCTTCCGCTTCGCCTGCGGCCACCCGGACGATCTCTTCAGCCCCCGCCGCAGCCTGGGCTGGATCACGGACCTGGGCCACGCCCCCGCCCACATGCATGAGCACCTGCGCGACTGC
>DASRSH010000025.1:0-9975 GCA_035656575.1 Opitutaceae bacterium
AAATCCGCCTCCAAAGGACCGAAGTACGTCTATCTCTTCGGCAAAAAGAAGACCGACGGGGACGGATCACAGCGGGCCTTGCTCGGCGGCAAGGGGGCCAATCTGGCCGAGATGTGCCGCATCGGGCTGCCGGTCCCGGCCGGCTTCACGATCAGCACGGAGGTCTGCACCTATTTCTACGACAATCGCCGCACCTACCCGGCCAACCTCGACCCGCAGATCCAGGCCGGCATCGCTTTCATCGAGAGTGAAGTGGGCGCCAAGTTCGGCGATCTGACCAATCCCCTCCTCGTTTCCGTCCGCTCGGGCGCCCGCGACTCGATGCCGGGCATGATGGACACGATCCTCAACCTGGGCCTGAACGACCAGACGGTCGAGGCCCTGGCGCGCAAGACCAGCAACGAACGCTTCGCCTGGGACTGCTACCGCCGCTTCATCCAGATGTACGGCGACGTCGTCCTGGGCGTGCAGAAGCGCCCGGACGAGGACCACGAGCCCTTCGAAACGGCGATCGGCGCCCTCAAGCACGAGCGCCACTCCAACCACGACATCGAGGACACGAAGCTGTCGGTCGCCGACCTGAAGGAACTCGTCACCCGCTTCAAGGCCCTGGTCAAGGAGCGGACCGGCCATGAGTTCCCGGAAAGCCCCTGGGACCAGCTCATGGGCGCGGTCGGCGCCGTCTTCGGCTCGTGGATGAACGACCGCGCGATCGTCTACCGCCGCAAGTACAACATCCCCCAGGAATGGGGCACGGCCGTGAACGTCCAGGCGATGGTCTACGGCAACACCGGCGAAAAGTCCGGCTCGGGCGTCGCCTTCACGCGCGATCCCGCCACGGGCGAAAAGATCTTCTACGGGGAGTTCCTGATGAACGCCCAGGGCGAGGACGTCGTCGCCGGCGTGCGCACCCCCCAGCCCGTCCTCGCGCTCAAGAACGTGATGCCGTCCGCGTACAAGGAGCTGGAACGCATCCGCGGCGTCCTGGAGAAGCACTTCCGGGACATGCAGGACTTCGAGTTCACCATCCAGGACTCGGTCGTCTACATGCTCCAGACGCGCAACGGCAAGCGCACCGGCGTCGCCGCCGTCCGCATCGCCGCCGAAATGGTGAAGGAAAAGCTCATCGACTGGCAGACCGCCGTCATGCGCGTGCCGGCCGAGCAGCTCGATCAGGTGCTCGCGCCGATCTTCGACCGCGCCGCGCTCGCCGGCCAGTCCGCCATCGCCAGCGGCCTGCCCGCCGGCCCCGGCGCCGCCACCGGCCGGATCTATTTCAACGCCGATCGCGCGGTCGCCGCCGCCGAGAAGAACGAGAAAGTCCTCCTCGTCCGCGTCGAGACCTCCCCCGAGGACCTGCGCGGCATGATCGCCGCCGAAGGCATCCTCACCGCCCGCGGCGGCGTCTCTTCCCACGCCGCCCTCGTCGCCCGCCAGATGGGCAAGGTCTGCGTGTGCGGCGCCAGCGCGCTGAACATCGACTACGCGGCGCGCACGCTCACGGTGGGCGACCAGACCTTCAAGGAGGGCGATTTCCTGTCGATCGACGGGACCGCGGGCGCCGTGTACGCCGGCGAAGTCAAGACCGCCCCCTCCGAAGTCATTCAGGCTTTGATCGGCGGCTCCGCCGAAGCGAAGAAGAGCCGCACCTACGTCAACTTCGCGCAGCTCATGAAGTGGTGCGCGCAGGTGACGAAGCTCCAGGTTCGCACCAATGCCGACACCCCGGAGCAGACCCGCAACGCGGTCGCCTTCGGCGCGACCGGCATCGGACTCACCCGCACCGAGCACATGTTCTTCGAGGGCGACCGGATCGACGCCATGCGCGAGATGATCCTGGCCGACACCACCGAGGCGCGCGAGACGGCGCTGGCCAAGCTCCTGCCCTATCAGCGAGCCGACTTCCTGGGCATCTTCACCGAGCTGGACGGCCTGCCCGCGACCATCCGCTTTCTCGACCCGCCGCTGCATGAATTCCTCCCGCAGACCGACGACCAGCAGAGGGATTTGGCCCGCAAGCTGGGCATCCCGGTGGAAAAGATCCACCGCCGCGTCGAGGAGCTGCATGAGTTCAACCCCATGCTGGGCTTCCGCGGCTGCCGCCTGGGCATCAAGTATCCGGAAATCACCGCCATGCAGGCCCGGGCCGTCTTCGAGGCGGCCGCCGACGCCAAGAAGAGCGGCATCAAGGCCAATCCCGAGATCATGATCCCGCTGGTCGGCTTCAAGAAGGAGCTCGACCTGCAGGTGGCCCTCGTGCACCAGGTCGCGGCCAAGGTGCAGGCGGAAAAGAAGACCAAGCTCGCCTATGCCGTCGGCACCATGATCGAGGTTCCGCGCGGAGCCCTCACCGCCGACGAGATCGCCAAGACCGCCGAGTTCTTCAGCTTCGGCACCAACGACCTCACCCAGACCACCCTGGGCATGAGCCGCGACGACTCGGGCTCGTTCCTCGGGCCCTACCAGGAGGCGGAGATCATGAAGCGCAATCCGTTCGCCACCATCGACCAGACCGGCGTCGGACAGCTCATGCGCATCGCGATCGAAAAGGGCCGCTCCACCCGCCCGAACATCAAGCTCGGCATCTGCGGCGAGCACGGCGGCGACCCCGATTCGGTCAAGTTCTGCCACTCGCTCGGCCTGAGCTACGTGTCCTGCAGCCCCTACCGGGTCCCGGTGGCCCGGCTCGCGGCGGCGCAGGCGGCCGTGACCGAACTGCGCGCGGCCAAGAAGAAGAAATAGTCCGCGCCCCCCCCGCGCGCAAAAAAGCCCGCCAGCTCGACGCCGGCGGGCTTTTTCTTAAGTGCGGCCGGATCAGTCGGCGTCGACGGCGCAACGTCCGCTGCCCAACAGAAAGATCGCGAAGAATCCGCCAAAATACAGGAACGGCAGCTCCCCGCTATGCGGCCCCGACATCGCGTGATGATGCACCAGGATGAACGCGATCGCCATCTCGGCCGCCGTGATCAGGGCGCCCAGGCGCGTCAGGAATCCGAATACGACGAGAATCGGGCAAACGACCTCGCAGATGACGGCGAGGACCATGTTCGTGTTCGTCTCCAGGTGCAGCGGATTGGGCACGAAATCCTTCATCGCCGAAAAGTGAACCAGCTTGGCCCACCCATGATTGAAGAGCATCGCGAGGCCAAACCACAGGCGCAGGAAGAGGAGCGCGCAGTTGGCGCTCCGGGGGATGAAGCTAAGGCTGAGGGGTTTCATGCGGGGAAGCGGAATCGCAAATACGATGCACGGCCTCGCATAAATCTCCAGGCAGAAAAGGTTTGGCCAAAAGCCCGTGGGCGCCCATGCCCTTGGCCAACTGCAGATATTGCTGGCCGGCCACCCGGCCGCCGCCCGAAACGGCGATGATGCGCGTGCCGGGATAGTTCTGACGCAGCTCGCGGATCAGCTCCAAACCATCGCGCTCCGGCATCAGCAGATCCGTGATCACGACGTCGTAGGACTGCTCGCGCATGCGACGGCTCGCCTTCTCGCCGTTGGCCACGCCGAAGACCTGGTGACCGGCCCGCCGCAGCGTGATCTCCATGACCTCCCTGACCGACGGCTCGTCGTCGACAATCAGTATCGAACGCTGAACCATGTGAGACCCAAGCCTAGCAGGTCTTCGCCAAAGCGCAGCGCTTTCAACGCTCAGTAGCTTTACCTACCGCAAACGGCGCGAAGTATCCGTCCTGCGCGGGCGGGTAGCTGGCTTCCACCAGGTATCCGTCATCCGTCGGCTCCTCGCGATGGACCCGTCCCACCGCATGCAGCTTGGCGATCAGGTCATAGCGCGCGGCGGGAATGCGCAGGACGGTCGCGCTTTCCCGCGGCGCGGCGAGCTCCCGGCAGCGCTCGCGCAGCTCCGGCAGGCCGTCCCCCGTCAATGCGCTGATGACCAGGCAGTTCGGCACAACCCTTCGGGCCGCCGCCACCTGGTCGGCGGTCGCCGCATCCGCCTTGTTGAACACCGTCAGGATGGGGACATCGGCCGCCCCCAATTCCTCCAGGACGTTCAAGGTCGTCTCCCGGTGCTTCTCCCATTGGGGGCTGGTGACATCCAGGACCTGGATGAGAAAATCCGCCACCACCACTTCCTCCAGCGTGGCCTTGAACGCTTCCACCAGATCGTGGGGCAGGCGCCGGATGAACCCGACCGTATCCGTGACCAGCAGCTTCCGGTTTCCCGGCAGCAGCAATTGCCGGGTGGTCGGGTCCAGCGTCGCAAACAGTTTGTTCTCCGCCAGGACGCCCGCGCCCGTGAGCGCATTGAGCAGCGAGGACTTGCCCGCGTTGGTGTAGCCGACGATCGCCGCCGTGGGGACCGGCACCCGCAGGCGGCGGCGGCGCTGCACGTCGCGCTGCCGGACGACGTTGGCCAGCTCCAGCTTCAGATGCGCGATCCGGTCGCGAACCACGCGCCGATCCTGCTCGAGCTGGGTTTCGCCCTCGCCGCCCATTGCTCCCTTGCCCCGCTGGCGGGAAAGGTGCGTCCAGGCCCGCGTCAGCCGCGGCAAGGAGTACTCCAGCCGCGCCAGCGCCACCTGCAGCCGCGCCTCGCGGGTCTGGGCCCGGTCGTTGAAGATTTCCAGGATGACCTCCTGGCGGTCGATGACCGCCCGTCCGGCCAGCTCCTCCCAATTGCGCTGCTGGCCCGGCGAAAGCGCCGCGTCAAAGACGATGACGTCCGCCGCGTCCGCCGCCGCGTGCTCGGCCACCTCCGCGGACTTGCCCTTGCCCAGGAGCAACGCCGGCGACGCCCGCCGCAGCCGCACCAATTCGCGCCGGGTCGCCCGGATGCCCAGGTTCTGCACCAGCTCCTCCAATTCCAAAAGCAGCTCGGCTCCCTCGCCCGGCGGCATGTCGTCCGTTTGCACCCCCACCAGCAGCGCCCGCCGCGGCGCTCCCCGCACAGTTTCTTGAGCCATCGACCGACTATTGCCGCCGGAGGCCGCCAGCACAAGCTGAAGGCCGTGGTCTGGCCCCAAACCTACAACCCCCTCGGGCACCTCTGGCTTTCGACGGCGGTGGCCGCCCTCCCCATCGTTGCCCTGCTCAGCGCCATCGCCCTCCTGCGCGTGCGCATCCACTGGGCGGCGCTGGGCGCCCTCGCCGTCGCCGTCGTCATCGCCCTCGGCGCCTTCCGCATGCCGGCAGCGACCGCCGGCGCCGCCATGGTCTACGGGGCAGGCTACGGGCTCTTTCCGATCGGCTGGCTGATTCTTAACGTCATCTTTCTGTACGACCTGACCGTGGCGAAGGGGCACCTCCAGGTGCTGCGCGAAGGCCTGGCCCGCGTCGCGCCCGATCCGCGCATCCAGCTTATCCTGATCGCCTTCGCCTTTGGCGCCTTCCTGGAGGGCGTGGCCGGATTCGGCGCTCCCGTCGCGATCACCGCCGCCATCCTGATCCAGCTGGGCTTCCGGCCGCTGCACGCCTCCGCGCTGGCCCTGATCGCCAACACCGCCCCCGTCGCCTTCGGCTCGCTGGGCATTCCCATCACGACCTTGGAGCAGATCACCGGGATCGACGCGCGGCAGCTCTCCGCCGTGGTCGGCCGGCAGCTCTTCCCGTTTTCCCTGATCATTCCCTTTTGGATCGTGGCCGCCTACTCGGGATGGCGGGGGGCCAGGGGCGTCTGGCGCGAAGCGCTGGTGGCCGGACTGAGTTTTTCGATCACCCAATTCCTGCTTTCCAATTACAACGGCCCCTGGCTGGCCTCCATCCTGGCCGGCGCCGCCTCGATGGCATCGACGGTCATTTACCTGCGCCTGCGCGCCCGCGGCCGGAAAAGGCCCCAGGCCCGTCCCGAGCCGAGCCCGGCCGTTCCCACCGCCTCCCAATTCAAGGCGTGGGTGCCCTGGATCATCCTGTCTCTCTTCATCGTGCTGTGGGGCCTCCCGCCCGTGAAGGCCGCGCTCGACCATGCGCTGTCATTCAAGCTGCCCATGCCCCACCTGCACCTGCGGGTGCTGCGCGTGCCGCCGGTCGCTCCCCCCAACGCGCCGCCGGAACCCGCCCTGTTTGCGCTGAACGTCCTTTCGGCGACCGGAACCGCGATCCTGTTGGCCGCGCTCATCTCGGGTTTCGTGATGGGCTTTTCCCCGGCCCGGATGGCCGCCACCTACGCCCGCACCTTGTGGCGCATCCGCTATTCCCTGCTCACGATCGCCGCCATGCTCGCCCTGGGGAACCTGACCAAGTACTCCGGCGGCGACGCGACGCTGGGGCTGGCGCTCGCCCACACCGGCCGGCTGTACCCCTTCTTTGGCACGATGCTCGGCTGGATCGGCGTTGCCCTCACCGGTTCGGACACGGCCTCGAACGTGCTCTTCGGCAGCCTGCAAAAGATCACGGCCCACCAGCTCGGGATCAATCCGGCGCTGATGTGCGGCGCCAACAGCTCGGGCGGCGTCATGGGCAAGATGATCGACGCCCAAAGCATCGTCGTCGCCAGCACGGCGACCAACTCCTACGGCAATGAGAGCCAGATCCTGCGCTTCGTCTTCTTCCACAGCGTCGCCCTGGCCGTGCTGATGAGCACGCTCGTCTTCCTTCAGGCGCACTTCGGGGGCTGAGCGGATGCGCATCCTGGTCGCCTTCGACAAGTTCAAAGGGGCGCTCACCGCGCCGGAAGCGTGCGATGTGGCCGCCGCGGCGCTGCAGTCGGTATTCGTCAGTCCGCAACTGGATCTCTGCCCCCTGGCTGATGGAGGCGACGGCTTTGCCTCCGTGCTGACGCGCAGCATGGAGGGTGAGTGGATTGCCTGCGACGTCACCGGACCCTCTGGCCAGCGTCAACCGGCCGCCTTCGGCATCGTCGCTTACGAGCGAATTCCTTTCGCAGCCCGCAATCTGCTGAACTTGCCCGCAGGCAGAAGCGGCAAGCTCGCCTTGATTGAAATGGCGGCGGCCAGCGGCTTGGCCTCGCTGCCGCCCGCGGAGCGCGACCCCTGGACAGCTACGAGTGCAGGCACAGGTGAACTGATCCGCCTGGCGGCGGAGCGGTCAGTCGATGGGATAGTATTGGGAATTGGCGGCAGCGCGACGAACGATGTGGGCCTCGGCGCGCTCGCAGCGCTGGGCGCGCGATTTCTCGACGCGGAAGGTGCGCTGGTGCTGCCGCCAACGCCGAATCGATTTTCGGAAATCGTCCGGTTCGAGCGCACGGAACTGAAGCTGCCGCCCATTCGCATCGCATGCGACGTCACCCATCCGCTCCTCGGCGCCCAAGGAGCCACACGCGTGTTCGGACCCCAAAAGGGACTGCGGCCCGAGGATGCGGACCGTTTGGAACAGAGCGTTGCCCACGCCGCCTCGCTCCTCTGCTCCGAAATGCACATTACCCCGGAGGCGACGACTTGGCCGGGAACCGGCGCCGCCGGCGGGTTGGGTTTTGGCCTCAAAATTGCCTTGGGGGCAGCCCTGATACCCGGCGCCGACCTGATTGCGGCCTGGCTGCGCCTGGATCAGCGGGTGGAGGATGCGGAGCTCATCCTTACGGGCGAAGGCCGGTTCGACTCGACGTCGTTCGCCGGAAAAGCGCCAGGCGCGATCGTCGCCCGCGCCCTCCGGTCGGCCAAGCCGCTATACGTGTTCGCCGGCCAGATTGGACCGGGCGTAACATCTTCGACCGCTCTCCGGCTCCGCGCCGTTACTCCGCCGGGCATGTCCCTCTCCGATGGCATTGCCCGCACGCGCGACCTGCTGCGCATCGGGATCGAAGAAAATCTCCGCGCCGACGTGCAGAAATGGCGTCAAGTGGAACGGCGCTTTCGCTATGCGCGTTGGATTCTTGGCCTCTATCAAATGGCCGCCGCAGTCGCGGCATTCCTGCTGCTTTCCCAACAGCTTGGGTCCAATCTCAGCATGTTTGGCTTGGTGATCATCTTTGCCGGTCTCTCTTTCGCCACCGGCGTCGGGCTGATTGCAGCCCCAAAAACGGGCTGGCGCCTCACCGCCCTCACTCAGGCCATGCAGGCCTTCGGATTCTTCAGCCCCTTCCTCACCTACGTATTTGTGATGGGAGCAGGGCTTACAGCCACTCTTTACCCAGCCGGAACCCTTAGCGCTCCCCGCATCGGATTCGCCTTCAATCTCGGCTTAAACGTGAATCTGGGCCTGGCGTTTTTTAAGTCATTGCCACAGTATCCCACTTACGGGGTGACCATCAATGGGGTGGCTGCCGCCCTCGCTGCCGTGGCCCTCCTCGCCCATCGGCACGACCGCCGCCCCATCTGAATCAACCCCGACCTTGACCCGCGGTCCGGGTCCGGCAGGCTAACCGATTCGACGGACAGTTTGCCTGGTGGTGTAATGGTAGCACCGGTGACTTTGACTCACCTAGTCCTGGTTCGAATCCAGGCCGGGCAGCCACCCCGGCGCAGCGCAACGCGCGAAGCCGGGCTACTTGGCCTTTGGCCGGAACACGATAACGTAGAATCCCCCGAGCAGCGTCAGCACGACGCCGCCCCAGAAGGTCGCGTGCAGGTCCGCCAGGGCCGTGGCCGGCGGATGGCTGAATTGCACGATGCCCGCGGCCAGGCAAAGGATGCCGTAGACCAGGAGCAGCAGGCCGATGAAATACCAGATCGGGATGGGAGTCTTGTCGCTCATGGTCACCAGAAGATCACGTCCAGCACGACGAACAGGGCGAGGGCGGTCATGCCCCAGAAGAACGGCCGCTTGTACCACGCGAGGTCGCGCGAATGGGGAATTTCCGTGCACCCGTACACCAGCCCCTTGAGGCGCTCGTCGGACAGCGGGGCAGTGAGCAGGCTGACGACCACGGTCACGAGGACGCAGATGCACCAGGACCAGAGTGCCTGATACATGTCCTGCGCCATCGGTTTCGCGTAACGGGACAGCGCGATCACGGCGAGGGCGGCGGGGTTCAGTTTGACCCACAGCCACATGCCGATGGACGCGGCCGTGCCCGCCAGCAGCCCCCAGAATCCGCCCGCCGGCGTGGCGCGCTTCCAGAGCATCCCGAGCAGGATCGTGCCGAAGAGCGGCGCGACAAAGAAGCTGAACAGCGCCTGGACGTAATCCATGATGCTGTTGAACTGCATCGCAAGATAGGCGGTGCCGATGCTGACGAGAACGCCGACGATCGTGCTCCACCGGCCCATTCGGAGGTAATGCCGGTCATCGCCCGCGGCGGCCACTTCGTCGCCCGCCAGCTGAACGGCGGCGGCGGCCTTCGCCCGGCCCCGGCGGCCCAACTCGACCAGCGGGCGATAGATGTCGTAGGTCCACACGGTGGCGAACGCGCTCACATTCCCCGCCATCCCGGACATGAATCCTGCGATGAGCGCGGTGACGCCCAGGCCGAGCAGCCCGGGCCCGGCATAGCGGACCAGGAGCAGCGGCAGGACGTCGTTGTACGTGTACTGCCCCGGCTGCGCCTCGTTTTGCGAGACCAGATGCATGCCGTGCCCATTCAAGACGCCGAGGCCGATGAGGCCCGGCAGGATCACGATTAGGGGCACCGCCATCTTGAAAAATGCCCCGATGATTGGGGCCATGCGGGCGCTGCGCAGGTCCTTCGATGTGATCACCCGCTGCACGACCAGGAAATCCGTCGTCCAGTAGCCGAACGAGATCACGAACCCCAGGCCGAACACGATGCCCGTCCATTGAATGCCCATCGGGTTGTCCTGGAAGTGCCCGAGCGTGCTCCACAGGTGCAGGTAGCTCGAGCCATGGGTGAGGTTGTGCTCGATCTGCATCTTGAGCCCCTCCCAGCCGCCCGCCTCCTTCAGGCCCAGGATCGGAATCACCAGCGCTCCCAGCCAGATCAGGAAGAATTGCAGAACCTCGTTGAAAATGGCGGAGGTGAGGCCGCCCAGGCCCACGTAAACGGCCACGGTGATCGACGACACCCAAATCGAGAAATGCAGGTTCCAGCCCAGCACCACCTGCATCACGGCCGCCATGGAGAACATGTTGATCCCCGACATGAGGATGGTCATG
>DASRSH010000026.1:0-8626 GCA_035656575.1 Opitutaceae bacterium
GCCGGCGGCCAGCGCCCGCGAGCCGGTGGCGAGCCCCTCCCAGTCCGTGCGGCCCGGCTCGTTGAAATGCACGTGGGCGTCGATCATGCCCGGGAAGAGGAACTGGCCGTCCAGATCCCTCACGATGTCGAAGGATCCCGCGATGTTCCGCCCAATGGAAACGATGCGCTCCTCCGCCACCGCGACATCCGTCGGGTGAATCCCCGCCGGGGTCACGACCTGGCCGTTGCGCAGCAGCAGGGTGGGATGGAGCGAGCTCATCGGGCCGCAAGCTGCCGCAGGAACGCGCAGGTCGCCTGAAGGGCGCAGGCGATGTCCCGCGGCGAGGTGTATTCGTCCGGATGGTGGCTGAGGCCGCCGCGCGAGCGGACAAAGAGCATGGCCACGGGGGCGAGGCGCGACACGATCACGGCGTCGTGCCCGGCGCCGCTGGCCAGCGCGGGCGCCGACCAGGGCGCCGCGGCGTCCGCCAGCAGGCGGCGCAGCCGGGGATCGCAGGCGACCGCGGGATCGTCCTGCGTCTTTTCCCAGCGGAATGCGAGGCCCCGCCGCCGGGCGATCTCTCCTCCGCGGGCCAGGAGCGCGGCCAGGGCCCGGACGCGGGCCGCATCGCGCGGATGGCGGAGGTCCAGGGTCAAGGTCGCCGTGCCGGGGATGACGTTGGCCGCGCCCGGCGCCACGCCCACCGTTCCCACCGTGGCGACCAGCGGACTGCGCGCCGCGGCGTAGGCTTCGACGGCGCCGATCCACTCGGCGGCGCCGGCCAGCGCGTCGCGGCGCAGCCGCATCGGCGTCGTCCCCGCATGGCCCGCCCGGCCGGTGAATTCCGCCCGGCCCCGCGTCTGGCCGGCGATGGCGGTGACCACCCCCAGGGGGCGGCCCGCGGCCTCCAGCACCGGCCCCTGCTCAATATGCACCTCCAGATAGCCCAGGAGTTCGCGGCCCGGGGGCGCCGAGCGGAAGCGCCGCCCGCTTCGATCCTGCAAGGCGAGGAGCGGGCCGCGCTCGGCAATGGCCTCCGCGACCGTGACCCCCTCGGCGTCCGTCCGCCGCAAGTCGCCCGCGGTCAGCAGGCCCGCGTACCCCTTGCTTCCCAGATACGCGCTGGAAAATCGCACGCCCTCCTCCTCGGAAAAGCCCACCACCTCCAAGCCCAGCGGCCAGGCCGCAAGCTCCGGGCCCAGGGCCTCCACCGCCGCTATCCCCAGCAGCACTCCCAAGGCCCCGTCGAATCGACCCGCGTCGCGCACGGTATCCAGATGCGAACCCACGACGAAGGTCCGGGCTTTGGCCGGCGTGCGTCCGATCAGGTTGCCCACGCCGTCTTCCCGCACCGTCATTCCCGCCCCCCGCATCCATCCGCCGACCAGCTGGTTGGCGCGCTCCATCGCGGGGGACAGAAACGTCCGGGTCAGGCGTCCCCGCTCATCCGATACACGGCCCAGCTCCTCCAGCCGGAGTTCCAGGCGGCGCGCGGCCGCCGCCACGGGGGCGCTCAGCTTCCGCGGTAGGTGCTGTAGCTCCATGGCGTCACGAGCAGGGGAACATGATATCCGGCCGACGGATCGGAAATGGCGAAGCGGACGGGCACCACGTCCAGGAATGGCTCGGCCGGCGAGCGGAAATACTCCGCGACATGGAACCGGAGCTCGTACGGGCCCGCGGCCAGGTCCGCGCCCGTCAGCAGGGGCTGATCGGTGCGGCCGTCGCCATTGGTCGCCACCGACCGCAGGAGCTGCTCGCCGCCGCCCGGGCCGCGCAGGCGCCACAGTTCAATGCGCATCCCCGCGGCCGGCCGGCCGGCCGCCAGATCGAGGACGTGGGTGCTTAATTTTCCCGGCATGCGCTACTGTACCGCGTCCTGCAGCCGCAGCCACGCGATTTTTTCAATCTCCGAGAGGGCGGCCTCCGTCTCCTCGGCGGGGCTGTGGCCGACACGGCGGCGCAGCGCGGCGAGAATCGCGCCCCGATCGTTGAGGCGGGCGCAGATCACGAAGGGAAAGCCGAACTTTTCCCGATACTGCGCGTTGGCCTGCTGGAATTCGGCCAGCTCCTCCGGGGTCAGCCGGTCCAGGCCGGCGCTCGCCTGCTCCCGGGTCGACGCGGCGGTGAGCCGGCCCATTTGCGCCAGCCGGCCGGCCAGGTCCGGGTGGGCGCGGATGAGCTCGAGCTGCCGCGCTGCGGGCGCCCCCCGCAGGGCGGCGCAGAGAGCGCGGTGCAGCGCCGCGCGATCGGCAAAGGGCCGGAGTTTCCAGGCCGCCTCGGCCACCCACGGCGAGTGCTCGAAAAGATGCCCCAGCGCGGCCGCAAACGGCTCCGCAGGCAGGGCGTTGACCTCGGCCAATGTCATTTGGCGGGCGACGGTAATTCCGGCGTTGCGAGGTGTCACCTCGATATTCACGCTGGCCGCTTGCGTCATTTTCCGAGCCCATGAGCCACGACCACCTTGAATACATGCGGGAAGCGATCCGGCTGTCCGAGGAGGGAGTGCGCTCGGGCCGCGGCGGGCCATTTGGCTGCGTGATCGTGCGGGGCGGAAAGATCGTCGGCCGGGGCAGCAATCAGGTCACTTCCACGAACGATCCCACCGCCCACGCCGAAGTCACGGCGATCCGGGACGCCTGCCGCAGTCTCGGCACGTTTCAGCTGGCCGACTGCGTCCTGTACACCAGTTGCGAGCCGTGCCCGATGTGCCTTTCCGCGATCTACTGGGCCCGCATCCCCGAGATCCACTATGGCAACACCCGGGCCGACGCCGCCGCGATCGGTTTCGACGACGAGTTCATCTACCAGCAGGTCCCGCTGCCCCCCGAAAAGCGCGCGCTCCGCATGCGGCCGCTGCTGCGGGACGCCGCGCAGGAGGCCTTCCGGCAGTGGGCCGCCAAGGCGGACAAGATCCGGTATTGAGCGCCGGCCCGGCGCCCCTCAGCGCGCCAGCAGGGCGGCGCCGAACACGCCGGCGCTGTCGCCCAGCGTGGGGCGGAGGAAGGCGGTCTTGAGTTCGCGGTTGAAGAGGTGGGGCAGCACGGCAGCGCGCAGCCCCTCGCTGTAAATCAGGTCGAGATTGCCCACCCCGCCGCCGAATACGACCGCGTCGGGATCGAGGATGTTGATCAGGATGGCCAGCGCCTCGCCCAATTTGACCCGCAGCCGCTCCAGCGTCTCCACGGCCGCGGGTTCGCCGCCCTGGGCCCGCAGCACGATTTCGGGCAGCTTCAGGGCTTGGCTGCTCCGGCTCCGATAATAGTGCTCCAGCGCCGGTCCGGAAAAGACGGCCTCGTTGCAGCCCCTCTTGCCGCAGTAACAGGGCGCGTCTTCGCCTCGAAGGGGATTGTGCCCCCACTCGCCGCCGATGCCGTGGAGGCCGTTCCAGGCCTCGCCGTCGAGAACCAGTCCGCCCCCGACCCCCGTCCCGAGAATGATGCCGAAGACCATCCGTTTGCCGTGGGCCGCGCCGAACAGGGCCTCCGCCAGGGCGAAGCAATTGGCGTCGTTCGCCATCCGCACGTCCACCCCGAGGGTCTGGGCCACGTCCGCCCGCAACGTTCGCCCATTCAGGCAGACCGTGTTCGAGTTCTTCATGAGCCCCGTGTCGGGTTCCACCGCCCCCGGCGTGCCGATGCCGATGGTGGCGGGCCGCTTCCCGCCCACTGCCGCCTCCATCTGGCCCACCAGCTTCGCGATCTGGCCGACAATGTGGTCGTAGCCCCGATCCCCTTCCGTGGGCACCCGCAGCCGGCAGCGAACACGGCGCGGATCCTCCGAGTCGACGACGGCGCCCTCGATTTTGGTACCGCCCAAGTCAATACCCCACAGGTCCATCAGCCTGATTTGGGCGGACCCGAGGATATTGCCAACTAGATTGTGCCGGTCAGCAGCAGCACAATCACCACGATCAGGACGATGCCGAGCCCGCCGCTGGGATAGTATCCCCACCCGCGGCTATAGGGCCAAGTCGGCAGCGCGCCGACTAGGATGAGCAGAAGGATGATCAGCAGGAGAGTGCCCAGCATGGCTGGAGCCCTTTGACCCGGTGGATTATTGCGCGTTCCAGGGCGCACTTGCCAAGCGGACCGGGCCGCGCAACGTTCATGCTCTATGCAATTCACCAATCTGCAGCCCGCGGCAGCCGGAGCCCTCCCCCGTTTCGATGAGGAGGAGGAAGAGGAGGGCGACGACCTGACGCCGAAGCCGACTCCCACCCCGGTGGCGACCCTGATCCAGAAGAAGTTCCTGGGCGCCCGGAAGGTGTTTCTGTGGGGCGCGGTGACGGACGAGACGGCCAAGGACGTGACCGAGCGCTTTCTGTACCTCGAAACGATCGCGCCGGGCAAGGACATCACCTTTTACATCAACAGCCCGGGCGGGTCGATCACCGCCGGCATGGCGGTGTTCGATACGATGCGCCTGATCACCTCGCCCATCACCGTGGTCGTCACGGGCATGGCCGCCTCCATGGGATCCATTCTGCTCAGCGGGGCGCGCAAGGGGCGTCGGCTGCTGTATCCCCACGCGCGGGTGCTCATTCACCAGCCGCTGATCTCGGGCCGTTTCATCGGTCCGGCCACTGACATCAACATCCAGGCGCAGGAAATGGAGAAGCTGCGGGCGGAATTGAACCAGATTCTGGCCGACGCATCCGGCCAGCCGATCGAAAAGATCGCCCGCGACAGCGACCGGGACTTCTATCTCAACGCCCAGGAAGCGATCGCGTACGGCCTGGCCGACAAGATCGTGACCAGCGTCTGAGGGGGCGCTGCCCGGCTCAAAACTTGTACTCCACCCCGCCAATGATCTGGCGGGGCGCGCCGGAATAGCCGTTGACGGGGTAATAGACCCGGTCGAGGGCATTCTCGATCCGGGCGTGAATCGCCCAGTGGGCGTTGAACCGGTACCGGGCATAGACGCGGACCACGGTGTATCCGGGGTCCGCCACCGGATCGTAGGTCAGGGCGTCGATGTCCGCGCGCCGGCCGATATAGGCTCCGCTCGCCCCGACGGTGAAGCCGTTGGTGGCGTCGAAGAAGAGGTCGGCGCTGAAGCTGTCGCGCGGCCGGCGCAGGAGCGGAACCTGGTCGGTCACGTCCTCGGCGAGCAGGTAGGTGTAGGCGATCCGGGCTTGAATCGCCGACGCAAATTTCGTGGTCCAGGCGACTTCCAGGCCGCGGGACCGGGCCCGGTCGATGTTGATCGGAGTGGCTGGATTCAGCTCAAAGTCGTCCTCGATCAGATTGGTGTATTGCGTGTCGAACCAGGTCACCGAGAGCACCTGGTTGACATCGTCCGGCATGTAGAAGTCGAAGCCGGCGTCCCAGCCCCGCGAATGCTCCGGCAGCAGGTTCGGATTGCCCGCATAGCCGGGCCCCGCCCCGTAAAGGTCGAGCAAGCTCGGTTCGTTGAATCCGGTGCCGTAACTGCCGCGGAGCTTGACCAGGTGGGTGGCGCCGAGGACCGCCAGGGTCACCCGTCCGGTGTCGGAGGCGCCCCAGGTGGTCGTGTCGTCGCGCCGGAGACCGGCGGTCAGGTGGATTTCCTGGGTCGGAGTGTAATCGTCCTGCAGGTAGTAGGCCGTGAGGTCCTCATGCGCGTCGATGGCCCCGAAGCTGTTGTCGTGGGTGGCGGACGCCTCCAGGTCCACGCCGCTCGTGAGCAGGTTGTTCGCCGTCAGCCGGCCGTTGACCTGCGCATCGGCCACTCCGCGCTCGTCGCGCGTTTCCGATTCGGACGGCGGCGCGCCGCCGTCGGCGCTGAACGCGTCGAAGTCGCGGAAGACTCCGCCCAGCGTCAGGCGGCTCGTGAAATAATCGCCCATCGTCGCCTTGGCGAAGAGCGTGCCGATCAGGTCCTCCTCCGTCTCATGGTCGTAGGGATTGTTCGCGTAGATGTCGCCCGGGTCGCCGTAGCGGTCGTCGAGCACGCGCACGGTCCCGCCGACCGCAAGATTCTGCCACAGGGTCTTGTCCAGGCGCAGGGTCAGGTTGTTGCTCTTGAAGTCATTGTTCGGGCGCCCGTTGTCGGTCGTGCCGGCGGCATCAGAGAGGTTATAGGCGACGCCGTCCCAGGTCCCCTGGGCGTGGATCACTCCCTGGACCGTGTCCAGGGAGCCGCCCTCGACTTCAAGCGAGGCCGTGGGCGCGCCGGACCCGGCCGGCGTCGACAGCGCGACGACCCCGCCGGAAGCCCCCGCTCCGTAGAGCGCGCCTTGCGGTCCGCGGTCGACCTCGATCGCGTCAGTGCTGCTGACGCGCCAGCCTCCGAGGAACGGCCCGTAGTCGGTGTTGGCGTCGTTGAAGCGGATCCCGTCCACCATGAAGAGCACCTGATCCGAATCCGAACCGCGCAAGAAGAGGGATGCGGAGGCCCCTTCCCTTCCGGCCGCGAACACCGGGCCGCCGGGAAGCTGCGCCAGGGCGTCGGCCAGGGTCGTGAGCTGGTCCTGGGCGAGCTGCCCCGGCGTGATGAGGCTCGTATCCGTAGCCGTGATGGCCTCCGATTCCTGAATCCGATCGGCCGAGTTCACCATGGGAGCCAGAACCACCGGGTCGCCTGTCTGCTGTGCCGACGCGGGAGATGCAAACCCGGCGGCCGCAACAGCGGCGATGGCCGCAAGCACCAAGCGCATGGGTAAGAGCGACATGCAGGAACGGGCATGACAACGGTCAGCCGGGCGGACAGCAAAATGTATCATCATATACACATATGACGATATTACTCTTGCAGCGCCGGGTTCTCGGCTATTCCTTAGGATCATGTCCGCTCTGAAAGAACTGTTCGATTCCCGCATCGCCGTGCTCGACGGAGCAATGGGCTCGATGGTTCAGACCTTCAAGCTCTCCGAGGAAGATTTTCGGGGCCGGCAATTCCGCGGCCATTCCCGGGACCTGCAGGGCAACAACGACCTGCTGTGCCTGACGCGGCCGGACGTGATCGAGGGCATCCACGCGGCGTACTTCGACGCCGGCGCGGATATCGTCGAGACCAACACGTTCAATTCGACGTCGATCTCCCAGTCCGACTACGGCACGCAGGCGTGGGTGACCGAAATCAACCGCGCCGCCGCCGCGATCGCGCGCCGCGCGGCGCACCAGGCGGAGGCCGCGCAGCCTGGGCGGCGCTGCTTTGTCGCCGGCGCGCTGGGCCCGCTCAACCGGACCCTGTCGCTGTCACCGGACGTCAATCGGCCCGACTTTCGGGCCGTGAGCTGGGAGCAGGTCGTCGAGGCCTACCGCGAACAGGCCCGGGCGCTGGTGGAGGGGGGCGTGGACGCCCTGCTGATCGAAACGATCTTCGACACGCAAAACGCCAAGGCCGCGCTGTTCGCCCTCGACGACGTGTTCGCCGAACTGGGGCGGCGGCTGCCGGTGATGATCTCCGTCACGATCACGGACGCCTCGGGGCGCACGCTGTCCGGCCAGACCATCGGCGCCTTTTACCGCAGCATCGCCCACGCCCGGCCGTTCAGCGTGGGCATCAACTGCGCCCTGGGGGGCCGCGCGATGCGGCCCTATGTCGAGGAGCTGGCCGGCATCGCCGAATGCTACGTCACCTGCTACCCGAACGCGGGGCTGCCGAATGCGTTTGGCGAATACGACGAGACTCCGGAACAGATGGCGGAGGTGCTCGGGGAATTCGCGTCCGCCGGGTGGGTCAACCTGGTCGGCGGCTGCTGCGGGTCGACTCCCGCCCACATCGCCGCGATCGCCCGCGCCGTCGCCGGCAAGGCGCCGCGCCGTCCCGCCCCCGCGGGACCGGACCTGTGGCTCAGCGGGCTTGAGGCCCTGCGCGTCGCGTGAGCGCGCCGCGCAGCGCCTCCGCATTCGTCGTCATCGGCGAGCGGACGAATATCACGGGCTCGCCCAAGTTCGCCAAGGCGGTGAAGGCCGGCGACTGGGAGGCCGCGCTCGCGATCGCCCGCCAGCAGGTCGAGAACGGGGCCAACGTCATCGACATCAACGTCGACGAGGCGCTGATCGACGGCGAGGCGACCATGGCGAAATTCCTGCGGCTGATCGCCTCCGAGCCGGAAATCGCCCGCGTGCCGGTGATGATCGATTCGTCGAAGTGGACCGTGCTCGAAGCCGGGCTGCGCTGCCTGCAGGGCAAGGGGATCGTGAATTCGATCTCGCTCAAGGACGGCGAGGCCGAATTCCTCCGGCGGGCGCGGCTCGTCCGCCGCTACGGCGCGGCGGCGGTCGTCATGGCCTTCGACGAGCAGGGCCAGGCGGCGGATCGCGACGCCAAGGTGCGGATCTGCACGCGGGCCTACGAGCTGCTGACCCGCGACGGCTTCCCGGCCGAGGACATCGTCTTCGACCCGAACATCCTCACCGTCGCGACCGGCATCGAGGAGCACAACCGCTACGCCCTGGATTTCTTCGAGGCGACGCGGATCATCAAGCAAACACTGCCCCGCGCCCGCGTGTCCGGCGGCGTCAGCAACGTTTCGTTCTCCTTCCGCGGCAACAACACCGTCCGGGAAGCCATGCACGCGGCATTCCTGTACCACGCCATCGCGGCGGGCTTGGACATGGCGATCGTCAACGCCGGCATGCTGGGGGTCTACGAGGAGATTCCGGCCGAGCTCAAGACGGCCATCGAGGATGTCCTGCTCAACCGGCGGCCCGAC
>DASRSH010000027.1:0-6477 GCA_035656575.1 Opitutaceae bacterium
TACTTCGGTCCTTTGGAGGCGGATTTGCCGGACTTGCGGGCGGCCGGCTTGGCGGGCTTCTTGGCGATGGATTTGGCGGACATAGAGCCCACCATCCCATACCCTGGGGCCGCGGACTGTCAATCCGGGGCAGCGTCCCAACCGCGGATCTTACCGGGAATTGCGGGCCCGGTTCTGCTCCCGATGGAAGCGGAACACGACGCGAAACATTTGCAATGCCAGCCAGAACAGCATCGTGAGGCAGACGGCCGTGAGCGCGCCCCACAACTTGATGTCCGCCGGGTCGTTGGACGGCACGTGCGTGCGGACGACCGAGAAGATGTAGATGAAGAACACGACGACCAGGATGGCGTCGACCAGCAGGCTGACCGGCGTGACAAGCTTTGGCGGTTTTTCCTCCATGGCGGAAGGAGACTAGAAAACCATCCGCGGGGCATGTCCATCCCATTTTGGGGTAGCGCCCGCGCCGGGGGGGCCCCAGATTGCGGGCTCCATGAGCGAATCGCGTCTCAAGATCTTTTCCGGCAATTCGAACCGCAAGCTGGCAGAGGAGATCTGCCGTTCCATCGGGGTCCCCTTGGGTCAGGCGACGGTGACCACCTTTCCCGACGGGGAGACGTTCGTGAAGATCAACGAGAACATTCGCGGCCGCGACATCTACATCATCCAGTCGACCTGCCCGCCGACGAATCAGCACCTGATGGAGCTGCTGATCATGATGGACGCGGCCCGGCGGGCCTCGGCGCTGCGGATCACGGCGGTGCTGCCGTTCTTCGGCTACGCGCGGCAGGACCGCAAGGATCAGCCGCGGGTGCCGATCACGGCGAAGCTCGTCGCCAATTTGCTCGTCTCGGCGGGGGCGAACCGGATTCTCACGATGGATCTGCACAGCCAGCAGATCCAGGGCTTCTTCGACATCCCGGTCGATCATCTCTATGCCTCGCCCGTTTTTTTCGAGTATCTGGCGAACGCGCGCAGCGACAACCTCACGGTGTGCTCGCCCGACGTCGGAGGCATGAAGATGGCGGCGGCCTATGCCGACGTGCTGGGCGCGGGGCTGGGCCTGGTGGCCAAGAAGCGCCAGAACGCGACCACGGTCGAGGCGATCAACGTGGTCGGCGACGTCGAGGGGCGCGACATCCTGCTGGTCGACGACATCACGGAAACCGCCGGCACGCTGTCGGCGGCGGCCCGGCTGCTGCGCCAGCAGGGGGCGAAGAGCGTGCGCGCGGCGGTCAGCCATTGCATTCTGAACGAAGTCGCCTACGAGCGGCTGCAAAACGGCGAACTGGATGAGCTGATCACGACGGACACGGTCCCGATCGACGCGCGCGGACTGCCGATCAAGGTGCTCAGCGTCGCGGGCATTCTCGGCCAGGCCATCCAGCGGATCAACAGCAACGAGAGCGTGACGGGACTTTTCCGGGTCAAAGGATTCTGATGCATGCGATGATTCTTGCGGCCGCCCTGAGCCTGGCGGCCATCAGCAGTCCGTCGGCGGACAAGATGCCGGTGCTCCGCCGCGACTCTTCCCCCGTGAACGATGGCACGAGCAAGGTGGTCACGAGCTACGCGGACGTGGTCGATCCCGTGCTCAAGGCCGTGGTGTCGGTCTATTCGAGCAAGACGGTGCGCCAGGAGATCCCGCTCAATCCGTTCTTCCGGCAGTTCTTCGGCGGGCAGCTGCCGCAGCAGGAGATCAAGGAGGAGGGCCTGGGCTCGGGCGTCGTCGTGACTCCCGACGGGTACATCCTGACGAACAACCACGTCGTGGAGGGGGCGGACAAGCTGACGGTCGCGCTGAGCGACAACCGCATTTATCCCGCGAAGCTTGTGGGCGCCGACCCCAAGACGGACATCGCGGTGATCAAGATCGACAGCAAGAACCTGCCGACGGTCGTGCTGGCGGACAGCGACAAGCTGCGCCCCGGCGACATCGTGTTTGCCGTGGGCAATCCGCTGAACGTGGGCGAGACGGTCACGATGGGCATCGTCTCCGCCAAGGGGCGGAGCAACCTCAACCTGCTCGACGATGTGGGGGGCTACGAGAGCTTCATCCAGACCGATGCCGCGATCAATCTCGGCAATTCCGGGGGGGCGCTGATCGACGCCAAGGGGCGGCTGGTGGGCATCAATAGCGCCATCATGTCGCCCTCGCGGGGGAATATCGGAATCGGCTTTGCCATCCCGGTCAATCTGGCGGCGAACATCATGACGAGCCTGATCGCGACGGGCACGGTCCGGCGCGGGTACCTGGGAGTGACGGGCGAGACCTTGACGCCGGATCTGGCCGAGCAGTTCGGGCTGGCCCGCGACGCTTCGGGGGTGATCGTCACCGACGTGACGCCCGGCAGCCCGGCCGACAAGGCCGGCCTGAAGCCGTCCGACGTGGTCACGGCGGTCGACGGCAAGCCGGTGGGCGAGCTGGAGGCGATGCGCCTGCTCATTTCGGAGTATCCCCCCAACACCCGGGTGCCGCTTTCGATCGTCCGTGATTCGAAGCCGCTGACCCTCACGGTCACGTTGGGGGCGGAGAATCCGGACGAGTTTCTGACCGGGGTTCTGGTCCGGCCGCTGACCGACCAGGACCGCCAGCAGCTTGGCATCGGCGCCCAATTTGGCGGCCTGTTCGTCACGCACGTGGCCGAGACCTCGCCCTATGCCCAGGACATCGCGCAGGGGATGGTGATCGTTCAGGTGAACCGCATGGGGGTGGCGGATGTCGTGTCCGCCCGGCGCCTGCTGCAGCCCGGACGCAACCTGCTTCTGATCTATTCGCAGGGCGCCGTCCGATATCTGACGGTGACGGTCCAGGCCGCCAACTCGGGCGGCTGAGCCGGACGCGGCCCCGCGCGGCCGCTCAACTTCCCGGCTTTTCGACGGGCAGCCGCGCCAGCGCTTCCGGCAGCGCATCGGCCGGATAGGTGGGGAAGCTGAGCTCCAGCAGGGAATGGGCCGGCACGTCGAAGCGGGTGGCTCCGGCGCTGCGGTCCACCAGCATGGCGACGCCGACGGGCGTCGCTCCGCCGCGCCGGATCAGCTCCAGGCATTCCACCACGCGGCCGCCGCGGGTCACGACGTCCTCGACCACCAGGACCTTTTCCCCCGGGGTAAAGGCGAAGCCGCGGCGCAGGACCAGAACGTTGTTCTCCTTCTCCGCGAAGATGTAGCGCGTGCGCGATTGGCGGGCGACCTCCTGGCCGATGACCAGTCCGCCCATGGCGGGGGCAAGGACGGTTTCAAAGGCGACGTGGGCCCGGAGCTTGGTCAGCAGCAGCTCGGCCAGGCGCTCCACCGCCCCCATGTGCTGGCAGACCTGGGCGCACTGGAAATAGTGTCCGCTGTGCAGCCCGGAGCGGAGCACGAAGTGCCCCTGCAGGAGGGCGCGCGTGCGGGTGAAGATGTCCAGAACTTCCTGTTGAACGGCGTCCATGCGGGGCCGAGCACAAGGGGTGTGAACTTTCTAGTCAAATCCGTGTCGCCGCGTTATCATGCACCGCATGGGTTCCGTCGCGCTCAACTCGCTGGAGGATGAACTGGGCGACATCCTCGAAAAGGCGCTGCGCCAGGCGGGCTTGGATGAGGGGGAGGCGGCGCGGCGGGCGGGGGTGCCGGAGGCTCGGCTGCGCGACGCGATCGACTACCGCTCCGAGCTGCGCTGGGACGAGCTGGGGCGGCTGGCGCGCGTCCTGGGCTTGAATGAGGTGGGGCTGTGCGCGGTCGGCAGCGGCCGGTATCCGCGGCCCAATGTCGACGGGCTGCCCTTTCAGGTCGAGGTGCTGGCGATGAGCCATGGGATCGGAGTGGTGAACGCGTACTTGGTGTCCGATCTGGGTTCGCGCACCGGCATTCTGTTCGACACCGGCTCGGGCATCGCGGCGCTGAGCGCGGTCTGGCCGGACCACATTACGGACCTGAGCGCGGTCTTCCTCACCCATGTCGAAACCGAGCACGCGGGGGCGCTGTGCGCCGTGACGGAGCGGTTTGGGGCCGCGGCGGCGTACATCCCGGAGGGAGCGGCGGCGCCTTGCGGGCAGACCGCGGCGGAGGGCATGAAGTGGCAGGTGGGGGATCTGCAGGTGGACGTGTTTGCGACCCCGGGGCATGCGGCGGCCCACAACAGCTATTTGGTGCGGCGGCCCGGCGCCCCGGAGGCGCGCGCGCTGCTGGTCGCCGGCGACATGATTTTTGCCGGATCGGCCGGCGGGGCGTATTTCTGCCATCGGCGCCTGCGGGCGAACCTGCGCCGGGTGCTCGAGGCGGTGCCGCCGTGCACCGTGATCGCCCCCGGTCACGGCCCCATGACGACGGTCGAGAACGAGCTGAGGTTCAATCCGTTCCTCGGCTAGGCCAATGGAAGGGCGAGCCTGCTGCGCTCCGGCGCGCGATCCCCTTGCGCCGGCGCCGCCGGCCGAGACGCCGCTGGTGCGGCGGTCGGCGGGGGCGACCGAGGGCATGCGGCGCATCCCGGCGGGCACCTTCCTGATGGGCACCGAGGATGCGGACGGCTGGAAGGCGGACGGGGAGGGGCCGGTGCGGGAGGTGGCGCTGCGGGCCTATTGGATCGACGCGTGCTGCGTGACCAACGGGCAGTTCGCGGAATTTGTGAACGCGACCGGCCACCGGACCGATGCCGAGCGGTTCGGCTGGTCGTTCGTCTTCTATCATTTCCTCCCTGCCGGGAGCCATGCGCGGGCCCCGCAGCGCGTGGTGGGCAGCGAATGGTGGTGCGCGGTGGAAGGGGCGGCCTGGCGCCATCCCGAGGGGCCGAAGTCGAACATCAAGCAGCGCTGGGACCACCCGGCGGTGCACCTTTCCTGGCGCGACGCGCAGGCGTATGCCGCCTGGGCGGGCAAGCGCCTGCCGACGGAGGCGGAATGGGAATGCGCGGCCCGCGGCGGCCTGGTCGGCAAGCGCTATGCCTGGGGCGACGAGCTGATGCCGGAGGGGCGGCACCGCTGCAACATCTGGCAGGGCGTGTTTCCGACGCGCAACACGGGAGAGGACGGCTACGTGGGGACGGCGCCGGCCAAGTCGTATCGCGCCAATGGTTACGGCTTGTACAACGTCGCGGGCAACGTCTGGGAGTGGTGCCACGACTGGTTCAGCGCGGATTTCCACCTCGGAGGGCCGCGGACCGATCCGGAGGGCCCGCCGGCGGGCGAGCGCAAGGTGATCCGGGGCGGGAGCTATCTCTGCCACGACTCCTACTGCAACCGCTACCGGGTGGGCGCGCGGACGTTCAACACGCCCGACAGCTCCACGGGCAACATGGGCTTCCGCTGCGCGCGCGACGAATAGTGGAGCGGATTGTGTTGCCAGCGGGGCGCGGCGGCGGTTGACCGGTGGGATGGCTGACCGACCTGTTCGCTGGGGATTCTTGAGCACCGCCCGCATCGGCACGCGCGTCTGGCATGCCGTGCACCATTCGGGCAACGGGGTGGTGGCGGCGGTGGCGAGCCGGGACAAGGCCAAGGCCGAGGCCTTCATCCGCGAGCACCAGCAGCAGGCGGCGTTCGCGGAGGCGCCGCGGGCGCTCGGCTCCTACGAGGAGCTGCTCGCGGATCCGAACGTGGACGCGGTTTACATCCCGCTGCCGACGGGCCTGCGGCGCGACTGGGTGATCGCCGCCGCGCGCGCGGGCAAGCATGTGGCCTGCGAGAAGCCGACGGCGGATTCGCTGCCCAGCCTTGAGGCGATGATTGCGGCCTGCGAGCAGGCGGGGGTGCAGTTCATGGACGGGGTGATGTTCATGCATGGCCCGCGCCTGAAGACGATCCGGGCCCTGCTCGACGACGGCAAGACCGTGGGCGACCTGCGCCGCGTCACCTCGCAATTCGCGTTCCACGGCGACGACAAGTTCTTTGCCGGCGACATCCGGATGGATTCGGCCCTCGAACCGTTCGGCAGTCTGGGCGACCTGGGCTGGTACGACATTCGCGTGTCGCTCTTTGCCGCGAAATGGGAGCTGCCCCAGGCGGTTTCCGGCCGCATTCTGCGCGCGGGCCGCCGTCCGGCCAGCCCGGGGGATGTGCCGGTCAGCTTTTCCGGCGAGCTGCTCTACGACGGCTGGAGTGCCGGCTTCTACTGCTCGTTCGCCACAACCTTTCACCAGTGGGTGCACATCGAGGGCACCCGGGGCGGCGTCTACTGGGACGACTTCGTGGGCCCGCAGCGCGGTGACGTCGCCCGCTACTGGATCCACCGGGAGGAGAAGCTGACCGAGGAAACCGGCGACCCCAGTCCACAGGGCCAGGCTACCTGGCTGTACCGCAATTTCGCCACGCTGGTGCAATCCGGCAAGCGTGAGTCATTTTGGCCCGAGATCTCCTGGAAGACCCAGTACGTGATGGAAGCCTGCCTGCGCAGCGCCCGCCACGCCGCACCCGGAACGCTCATTCCGATCGAGCGCCGCGGACGTAAACAGTAAATCGCCAGACCAGGACGGCAAAAGCCAGCGCGGCAACCGCGCACCAG
>DASRSH010000028.1:0-7715 GCA_035656575.1 Opitutaceae bacterium
ACCGACTCCGCCGCCGCCCTGCTCCGCCACTTTCCGGCCGAGGTCGGCCGCGCCTTCGCCCGCCTGCGCGACACCGGCGATCCCGCCGCCGCCGCTCTCGTCGTGACGGCGGTGATACGCGACCACATGCCGGACCGGGCCGCCGCCGCCTCGGCGGCGATCGCGCCCGGCAGCGCGCTGGTGGCGGACCTGGGGTTCGATTCGATGGCGCTCAGCGAAATGGTCTTTTTCTTCGAGGACCTCTTCTCGGTCGCGATCTCCAACGACGAGATCGTCCGGGTGCGGACCGTCGGGGAACTCTGCGCCTTCGTCGGCGCGAAGCAGGCGGCCCGCGCCTCCGCCCGGTGATGCGGACCGCGGCCATCACCGGTCTCGGTTTCATCACCAGCATCGGCAACGACCGCGCGGCCGTGCTGCGGAGCCTGCGCGAACAGCGCCACGGGCTCGAGGCGGTCGAGTTTCTGGGCAATGCCGCGCTCCCGGTCCGCGTCGCCGGCACGGTCAAGGAATTCGTGACCGAATCGCCGAGCTGGCGCGACTGGCGGTATCCCGCCCGCTATGAGCTGGCGCGCGACGCCCTGCGCGGCCTTTCCCCGCACGGACTTTACGCGATGTGCGCGGTCGAGCAGGCGCTGGCCGACGCGCGGCTGGCCGCGCCCGACCTGCAGGACGGCGAAACCGGGCTGTATTGCGCCTCGGCCGGCTCCGCCTTCCTGCTGCATCATCACCTGGCGCAGATGCACGCGGTCCGCGGCGAGCGCGGCAATCCCCTCGGGGTGGTTTCGTCGATCGCCGGAACGCTGAATTTCAATCTCGCCGCGCATTACCGCATTCGCGGCGCCGTGGGCGGCTTCGCCGCGGCCTGCGCCTCCTCGAGCCACGCCCTCGGGTGCGCCGTCGACGACATCCGCCTGGGGCGCCAGCAGCGGATGCTGGTCGTGGGCGCGGAGGAGGTGAACGCCGAAAGCGTGCTGCCGTTCGCGGCGATGCGCGCGCTGTCGGTCCAGACCGACCCGGCCCTGGCGTCCCGCCCCTTCGACCGCGCCCGCGACGGGTTCGTCGCCTCCGGCGGCGCGGTCTGCCTCATCCTCGAGGATCTCGAGCTGGCCCGCGCCCGCGGCGCCGCCGTCTATGCCCGGGTGCTGGGCTGGGGGCAGGCCGCGGACGGATACAATGTCGCGATGCCCGATCCGACGGGCGCGGGATTGGCGGCGGCCATGCGCCGCGCCTTGGGCGATGCCCGCGTCCCCTTCTCCGCGATCGACTACGTCAATGCGCACGCCACGTCGACTCCGACCGGCGACCGCGCCGAGGCGGCCGCCGTGCGCCGCCTGTGCTCCGAGGCGGGGGCCTCGCCGCCGATCAGCAGCACCAAGGGCCTGACCGGACATCCCCTCTCCATGTCGGGGGTCATGGAGGCGGCGTTCTGCGCCCTGGCGATGGCCGAGGGCTTCATTCCCGGCAACGCCCATCTGAGCGAGCCGGACCCCGCGTGCGCCGGCCTCAATCTGCCGCGGGCGACCCTCGCGGGCCGCCCGTCTCTGATCCTGAAGAACAGCAGCGGTTTCGGGGGCAGCAATGTTTGCCACATTTTTGGCTTATCCTGACGGGAACCGCCGCCATCCTCCCGTGTTCCTGCTTCCATGGCCGACGCGCTGCAACTTCGTCTCAAGCAACTGATTGTCAGTACCCTGAAGCTCGACGACGTGAAGCCCGGGGATTTGCCGGACGACGAGCCTCTCATCGGCGCCGGCCTCAACCTGGACTCCATCGACGCCCTGGAGCTGGTCGTCGCGATCGAGAAGGAGTTCGGTTTGAAGATCACCTCCAGCGAAGAGTCGCGCGTCGCCCTGGCCAGCGTCGCCAAACTCGCCGAATTCATTCGCGCGCGCGTCCCGGCGGAGCGTTTGCCGACGTGACGCCACGGATCGCCGCCTGCTCGTGCCGCACCGCTTTCGGCGATGCCGAGGCCACGGGCGCCGCCCTCCTGGCCGGGCGGCGCGCCTTGGCCCTGGCGCCGGTCCTGGGGGCCGCGGGAGGCGATCCGGTGCCGCTCGCGCGCTGCGGGGGCCGGGCGCTGGACGAGGCGGCGCCGCCGGAATGGCTCCCCATCCTCGACGGGCTCGCGCGGGAGATTCCGGAGGGGCCGTGGGGGGAAGCCGGCCATCCCGTCTTCCTGACGAGCAGCAATTTCGGGGTCGGCAGCCTCCATGCGTATCAGCAGAGCCGTGACACGGCCCACCTGCGCTTCGGCACCCCGTTCCTGGTCGCGGAGCTGCTGCGGGCCCGCTTCGGCTGGGGCCCCGACCTGACCCTGCTTTCGCACGCGTGCGTGTCAGCGCACCTGGGCCTGCTCGCGGCGGAGCGCCGGCTGCGCGCCGGGACGGCGGAACGCGCGCTCATCTTCAGTTTCGACTTCATCAGCCCGTTCGTCACCGCCGGCTTCCATGCGCTGAAGATTCTCAACGGGGCCTTTCCGGAGCCGTACGCGGAGCGCCCGACCGGCGCGATCGGCCTCGGCGACGGCGCCGCCTTCGCCGTTCTCGCCGCCACCGGCGGCGGCCCGGCGATCCGCGCCCAGGCCCTGTACAACGAAATGCACCATTTCACCGCCAACCGCCCGGACGGCGCCGGCTTCGACGGCTGCCTCGCGCCGCTGCGGCCCGCGGCGGCCGGACGCAGGCTATGGATCAAGGGCCACGGCACCGGCACCTTGGAGGCGGGCCGGCTCGAGGCCCAAACGCTCGCGCGGCTTTTCCCGGACGCCCCTCTCGTCTCATGGAAAGGCAGCCTGGGCCACACGCTCGGAAGCTGCGGCCTGGTCGAACTGGCGGTGGCCCTGGCCGCCGTCCGGTCCGGGCGCATACCCGGCACCGTGGCCACGCAGCCGCCGTGCTGCGGCCCCACCGTGGCCCTCGATTCTTTCCCCGCGGCGTCCTGCGATGCGTTCGTCCTGGCCAGCAACGCCTTCGGCGGAGCCCACGCGGCCGTGCTCGTGAGCCATGATTGAGCGCTTCATCACCGCCGCCGCCGCCGAGGACCCGGGAGCCGAAACGCCCGCCGCGACGCGCGAGCGCCTGCAGGCCGCCTTTCCCCGCGGAACCACCCGGCGCATGACCCAGCTCGGCCTGCTGATCGGCAGCGTGCTGCAGGCCACGGCTCCCGGAGAGTGCGACGCTGTCATTTACGCGTCGACCTATGCCGAAAATCAGGCGTTGGAAGAGTACCTGGCCAGCTTTCCCACCGCCAGTCCCACCTTGTTCCAGACCTCCATCCACCCCAGCGCCGTGCAGCAGGTCCTGATCGCCCGCCAGCAGCCGGTCCGGGAGCTGTTCCCCCTGACGGGCAAGCCGGGGCTCGGCTCGCGGGCCCTGGCGCTGGCGGCGCTCTGCCCGGGGGAGCGCGTGGTCGTCTGCGGAGGAGAGGAGCGGGGCACCTGGCTGCGCGAAGCGGGCTCGGCCAGCGAGGAGACCTTCGCGTTCGCGCTGGGACTGTCGCCCGCGCCGGAAGGCGCCATCGGGCGGCTCCGCTGCGGAAGCGGGGGGGCGGCGGCCGCCTGGGACCTGCGCGAACTGTGGCGGCGCGTGCGGGACCGGGAATCCGGCCGCGGCCTCGACCTGGAGCTGGAATGGCTATGAATCCGGCCGGCCAGCCGCGCAATCCCGGGCCGAACTGGGGGTACCTGTTCCTGACCCGCGCCGACGCCCTGCTGCCGCGCCGGGTGTTCGAGGCCCTGGTGGGGGCGGGCACGTGGATCGCCGTGGCGTGCATGCCGGCGCAGCGCCGCCACTCCCGGGCCTATTTGCGCGCCGCCTTGGGGCGCGAGCCGTCCCGCCGCGAGATCTGGCGGCACTTCTACACCTTCGCCCAGTCGCTGCTGCGCAAGCTGCGCTCGGCCGACGGGCGGCGCTACCGCTGCCTGCTCGATCCCCAGGCCGAGGACTTCACCCGCCTGATGGTCCGGGGGACCCCGGCGTTTCTCGGCACGCTCCACATCGGCGACGCCGATCTGCTCGGGTTCATGCTTGGGCATTTTCGGCGCAAGACCTACATGATCCGGCTGCAGGTCGACAACTCGCCCGAGACGCGGCGGCTGGCCCGCCAGTTCGAACACGCCATCGACTTCATCTGGGTGAATGAACGCGACAACCTGCTTTTCGCGCTCAAGCATGCGATCGATTCCGGCGGCTCGGTCGCGATGCAATGCGACCGGCCGGATTTCAGCGCCCGGCTGGAAGCCTTCGACTTCCTCGGCGCGCGCCGGCTGTTCCCGGTCACGATCTACCACCTCGCCCTCATCTTTCGCCGCCCGGTCGCGTTCTGCCTGGGCATCCCGGACGGGCCCGACCATGCCACGGTCTTCGCTTCGGACGTGTTCGAACCGGACGGCGGCTCGCGCGCGGAAAACCTGGCGCGCGCGCACGAGCACTTCCAGCGCTTTCTGCGCCAGGCCGAAGGACATCTGCGGCGCAACCCCTACCTGTGGTTCAACTTCACCCCGCTCAACCCCGAAGCCCCCGCGCCGGCGCCGGCCGCCGCGGTGCCCGCCTGAGATCATGAAGCGCGCGTGGCGGCTGCTGGCGTATCTTTTCTCCTGGGCTTTGTTTGCCGGCGGCGCCCTGGCGCTGGTGGTCGCCTGCGTGCCCGCAAGCCTGTGGCCGGCGGGCCCCGGCCGCGCCCGCGCCGTGCGCCGGACGATCCGCGGGCTCTTCCGCATTTGGGTCTGCTGGCTGGATCGCGCCGGCCTGGTGCGGATCCGCTGGGTGGGATTCGACGCCGGCCCGCTCCCCCGCCCCGCCGTGTATGTCGCCAACCACCCCGGGCTCCTCGATGCGACGTTCCTGTTGTCGCGCCTCCCGGACCCCGTATGCCTGGTGAAGCCGGCCGTCCTGCGCAACCCCCTGCTCGGGCTGCCCGCCCGCCTCGCCGGCTACGTTTCGACGGAAGGCGGCGTCGACTCGGTCCGGGGGCTTGCGGACCAGCTGCTGGCCGGGAACAGCGTGCTCATCTTTCCCGAGGGCACGCGCACGCGCGCGGGCTGCGCGCTCAACGCGCTGAAGCCGGGCTTCGCCCTCATCGCGCGCCGGGCGCACTGCCCGGTCGAGGTTCTCGCCTTGCGGGGCGAGCATGACCTTTTCGGGCCGGGGCAGGGCCCGTGGCCGCCCCCGCGATTCCCCAGCCGCTGGCGCATTGAGCGGGCCGGAGCGGTGGCGAGCGAAGCGGTCGCCGACGGCGCGGCCGCCTCGCGGTGCGTGGAACAGCTCTGGCTGCGCCGCGGGGAGGACATCGTCTGGGCATGAGCTCCGCCTCCACCAGCCGGCTGGTCCTGATCCCCTCTTACAATACCGGCCGTCGCCTGCTTTCCACCGTGGAGGAAGCCGTGCGCCATTGGGCGCCCGTCTGGGTCGTGGTCGATGGCAGCTCCGACGGCAGCGAGCGCCCCGTGGAGGCGCTGGCGGCCGTCGACCCCCGCGTGAAGGTCATCCGCCGCGGCGCCAACGGCGGCAAAGGAGCGGCCGTGGCCACCGGCGTCAGCGCCGCGCTCGCCGCCGGTTTCACGCACGCTCTGACCATGGACTCGGACGGCCAGCATCCGGCCGATTTGATCGCCCATTTCATGCGGGCCTCCGAGGCGGCGCCCGAAGCCATGATTCTGGGGCGGCCGGTCTTCGGGCCGGAGGCGCCGGCGGCACGCCGCCAGGGGCGCAAGCTTTCCATCGCCCTGACCCGCTGCGAAATCCTCGGCCCGGGCATCGACGATCCGCTGTTCGGTTTTCGCGTCTATCCGCTTGCCGCCCTGCAGACGGCGCTGGCGGCCACGCGTTGGGCCCGGGGATTCGACTTCGACCAGGAAGTCATCGTGCGCATGTTCTGGGCGGGGACCCCGTCCATCAACCTGCCCGCGCCTTGCCGCTACCTCAGCCGCGACGAAGGCGGCGTCTCGCATTTTCGCTATGTGCGCGACAACGCGCTGCTCGTCTGGCTGCAGATCCGACTGCTCGGCGAGCTGGCCCTGCGGCGCTGGCCCGCCGTCGTGCGGCTGCGCCGAGCCCGCCGCCGCCCCCTGCTCGCCGCCCTCGCGCTGTTCGCCCTCCTGCCGCTTGGCTCTGGGCGCGCGGGCGCCGCGCCCCTGGCTCCTCCCGACCCGGTCATCGCCGCGGACAGCCCAGGCTGGCAGACGCTCTTTCGACAGCTCGGCGCGGGCGGCGACCGCACCGCGCGCTTTACGGAGTCGCGCTACTTTCCGTTCCGCACCGCCCCGGTCGAGCTGACCGGCGAAGTGCGGATCTCCCCTCGCCGAGGCTTCAGCGTCGCCTATGCGACGCCCCGGCGGCGCACCCTGATCGTCGACTCGGGCGGCCTGCTCCTGCGCGACGCCCGGGGCCGCGACCGCCCCGCGCCCGACGATCCGCGCGTGCGCGCGGCCATCGCCGCCATGGTGGACATCCTGCGCTTTGACCTGCCGGCGCTCGAACAGCTCTACGTGCTGCATGGCAGCCGCGCCGGGGAGGACTGGCGCCTGAGCTTCCTCCCCCGTCCCGGCCGGACGCCGCCGGGCGGCTTCGCCGTCCTGGCGCTTTCCGGGCATGGCCCGGTGCCCAACCGCATCGAGCTGATCCGCTCCGCGAACGAGCGCATCGTCATCACGCTGGCGGATGAGCGCCGGCTCGCGTCGTTCTCACCCGCCGAGGTGGCGGCGTATTTCCGCCGATGACGAAGGGATGGGTCCGATCGGCGCTGGCGGTCTATGTCGCGGTGTGCGGGCTCTGGCTGCTTCACCTCAATTACGCCCGCAAGATCTCGACCAATGTGCTGGACTTGATTCCTTCCGGCGAGAGCGCGCCGGAGCTGGCCGCCGTGCGCGACCTCGCCGAGAACGTGCAGGCGCGGGTGGTGCTGTTCACCCTCCGCGATCCGCGGCCCGGGGCGCGGGCCCCCGCGGCCGCGGCCCGTGAACTTGCCGCCGACCTCAAGTCCTCCCCGGCATTTGCGGAGGCCGAAGCCCTGGAAGGCGACGGCGACGAGGAGAAACTCGGCCGGGCCCTCTATGCCGACCGCAACCTCCTGCTGCTGCCGACGTGGCTCGGGGACCAGGAGCGCGACTACGCCCGCACCGGGCTGCCCCCGGACCGTTACGCCACCTGGACCGCCCGCCGCGCCGCCGCGCGGCTGGAGGACTACCTCAGCGCGCCCGAGGCGATGTCGCTCGAGCAGCTTCTGCCCGCGGATCCGCTGCTGCTGCTGGCTCCGCTCGCCGCCAAGGCCCGGGCTCTGGGCGGCCAGCGCGCCCCCCCGCCCGGCGTCGCTCGGGTGTGGAGCCGCATCCGGGCTTCGCCCCTGAGCGAAGCCGGACAAGGCCCGGTGCAGGCTGCGATCGACCGCGCGCTGGAGCGGATCCAGGCCCGCGACCCCGCGGTGCGAGTCCGCTGGACCGGCGTCAACCGCTTCGCGGCCGCCAGCCGCGCCCGCATCGAGCGGGAGATCAAGCTGCTCAACTCGGCGTCGCTGGCCGCCGTGCTCCTGGTGGGCTGCCTCTTCGTGCGCCGGATGTGGAAGCTCGCGCATCTGGTCCCCATCGTCCTGTGCTCGCTGCTCGGCGCCTGGACCGTTTCGACGCTGGTTTTTGCCCGGCTGCATATCCTCGTATTCGTCATCGGCTCGCTGCTGAGCGGAGTGGCGATCGACTACGGGTTTTACATCTTCATGCAGCCCTA
>DASRSH010000029.1:0-1824 GCA_035656575.1 Opitutaceae bacterium
GAATGGTCGGGCCGAAGATCGCCCGCCGCCCTGCGGCGGCGAGCTTCACGACCGCGCGGCGGACAATCTCCTCGATCTGATAGTTGTCCTGGCCCAGCGGCAGATGCGCTCCGTGCTGCTCGATGGCCCCGACGGGCACCAGCGCCACGTCCGTTTCGCGCAGGGCCGCCGCCAGCTCGTGCGACGTCATCATGGACCACGATTTTGGGCCGATGACCGTGTAGAGCGGCTCTTCGGCGGAGGCTGCGATGGGCGGCGACACGACGCTGCGATCAAGCAATTGCCGTGCCGGGGAGACCGGGCAGCGGCCGGCCCCGGACCCACGCGGCCCGGACCGTGCCGGGCCGGTAGCGAAAGATGAGCAGGGTGAGGAGCTGTTCCAGCCATTTGTCCCGAAAGCCGTCGGTCAAGCGCAGGGACTGGACATCGGCGAGGATGAGGTCGGCGTCCTTGCCCGCCTCAATCGAGCCGATGCGATCGTCCAGCCCCAGGGCCTGCGCGCCCGAGAGGGTGGCCAGCTCGAGCCACCGCTTGAGCGAAAGCTCGACCGTGGCGTCGGGCATCAGCTTGTGGCGGGCGCTCTGGCAAACCCAGCCCAGGGCGATGGCGCAGAACAGCGAGATGTCGTAGCAGCCGCCGACATCCGAGCCGAGGCCGACCTTGATCCCGCGGCGCAAATAGCGGCCCAAATCCATCAGCCCGGCGGGATTGAGCACATTGGATGGGCAGTGAACGGCCACACTTCCGGCCTGCTGGATCCGGTCCAGTTCGTCGTCGGAGAGAAAGACGCTGTGGGCGAACAGCGTCTTCGGGCCGACGCCCCCGGCCCGCTCGTAAACTTCGAGGTAATCGCGGCATTCGGGAAACATCTCCCGAATCGTTTCCATCTCGCCCGGCGTTTCGGAGAGGTGGGTCTGCCAGTAGGTGTCGTGGCGTTTCGCCAATGCCGCCGATTCGCGCATCATCTCCCGCGAACAGCTCGGGGCGAAGCGCGGGGTGAAGACGTACCGCAGCCGCCCGTCGTCGTAGCCGTTCCATTTGACGCACAGCTGCTCCGACTGCCGCAGCCGCGTCTCCGTGACGCGGGAGTCGGGAATTTCCGAATCGTAGCGAAAGCGGTCCATCAGGCATTGCCCGAGCAAGACCCGAAATCCGTGCTGCGCCGCGGCGGCGAACGCCTCGTCGGTCGCGCCTTCGTCCACCGATCCGTAGAGGACGGGAGTGGTCGTGCCGGCGGCGGCAAACAGCGAAAGGTATTCGAGGGAGCGCTGCCGGCTGCGTTCGCGGTCGAAGCGCCGCTCGGTGGGGGCCATGACGTCCACCAGCCAGGGCATCAGCTCCAGGCCGTAGTGATTCATGCCCGTCATGGGAAACTGGGGCAGGTGGCCGTGCAGATCGATCATCCCGGGCAGCAGCCACAGCGGACGCGCGTCCCGCACCGGAGCCGCGCCGGCATAACGCCCCGCCTCGCCCACCCAGGCGATCCGCCCGTCCGCACCCACCTCGACGATGCCGTCCTCCACGAAAAGGAAACCGCCGGAGGGCAGGGCGCTCACCACCGTGGCGCGCAGGGCGAAGGGCGCGGCCGGGGTCACGCGCGGGTCCCCTCGTAAAGCAGCTCGCTCAAGCGGTCGCACAGGGCATGGAATTCCGGGCTGCGCAGGTCCTCCGGCCGGCGCGGCCGGGGCAGGTCGATCGGGATCACCTGGCCCAGGCGCCCCGGATTGGCCCGCATCACGGCCACGCGGTCGGCCAGAAACACCGCTTCGGGAATCGAATGGGTCACCAGCAGGGTGGTCATGGGATTTTCCGCCCAGATGCGCT
>DASRSH010000030.1:0-12701 GCA_035656575.1 Opitutaceae bacterium
AGCAGCGCCAGTTGGGTTTGGGATGATGGCAACCCGCCCAGGAGTATTACCGACAACCACTGGTGACGGGGGAACGCCTGCGGCGGTTGGGGATACTCTCTCCACCGCCGGTAATTTTTTCGTGTACGGTCCCCGGCCGGGGTTTTAGGGTGGGGGTCTGGGCCGCCACCCCCGGCGGCCCTTGGCATTCCCCAAACCCCCAATGACTGAATCCATCGAAATCAAGGATACGACGGCCAATCCGGCCGCGCTCGGCCTCCTGGCCTTTGGCATGACAACGGTGCTCCTGAACCTGCACAATGCGGGCTTCATCGAGCTTGGCAGCATGGTGCTCGCGATGGGCATCTTCTACGGCGGACTCGCCCAAGTGATCGCGGGCATCCTGGAATGGAAGAAGGGCAACACCTTTGGCGCCACCGCGTTCACCTCCTACGGCATGTTCTGGCTGGCGCTGGTGGCCCTGATCACGCTGCCCCACCAGATCACGGGCGTGACGCCCACGAGCGGCAACGGCCTGGTCGCGTTTCTCGCCATCTGGGGCGTGTTCACCGCGGGGCTGTTCTTCGGCACCCTGCGCCTCAACCGCGCGCTGCAGGTCGTCTTCGGCACGCTGACCGTCCTGTTTTTCCTGCTCGCGATCGGCGAGCGCCTGGATAGCGACGCGATCAAGCACCTGGCCGGCTACGAGGGCATCATCTGCGGCCTGAGCGCGATGTACACGGGCTTTGCCGTGGTGCTGAACGAAACCTGCGGGCGGGTTGTCCTCCCGGTTGGACCCGTGGCGAAGCCGCTGGCGCACGCGCCCCTCACGGCTTAGCCGCTGGTGGCCGGGCGGGAAGCGGCGGGAACGCCGCTTCCACCGGGTCAGCGCGGCACGAGGGCGAGCCTCGTGCCGGCGCGCGCGCGGTATAGGCCATCGGCTCCCGGCGCGAGGGCTCCGCCGGTCTCTGCGCTCACGACGCGCCATTTCGCGTCATCGGCGCAAAACGCGATCGCCTCCGGGAAGTTCCCCGCCGGGTCCGCAAAGGAGAACGCCACGCGCCGGCTGCGGCCGATCGGCAGGCCGTCCGTCGATCGCATGTGCAGAACGGGAAAGACCGTCTTGCCCGGATAGACGCGAAACAGCGGGTGATCGTCCGCAAAGGCGTAGATTTCGCGGATGTGCCCGTCGATCGCGCCGTCCCGGGCGGGATTCGCCCCCACCACCCGCTCGTTCTGGTAGTTGCCCAGGAGGAGATCGAGCGCGACCGCGGACGACCAGGAAAACGCGCGGTTGTTCTGCGCGAGGCCCGTGCGCGAATCGTACCATTCGGACGGGCTGAAGGAGAGGGCGGCATACGGTCCGACGGACGCGGACTGGTGCGCCATCATGTCGATCCAGGTCCGCGCGATGCGCTTCGCCTCCGCCTCGTAGCCGTACTTGTACAGGCCCTTGACCACGATCCAGCCTTCCGGCATCCACAGGGCGCCGCGCCACAGCCCTCCCGGTTCGTCCTGAAAGGGGGGCTTCTGGTGATAGAACCGGGGGCTGTCGTAGGCCACGGTGGGAATCGGGAAGCGGCCGTCGAATTCCCCGGGATTGAGCACATGGGTTTCGATCACACGCCGGATCCGCGCCGGATCGCGGCAGAGGTCCGTGAAGATGGGATAAATGATCGAGCTGGTCAGCACGTCGTCGCGCTCGGTGTGGCGGTAGCTGACCGTCCAGTAGCCCCGGGTTTCGTCCCACAGCGAGTTGACCGCCGCCACGTGGCGCCGCACCTGTTCGTCCCATTGGCGCGCGTCGGCGTCGCGGCCGAGGATCCGGGCCAGCCGGCCCAGCACGACGGCCCCGTAACCCAGTTGGGAACTGGGCGCCGGATCGTCGATGGGCGCTTCGCGGCACGCGCGGACCAGGTCGTTCCACCAGCTGTTCCAGCCCGGCACGTATGGCTCTTCCTTGAAGAACAGATCGTACCGCGGGTTGTCGTCCCAGTTGTCCGGCGTGGCGACGAGCAGGTCGTGATCGGTGTCGACGTCCGAGAGCCATGTCCGGTACGCGTGTTCCAGGAGGGGATAGACGAGCTCGGCGAACGCCCGCCGCTGTCCCGCATCGGGCAGACGCGAGTACAGCTCCCACATGGACCAGAAGAAATGCGGGTCCATGATCTGGCACGGGGGGACGAGGATGGGGACCGCATGCCCTTCGGCCCAGGGCGGCCGAAAGTCGAGGTATCCGAGCAGATTCCAGCAGGAGTCGCTTTGGTAGAAATAATTGAAGCCGCCTCGGGCCGGAAACGAGGCGCTGTAGAGCGTCCCCTCGTCGCGGTAAAGGTAGCGGTTCTTGCGCAGCGCGGTCGCGGCCGCGTAGTAGAGCTTGGCTTCGGCGTAGCCGGGATGGTGCAGCCGCGGCAGGCCGGAGAGAAATCGGCCCCAGTCCGAATCCGCCTGGGTCACGGCCTCGCGGGGCGCGCCGATCCAAGCCTGCAGCCGCTGCGCGCAGGCCTTTTCGGCGTCCCCGTCCGCGGCCGCGGCGGCCACCGCGAACGAGAATTCGAGCGACGCGCCAGGCGCCAGCGTCACGGGAGAGCTTTCCAAGCGCGCGGTGCCCGCGGCCGCGTCGAGCGCCGGAGCGCTCGCCTCTGCCGCCGCGGCGCGAAGGGCGCCGCCGCGGGCGGAAGGACCGGGCAGGGAGGTGAAGGCCCCGGTGCACCCCGGCAGGGTGCAGCCGATGCTGAGAGTATCGCCATACAGCGCGGGGGTCGTGCTCAGGCCGGCGCGCACATTGCGCAGCAGCAGGCGCCCGCCGGATTCGAACCGGCCGGTCACGCGGCCGCCCGTCCGGCCGTCGTAGTTCGAGCGGGCCGTGACCAGCAGGCCGGGCGCGATCGGCACCGGCTCCGAACCGCGGTTGGTGACGCGTCCGTAGATGGCCAGGGTGTCGAAGCCGGCGAAGAAGGCGCGGGATTCGATTTCCAGGCCCGCTTGGCGGGTCGTGGTCCGCCAGCCGTAGGGCAGCCAGGTGACTGCCGAGTCCTTCTCGCCTCCGTCCACGATTTCGTCCTTCCCCTTGCGCACGTAGAGCGCGAGCAGGCCCACGTCCCGGGCGGTGTTGAAGAACTCATGGTCGGGGCCGACGCCCTGCCGGACGGAGCCCAGATAGAAGCGGTTGAGGCCTCCCGAATAGGCGACGTCATACCACGATCCGAAGTCGGACAGTTCGCTGCCCATCGCGGGCTTCTGCAGCGCCGGGCCGGAAAAATCCAGCACGCGGTACATCTCGCTGTCCCGCATGAAATCGAGCGGATCGCAGGCGGAATAAGCCCGCCAGTCCCGCGCATAGCGCTCCGGATCCGCTTGGATCACCCGCAGCCGCCGCCAAAGTTCAGCGGTCCTCCAGGGCGACCCCGAGGCCGACGCGATGTCGGCGGCCCGCAGTCCGCGCAGCAGAAAGTCGCAGGCGCCTGCGCCCAACGGGGCGAACCGCCGCTCCAAGGCGGCGCTCGCGGCGCGATCGAGCGCCAGAAACCGCGCCTGTTCGTCCGCCAGTCGAACCCAGCCGAAGCGGCCCGCACGCACGGCGGCCCAGCCGGCCGCGTCGGTGACATGCACCGCGAGGACGTTGTCCCGGCCGGGCTGCGCCAGCAGGGCCGGCACAACGAAGACTGCCTGTCCCCCTTGGCCCAGCCCGCCGGCCACGGCGGCCCCGTTGCAATAGGTGACGTTCGTGGCTTCCTCATCCCCCAGCTCCACGAGCAGGTCCTGGCCCCGCGTCGCCGCCTCCGGAGTGAAATGCCAGCTGACCCAGGTCGGGCGGCCGCTGAAGGCTTCAGGCAGGGCCGTGGACCAGGTGGAGTCATCGAAGGAGATGACCTGGTCCGTGTGGACATCGCCGACATAATAGCGCGCCGGCCCCAGCGGCTGCCACGTCTGAGCCGAAGCGAACGCAGCCAGCGCTAGGGAGAGGGGAGCGACCGCGAGCCTCATTGAGATCACCGCGCCCCTATCGCTCCACCAAGCGGCCGAGTCAAGTAGTCAGCCAAGCGGGCGGGAGTACCGATTGCTCTTGTGGAAGCAGCGTCCCGCCGCTTTCGCCCGTGAGGCAGCGGCGGGACGCCGCTGCTACCTTTGGCAAACGATGCTGTTGCCGCCAACCCACCTCGGGCGCCTGCTATTATCGGGGCGTGAAAACGACGAGCCTGGAGATCCTGGAGAAATCCAAGTTGCCGCCCGAGCAGGTGCATGCGATATTAAAGGCCATGGAGTTCGAAATCGAAGATCATTCGGGCCGATTGTCGGATGCTCTGGTCAAGCGAGGCGAGCTCCAGGCCCTTGAACTTCGGCTCGAAGGCCGATTTGGAAAGCTGGAAGAACGCTTTGGCAAGCTCGACGCCAAGATCGAGGCCCAGGGCACACGCATGATCCTCTGGGTCTTCGCGGCCGCCGTCGCCCAGGCCACGTTTCTCTACACGACCCTGGGCCACAAGTGACCGCCGGCGGCCGCCGGCTCACTTGAAGCTGGCGCTGACCTTGAAGACCGCGCTGACGATGGCGAGCGCGATGAAGCCGACGAAGATGAAGACGGTCACCAGCACGACGGTCGCGATCAGGTTCGTGAACATGTTGAGCTGGGCGCTGATCGCCTTCTGATGCGACTGGCCGATGTTGCGCAGGGCCGGGGCGACGTTGCCGGTGTTCTCGCCGACGGCCAGGCGGTCCAGGACGAGGTCGGGAAAGGTCCGCGTCCGGGCCAGCGCCAGCGAAAGGGCTTCGCCTTCCAGGACGCGGGCCGTGGCGTCGGCAAAGGCCTGCCGATGGACCCGGTTGGTGATCTGCCGTTCGGTCATCTTCAGCGCCTCCGAGGCGGTGATGCCGTTCTCCAGCAGCACCGCCAGGTTCTGGCTGAACTCGAGCACCGTCCGGGTGGAGAGGAACCTGCCCACCAGGGGCAGCGACAGCAGCCATTCATCGCTGCGCAGCCGCCCGGCCTCGGTCTGCCGCCAGCGCCAGAAGGAGAGGCCCAGCAGCGCGAGGCCGATGATGATGAACAGCCCGTAGTGGATGGCGAAGTTGGAAGTGTTGACCAGGATCTGGGTCGACATCGGCATGTCCGAGCCGAGCGAATTGAGCAGGCTCTGCAGCCGCGGCAGGAGGAAGAAGAGGAAGAACAGGATCAGCCCGATCGCCACGCACATCAGCAGGAGGGGATAGGCGAGGGCGGTGAGCAGCTGGCGCTGCAGCTCGCGGCGCTCGGTCAGGTGGGCAATCAGGCGGGCGAGCGTGTCGTTGAGCGAACCGGTGGCCTCGCCCGCGGAGATCAGATTGACGGTCGAGGCGTCGAAGACCTGGGGAAAGTTGCCCATCGCGCGCGAAAGCGGCACGCCTTCGCTCAATTGATCCCACAGTCCCTGGGTCAGCGCCCGCAGGCGCGGCGCCTTGATCCGGACCGACAAGAGCCGCACGGCTTCGCCCGCGGACAGGCCGCTGGTCGTCAGATCGTAGAGCGCTTCCAGAAACTGCAGCCGTTCGGACCGCCGCGGGGTGGTGTCGCGCTGGCTGCTCAGGCTGAAGGAAAACCCGCCCGCCTCCGCCGGGCCGGCCGAAGGCTTGGCTGGCGCCTTGGCCGCTTTCGCCGCCTTGGGCGCCGCCGCCGGCGTCCGCTCGCTCACCTGCGAGACCTGCAGCCCGCGGGTGGCCAGGATGCGCAGGGCGTCGCGCCGCGTCGGCGCCTCGAGGTCGCCCTGCACCGCGGCGCCGGAGCGATTGCGTGCGCTGTACGCGTACTGCGCCATGCGCCTAGCCCTTCTCCGCCACGGTGACCACCCGGAGCACTTCGTCCAGGGTGGTGAAGCCGGCCTTGACCTTTTCCCAGCCGCTCTGGCCCAGGGTGCGCATGCCGTGGCGCCGGGCGCAATCGGCCAGGGTGCGCGTGCTCTCGCGCTTGAGGACCAGCTCGTGGATTTCGTCGCTGAGCCGGAAGATCTCGAACAGCCCGATGCGGCCGCGGTAGCCCGTGCCGCGGCAGCGGTCGCAGCCCACCGGCTGCTTCAGGCTTTGGATCAGCTCGGCCTCGCTCAGGTCGCACTCGAGGATGGCGAGGGATTCCTGCAGCTTGATCTTGTTCACCGGCGCCGGACGGCAGCACTCCTGGCAGAGCCGGCGGACCAGGCGCTGGGCGATGACCAGTTCGATCGCCGAAGCGACCAGGAACGGCTCGATGCCCATGTCGATCAGGCGGGTGATGGCGCCGGGGGCGTCGTTGGTGTGGATGGTGGAGAACACCAGGTGGCCGGTGAGCGAGGCGCGGATGGCAATCTCCGCCGTGTCGCGGTCGCGGATCTCTCCGACCATGATCACGTCGGGGTCCTGGCGCAGCACGTGGCGCAGCGCATCGGCGAAGGTGAGCCCGATCTCCGGGCGCACCTGCATCTGGTTGACGCCGGGAACCTCGTATTCGATCGGGTCCTCGATCGTGATGATGCGCAGGTCGGTGGAGTTGATCTTGCGCAGAAAGGCGTTGAGCGAGGTGCTCTTGCCCGAGCCGGTCGGGCCCGTGACGAGAATGATCCCGTGAGGGTAGTCCAGGATCTTGATGATATGGGCCTGCTCCTCGGCGCTCATGCCCAGCCCGTCCATCGAATACGCCTCCTTCTTCTTGTTCAGCAGGCGCAGCGAGATCGACTCGGCATAGATCGTGGGAATGGTCGAGACGCGAATATCGAGCGTGTTGCTCCCGCTCTTGAAGTTGATGCGTCCGTCCTGCGGCAGCCGCCGCTCCGAAATGTTCAGGCGCGCCATGATCTTGACGCGCGAAATGATCGCATCCTGGAAGCGCAGCAGGTTCTCCGGCAGGGGCACCGGCACGAGCAGCCCGTCGACGCGGTAGCGGATGCGCAGCTGGCCCTCCTGCGGCTCGAAGTGGATGTCCGTCGCCTGGTCATCGATCGCCTGGCTGATGACGTCGCTGACGAACCGCACCACCGCGGCGTCCTCGTCCACGACTTCCTCGGCCTGCTGGGCCGCCTCGGGCGCCACGTAGCCGTCGTCGCTGTCCTCCAGCGAGTGGGAGCCGACGCCGAAGTTCTCGATGATGAGCTGGTGCACCCGCTCGGGCACCGCCAGGTGCCAGACCAGCGGCCGGGGAGTGAAGGTCCGCAGCCAGTCGTCCATCGTCGAATCGGGCAGCCACGCGCTGGCCAGGTGCAGCGGCGTGGCCGGGGTGACGTCCTCGGCCGCGACGTCCTCCTTCTTGATCGCGATGATCTGGTAGTCGTGGACCAACCGGGCGGGCAGGAGGCCGCGCGAGTTCGGATCGGTCTCGAGGTTCAAGGCGACGTCCAGCTTCGCCTCCGCGGCCAGCGCCATCAAAGCGTCCTGTTCGGTAAGTCCTAGGGCCTGGGCCAGGACGACCAGGCGGTTGCCGCGCGGTGCCTCCTCCACGGCCTGCCGCTGCTCCTCCGTCAGCCTGGAGGCCAGCGCCCCCGGCAGCGCATCATTCACCAGCTCCGACATGATCAGTTGTCTCCCGTTTTGAAGCGATCGAGGAAGTTCTTGACCTTGTTGTCGGGCTGCGGGGTGGGATTCTTCAGGAACTCGTTGATCTGGTCGCGGTTCGACATCTCGTTGACGCGCTTCACGGTGTCCGCGGTGGTTTCGTCCGGCGGGATGATGGTCGGCCGGATGAAGAACAGCAGCTCGGTGCGTTCCAGATCATCCGTATGGGGTCCGAGAATCTGGCTGAGGATCGGAATCTCGTACAGGAAGCCCAGCTTGCCCTGCGTTGCCGATTTTGAAGTCTGCTGCATGCCGCCCAGGACGATCATTTGGCCGTCCTTGCAGGTGAGGAAGGACTTCGCCTCGCGCACGCCGATGTTAGGCGTTTGCGTGCCGTTGACGGTCGTGTAGCCGCTGATGTCCTCCACCTTCTGGTCGATGGTCAGCTGGACATCGCCGTTGTCCCCGATGAGCGGGGTCACGGACAAGTCGATCGCCACGTTCTCGTAGGTCACGGTGGACGTCGAAACGGGCGTGGTGCCCGCAGTCGCAACGGTGGTCTGGCCGCCCGTCACGACCGGCACCTGCTGGCCCACGATGACTTCCGCGGGCTTGTTATGGTCGGTCATGATGACCGGCGCCGAGATGACGTGCAGGATGCTCTTCTGGCCCGCCGAGGTCGTGTTGAGCGCGGCGTCGAACGCCAGGGGATTGACGACGCCGTTGGTGAAGTCCCAGCCGGCGATGCTCGTCCCCGGAATGGCTGCGCCGCTGCTGCCGCCGGCGAAGTTCGTGATATGCGTGCCGCGGACATTGTCGGTGCCGACGGTGAGGCCCAGGGAGGTGATGCCGCTGATGTCCGTATCCGAGAGCGTGACTTCGGCGATGATGACCTGGAGCCGCACCTGGCCGAGCGGCTCGTCGAGCTTTTCGACCAGGGCATGCATGAGGGTCAGGTCCGATTTTTCGCCGGAGACGATGATGGAGTTGCTGCGCTCATCGGCCGCGACGACCAGGAACTGCGAGAATTCCCCGCCTTCGCCCGCGGCGCGTGCGCTCGCGAGCGCCGAAGCCGCGGCATTGGCCAGCGCGGGCGGCCCCGCCGGCGCGGTCTCGCCGTTGGGCCTGACGTTGGTGGCCGAATTGGTTTTTTGCTGCGCCGCCACTTCGCCTTGCACGAGGTTCTGCAGAATCGGCTGCAGGGTGTTCGCATCGGCATGCTTCAAATAGATGACGTCCGTGTTCGTGTTCGGATTGGCCGGCATGTCGAGGCGGGCGATCAGCCCGTCGAAAAACGGGTACTCGCGGGGGTCGGCAATCAGAACGAGCTGATTGGTCCGGTCGTCCGCGCTGTAGATCGTGCCCGAGCCGATCTGGGCCGCCTGGGCGGGACCTTGCAGCAATGCCTTGATCTTGGTGACCAGGTCGCTCGCCTTCACGTTCTGCAGCTGGTAATATTTGGGCTGAAAGGCGACGACGTTGGGCTTGTCGATGCTTTGGAGCAGCACCTCCAGCCGCTGCAGGTTGCTGACCGTGTCGGTGACCAGGGCCGCATTGGCCTGCGGCAGCACCACCACCGGCTGGCCGATGTTCAAGGAAAAGATGCCCTGCAGGCCGCCTTGCGGGCCGCCGCTGAAAAGCTCGGTCGCGCGCAGGAAATGCAATTGGAACAGCTTGGTCGCGAGCTTGCCGCTGGGCGGCAAATCGAGGGTCGAGCCGTCGATGAATTCCGGAGCCTCGGTCCGCGCCGACGCCAGCGGCATCACCTTCAGAAACTGGGTGCCCAAGGGAGTGACGCCGATGTTGTTCTCGAACAGCAGCGTTTCCAAAGCGAGAACGAGGTCCCCTTTGGACATCGGATGGCTGATCGTGATGGAAAAGCCCTGCACCACCGGCAACGTCGCCGGCCGGAGCACCGTCCGTCCGGTGTACATCTGCAGCGCCTGCAGCACCGCATCCACATCGGCATCCGCCAGCTTGAACGAGGTGATCATCTCGTCGGCCCGGCCCGCGAGAGCGGCTCGGGCGGATTCGGAACTGGGCCGCTGATAGGGATTTACCGGAGGATGGGGGACTTGGGCAAACAGGCGGGCCGCGGCAGCGAGAGCCCCTGCGGCCAAAATCGGACGGACGTGGCGGAAAATCATTCGGTATTAGGATGTTGCCCTATCCCGGTGGCGGACCGCCGGGAGAGTATCAGAAAATAATTCGCTGGGCTTGTAAAGTGCCGGTGCAAGACGCTGGGACCTATCGAAGGTTGCTTTCGACCCGATTGCCGCAGGCTTGCTCCCTAGGGGGAAACCCCGGAAGGTCGCTGCCCGCATGGGCAACGTCTTCGGCAAACTTTTCACGATCACGACCTGGGGAGAAAGCCACGGGCCGGCCGTGGGCGTGGTCATCGACGGCTGCCCGGCGGGGCTCCCGTTGGAGCCCGGCGATGTGCAGCCCGACCTGGACCGCCGGCGGCCGGGTCAAAGCGACATCACGACCAAGCGGGACGAGGCCGACCGCGTGGAGTTTCTCGCCGGCGTCTTCGAAGGCCGGACGACCGGCGCCCCGCTGTCGTTCTGCGTGCGCAACACCGACGCGCGGCCCGGCGCGTACGATGAGATGCGCGAGAAGTTCCGGCCCTCGCACGCCGATTACACCTATCAGGCCAAGTACGGCCTGCGCGACCACCGGGGCGGCGGCCGCAGCTCCGCCCGTGAGACGATCGGCCGCGTGGCGGCGGGCGCCGTCGCGAAGAAGATCCTCGCCTTGGCCGCCCAGGTCGAATTCCGCGCCTACGTCGCCGCGATTCACGATATCGTGGCCCCCGAGCCGGATCATTTTCCCACGCTGGCGGAAGTGGAGGCGAATGCGGTCCGTTGCCCGGACCCGGCCGCCGCCGAGCGCATGCTGGCGCGGATCCGGGAGGCCCGCAACGAGGGGGACTCCCTGGGGGGCATCATCCGCTGCCGGATTCGCGGCGTGCCGCCGGGATTGGGGGAGCCGGTGTTCGACCGGCTCGAAGCCGATCTGGCCAAGGCGATGCTGTCGCTGCCCGCGACCAAGGGCTTTGAAATCGGCAGCGGCTTCGCCGGCACGCGGCTGAAGGGCTCCGAGCACAACGACGCCTATCGCGCGCCGGGCGGCCGGATCGTGACGCCGACCAACCGCTCGGGCGGAGTCCAGGGCGGCATCAGCAACGGCGAGGAGATCTATTTCAACGTGGCGTTCAAACCCACCGCGACGATCTTCAAGCCGCAGGCGACGGTGACCGTGCAGGGCCAGGAGACCGAGCTGGCGGCCCGCGGCCGCCACGATCCCTGCGTCGTCCCCCGCGCGGTGGCGATTGTCGAAGCCATGGCCGCGCTCGTGGTCGTCGACCACTGGCTGCGCCAGTCGGCGCAGAATCGCACCTTCAAGTTTTGATTGCCCCGCCGTTTTGGGCTAGGCTCCGCGGGACTTTCGATGGGTGACGAAAAACCGCTGGTGTATCTGATTCTGGGTCCGGTCGGCTCCGGCCGGCGAGCCCTCGTGGCCGACCTGATCGAAGGCGGCGGCGGGGACGGAGAGCGCGCGGCGGTGCTGCTGCCCGAAGGGGAAGCCCCGGCTGAGGCCGACGCCCCGCTGGCTACGGCGGCGGAGGTGGGGCGCTGGACCTGGGCCGCGCCGGGCGTCCTGTGCGCCGATGCCCCGGCCGGAGTCTCGCGGCTGTTCTTCTTCACGGCGGGCAATTCCGACCCGGTTGACCAGATCGAGGCGTTCAAGGCGTGGCTGGCCGGCCGCGGCCTCGAGGTCGCCCGGGTGATCTGCGTCGTCGACTGCCGGCTGGCCGAGGCGCATCCCCAGCTCCTGGCCTGGTTCGACGGCTGCATTCATTTCGCGGACGTGGTCCTGCTCAACCACCGCGAGGGGGTCGCCAACAAGTGGATCAGCGACTTTCAGTCGCGGTACAAGTCCGGGCATTATCCCTGCCTGTTTGAATTCGTCCGCGACAACCGCGTCCGCAATCCCGCGCTCATCCTCGAACCCCGCGCCCTGCGCATTTCCCACGTCTTTGACGACGAGGTCGATTGGACGGTGATCGGCGAGGAGGAGGAGGACGCCGCCGACGGCGAGACGGAGGTCGAGGTCGCCCCGGAGGAGGATCCCTATTTCGCGCGCTTGAACGGCGGGCGGCGGATCAAGGAACTGCCCGATATCAGGAAGTACCTGCCCGGCTGACGGCCTCCGCGAATGCCCTGGCCTTGGCGGTGATGGCGCCCCAGTTGCGCTCCTTGAGCGCCTTGGCGTCCACGAGCGAGGTGCCGGCGGCCGTGGCCATCGCGCCCGCCTTGAGAAACTCGCCGACGTTGTCGGAGGTGACCCCGCCGGTCGGAACCAATTCGATATGCGGCAGCGGAGCCTTGACCGACTTGATGTACGCCGGCCCGAAGAATTCCGCCGGAAAGACCTTCACCGCGTCCGCGCCGGCCTCCCAGGCCTGGATGATCTCCGTCGGCGTGAGCGCGCCGCAGAGGACCGGCACGCCGTATCGGCGGGCCATCTGGACGACCTCCGGCCGCACGGCGGGAGTCACGATGAAGCGCGCTCCGGCGAGAATTCCGGCCCGCGCGGTCTCCGCATCGAGCACCGTGCCCAGCCCAAAAAGAAATTCGGGCAGCTCGGCCGTAGCCTTTTCCAGCATGCGGATGGCGCCCGGAGTGGTCATCGTGAGCTCGATACTGGTGAGGCCGCCGGCCGCGAGCGCCCGGGCGCAATCGAGCAGGCCGTCCGAACTGTCGGCGCGAATCAGCGCCACCACGCGCTCGGATTTGATCTTAGAGAGGACGTCCGATTTTTTCATGACCGGTAGTCGGTTGCGCCCGCCACCCTGCCAGGGCCCGGCCCCCGAGGCACGCGTTTATTTCGCGACGGAGACGTCCACCCGCGGCGGATCGATGCCCAGGGCGTCGGCCAGATCGATCAGGTGGTCCTGCTCCTGCGCGATGATCTTGCGCAGCACCTCGCCCAGCGCGAACTCCCCCAATTGGTCGGCCTGCTGGATCCGCTGCCGGTAGTTGACGATCGTCGTCCGCTCGTTTTCCAGATCGAACCGCAGCATCTCATCGGCCTGGTCGGAGGTCTTGACCGCGGCGGGAACCGTCGTCGGCTCCCCGCCCAGGTAGTCGATCTGCCGCGCGATCGCGAGCGCGTGCTCGAGCTCCTCGCCGGCGTGCTTCTTCAATTCCTCGGCGATCTGG